>JAUNEW010000086.1 GCA_030525365.1 Eubacteriales bacterium
GAGATTGCAGACCGTTGTCATGTAGAATTTACCTTCGGAGAATACCACCTTCCAGAGTTCATTCCACCGGAGGGATTGACGAATGACCAGTATCTTCGGCAGATTTGTTACCAGGGCCTCGAGGAACGATATGGCAAAGAAGCGATGGAGAAACATAATTCCTACCGTCTGCGCCTGGAATCGGAATTGAACGTAATTGAAACCATGGGTTATGTGGAATATTTTCTGATTGTGTGGGATTTCATTCACTATGCCAAGACTCATGGGATTGCCGTAGGGCCGGGCAGAGGTTCCGCGGCAGGGAGTATTGTGGCATATACCATGCACATTACGGAAATCGATCCCATTAAATACAACCTGATTTTCGAGCGATTCCTGAACCCAGAGCGTGTCAGCATGCCAGATATCGATGTGGACTTCTGTATCGAACACCGTCAGGACGTCATCGATTATGTGGTTCGGAAATACGGGAAAGATAAGGTGTCCCAGATTATTACTTTTGGTACGCTAAAAGCAAAGGCCGCTGTGCGTGATGTTGCGAGAGTGCTGGACGCTTCCTATGCAGAAGGGGATGCCATTGCAAAGGCCATTCCCAATGAACTGGGAATGACCATTTCCAAGGCATTGGAAATCAATCCTTCTCTCAAAGAGCGTTATGAGAATGAACCGCAGGTTCGGGAGATTCTGGATATGTCCATGGCGGTGGAAGGGCTTCCAAGGCATGCATCCACTCACGCAGCAGGCGTCGTAATTAGTAAACTTCCGCTGGATGAATATGTGCCGCTGTATTCCTCGGATAAGGGGCCAGCTACCCAGTTCAATATGACCACCATTGAGGAATTGGGACTTCTGAAGATGGACTTCTTAGGACTTCGGAATCTGACCCTCCTTCGGAATGCGCTGGATCTCATCGAGAAAAACCATGGAGTTCGCATTGATTTCTCCAAGATGGACTATAACGACCCGGCGACTTTTGAGATGATTGCTTCTGGGAATACCGAGGGAATATTTCAGCTGGAAAGCGGTGGCATGACGGACTTTATGAAGAACTTGAAGCCTAACTGCTTTGAAGATATCGTCGCGGGTATTTCCCTGTACCGCCCAGGTCCGATGGATTCTATTCCGAAGTACATTGAGAATAAGAAACATCCGGACCGGATTCAATACGTGGACCCTCATCTGGAACCGATTCTAGGCGTTACTTACGGCTGCCTGGTGTACCAGGAGCAGGTAATGCAGATTGTACGGGATCTGGGAGGATACTCCTACGGGCGGTCAGATTTAGTGCGGCGTGCCATGAGTAAGAAGAAAATGGCCGTTATGCTGGAAGAGAAAGAATACTTTATTAACGGTAAAAAGAGCCCAGATGGAAGTGTAGAGATTTCCGGCTGTGTTGCCAATGGGATTCCAAGGGAGGCGGCGGAGACCATCTTCGAAGACATGGTCAGTTTCGCTCAGTATGCCTTTAACAAATCCCATGCGGCAGCCTATGCGGTGGTGTCTTACGAGACCGCTTATCTCAAGTGCCATTATCCGAAGGAATTCATGGCCGCGCTGATGTCCAGCGTGATGGGTCAAGCACAGCATATCTCCGCATATATCCGGAACTGCAACGAGATGGGAATTACGGTGCTTCCCCCTTCAGTTCTTCGAAGCGATATGAATTTCACCGTAGAAGATGGAAAACTTCGATACGGTCTGGCGGGCATTAAGAATGTGGGAACGGGCATTGTAAAAGCCATTATCGAAAGCCGAAAGGAGAATCCAAATCCGGCAGACATCTATGAGTTCGTGGATAATATTGATCCCAGTGAGCTGAACCGCAAAGCGGTGGAGTCTCTCATTAAAGCAGGGGCAATGGACGATATCAATCCGAACCGGGCGGTAATGATTGCGGTGGCAGATGAAGCGGTAGCAAGAGCTCAGAAGCGGGCTCGGAATACGGGAAAGAACCAAATTTCCTTTTTCCAGCTAGATGAAAATCTGGCAGAAGATATCCGTACCACGCCGGAGCTTCCGGACATTGCAAATTTCGAGAAGGATCAGCTGCTGTCCATGGAAAAAGAAATGTTGGGTGTGTACCTTTCCGGACATCCTCTGGACGATTACCGGGAGCTTATCGAGAAGAACACTTCGGCTTCTGTTTCCGATATTCTAGCAGAATCCATGGAGGATGTAGATGAAGCTGGAGAAAATCTTCCGGGAATGCCTTCCGGGTACAGCAGGTACCAAGACGGCGACCGTGTCATCATGGCGGGAATCCTCACGGAGGTAAAGACCATGATTACGAAGAAAGCCCAGGAAATGGCGCGGATTCAGTTTGAGGACTTCAGTGGCGTGATGGATGGAATTATTTTTCCGGCCACTTACGAGAAGTTCCGCCATCTGATTCAGTTGGATCAGATTGTGGCCATGTCTGGACGGCTATCGCTGAAAGAAGATTCGGCGCCGGAGCTGATGGTGGATAATATCACTACCGTTCCGGAAATTCAGAAACTGACGAGAAGGAAGAGCTTTCAGAGCTATTCCAACCGGATTCCGTATGCAAGACGGGAAACTGCTGGAAATTCGTCAGCGAATCCATCGAGGAATTATGGAAATTCGGTAGTTCCTCCGGATTATGTACCCGAGGCGGCGAGAAATAGCAGTCTGGATAATTTTGTAAAACTCCGGGTGCCACCGGAATACATTGAACGGCTAGGGGGCCGAAATCCGGTGTTAGAGGAAATCATGGGTCTTCTGGGAAAGTATCCGGGAGACCGAGATGTTCTGGTATACCTTCCTGGGGGCGGGAAGGTACGAACCAGCAAAGAGTATCGGGTTACATATAGCCGGGAGCTGGAGCGAGAGTTGCGAGATCTTCTGGGAAATGAAAACGTAAAGGGTTAGATTACAAAGGGAATTATATAAGGACTAGAAAGGAAGGAAACGAAAATGATGAAAGTTGGAATCCTGACAAGCGGCGGAGATTCGCCGGGGATGAATGCAGCAGTACGGGCCGTGGTTCGTTTCGGCATTGCAAAGGGGATGAAGATTTACGGAATTTATCGAGGTTATGAAGGGTTGATTGATGGAGAAATCGAAGAGCTGGATCGCCGTTCCGTAGGGGACATCCTTCAGCGAGGCGGTACTATGCTTAAGACCGCACGAAGCGAACGGTTCATGACATTGGAGGGCCGTAAGAAGGCACTAACCACCATCGAGACCTTTGGACTGGACGCCATTATTGTAGTAGGTGGAAACGGATCTTTTGCCGGCGCGCTGGAGCTTTCCAAGATGGGTGTGAATGTTATGTGCATTCCAGGAACCATCGACAACGATTTGGGATATACCGAAAGCACTATCGGTTTCGATACGGCGGTGAACACCGTGCTGGAAGCGATTACCCGGATTCGGGACACCTCATCTTCTCACGAAAGAACCACCGTCATTGAGGTGATGGGGCGCCATTGCGGCGATATTGCCCTCTATGCCGGAATTGCCGGTGGTGCGGAAGCCGTACTTTTACCGGAGGAACCTCGGGATGTGAATTCCGTGTGCCGCAAGATTATTGAAGGAAGCAATCAGGGGAAGCAGCACAGCATCATCATCAAGGCAGAGGGATATCCCATGGATTCCCAGGAGCTGGTAAAAGAAATTTCCGACCGTACCGGACGTCCGGTACGACTGGTAGTGTTGTCGTACCTGCAGCGAGGGGGTTCGCCCACATTGGCAGACCGTTTGCTGGCCACCCGCTGCGGAGACAAGGCCATCGAGCTTCTGGATGCAGGATTAATGAACAAGGCTATCGGACAAGTGGACGGAAAGGTGCTTGGTTTTAACCTGGAAAAAGCACTGGCAGAACCGGGGAACTTCGACCGGCACATGTACGAGAGCGTGGATATTTTGAGTCAATAGGAGAGAGAATATGGATGGAAAAGCCGTTGTTTTATATACCTCTAAGCGAGGGTCAACCCAGGAGTATGCGGAATGGATTGCGGAGGATTTGGGCTGCGAGTGTGCAAGTCTGAAGGATTTCGACAAGGGCACTATTCCGGAATACGACCTGATTATCTACGGATCCTGGCTTCGAGGAAGCGGAATTGTGGACTACGATAAGCTGGATCCCTATCTGGAGGGGGCCAAAGACCGAACCATACTATTCGTGACAGGGGTATCGGAGTATAATCCGGCCAACTACCTTCAGATCTGTGAGATTAACTTCGACGGCCGGGAGAATATGGATCAGATGCAGCTGTTTTTCTGTCCGGGGAGATACAATCCAGACAATGTGAAGGGACTGGACAAAATGCTGATGGGTGTGGCGAAGAAGGTGCTGAAGTCTGGGAAGACGGAGGACGGGGCTGCCGGAGCGGACCAGATGATTCGGTATATTGAAGAGGGCGTGGATTTGGTGGACCGGAAGTATACCGAACCCATCCTGAATGCAGCCCATAAGATACTGAACCGATAACTGGAAAGTAGCACGGGTGGAGTAACATGGAACGAAAAATTCTACACTGTGATATGAACAGCTTCTTTGCCTCCGTGGAACTTCTGGATCATCCGGA
>JAUNEW010000019.1:0-2813 GCA_030525365.1 Eubacteriales bacterium
GAACGCAAAAACCTCGGAATCTGAGCCACCGAAAAGGCGCGAGACGCCTGGTAAGCTCCAGCCTGGTGGCTCAGAACTGCGAAAAGTCTGGAATCTGAGCCACCGCCATGCCGCGAGGCGCCTGGTATGGTCCGGCCCGGTGGCTCAGGAACGCGGAAACCTCGGAATCTGAGCCACCGCCATTCCGCGAGGCGCTTGGTATACCATAGTCCGGTGGCTCAAGAACTCGAAAACCCCGGAATCTGAGCCACCGAAAAGGCACGCGGCGCCTGCTATGGATTGGCCCGGTGGCTCCGAAACGCGAAAACCCTGGAATCTGAGCCACCGAAAAGGTGTAAGGCGTCTGGAAAGGCCTGGCCTGGTGGCTCAGAAACGCAAAAATCCCGGAATCTGAGCCACCGAAATGGTGTAAGACGCCTGCTAAGGTCCGGTCCGGTGGCTCAGAAACGTGAAAACCTCGGAATCTGAGCCACCGAAAAGGTGTAAGGCGCTTGCTAAGGCCCGGCGCGGTGGCTCAGAAACGTGAAAATCCCAGAATCTGAGCCACCGAAAAGCGGCGAGGCGCCTGCTACGGCCTGGCGCGGTGGCTCAGAAACGCAAAAATCCCGGAATCTGAGCCACCGAAAGAGGCGTAGCGCTCGCAAAGGCCCGGCCCGGTGGCTCAGAAATGCGAAAACCCTGGAACCTGAGCCACCGAAAAACTGATGAGAGCTATCAGGCCGACCCCAATTCCCCCATCATTGCCCTTTTGAACCGAAATTATGCCAAATAACGAGTACAAAAATTCGAAGTATCGGAAACTTAATTCCTGCCTAACAGTATAAACAACCTCGCAAATAGTACGAAAGCAACATTTCCCGGGAAGTGTGTACTGAAGGGGAATTTTTTATGTGACATAATGATGGAGAGGAAGGCGGGCACGGTTCATGCAGAAAGGATGGAGAAGCTATGTTGGATAGCAGTTATAACCTAATGAAAAAAGAAATTCAGGAACAGAGGAAGCTGTGCGAACAGTATAGAAAGAAAAGAGACAAAATAGTGAAGTACAAGGGGATGCACCTAAGAACCAGCATAAAACACAAGAGAACATATTATTACAGATATGAGAAAGATAAGAGCATTTACTTAGGAAACGAACATAATCCAGAAGTCCAGAAAATCCAAGCATGGTATTTTTATGATGAAATTGTACAGAGTTTGGAGAACAACATCCGACTTATGGAAGAGATGTTACAAGGTTATCGTCCGATGGATTTAGAAGCGGTGAAAGGAAGATTGCCGAAGAAATACATTTCCCTCATAATGCAGAAAGAACTTTTGGACTTGCCGGAAGGTACAGAAATCCAAAAGAAATACATAGCAATGAAAGAATACAAAGAATCCATTCCACCCAAATATCCGGAAGCCCTGCGAATCACAGCGTTTGACGGGACACCGGTTCGAAGCAAGGTGGAGGCTATGATTTATGCGTGCCTGTGTACCGCTGGGTTTTATGTAATCTACGAATTCCCAATCGAAATCGAGAAAGGACGATACGTTTGTCCAGATTTTCTGTTGATTCATCCAGTGACCGGCCAGATTTATATCTGGGAACACCTGGGCCTCTGGTTCGGAACCGGAGATACTTCCAACTATCGCAGAAGCTACCTCCAGAAGCTGGACCTCTACAACACAATTGGATTCGTTACAGGAATCAATCTCTTCACCTCCTTCGAACCGGAAGAGGGCTTGGACATGAAGAAAATCGCCGAAACAATCGAGCAGCTCTTTGACAGCAAAGTGACTCACGGAATGAAGAGCCTCGCAGCGAAGCAAGACCCAATCTTCAGTAAGTTCGCCGGGTAAAAGAAACTACATATCCCCTCGAACACATCCGGCCACCGCTCGCCGACTCGTATTGAAAAAAGAACGGTGCCTCCATAGACACCGTCCATAATTAGCTTAGCTTTGCATATTGTCAGTTCTGCGGCGAGTGATTGGACTGCTGCGGTCTATAGCTACAGCACCGAAATATCAATGCCTTCGAACTTCGACAGGTACTCCTTCAGAAGCGGAAGCACTTTCTGGATGCCGCCATCTTCGCGAGATTCCACGTTCAATGGAAGTACCGGATCGTGGAGGGATTTCCGGAGAAGGAACCAGCCAGTGGAGCCGGACAAATCAAAGTTCACGCGGAAACCTTCGTAATTCGGTTCCTCCAGGGAAAGACCTTCGGTGGCCTCTACCCATTCCGGCATGCCTTCCAGAATGGAAGTTCCGATTTCCACGAAGTTTTTAGAATCTAATTTCATACGGAATTCCTGAGCCTCTGCCGGAGCCTCCAGTTTTTCAATCAGTGCCTGGATATCCTTTCCTTCCTGCTTTAGCTTTGCCGCCGCGGCTACTACCAGGCAGGCCAGGTAGGCGCCGTCATCCAGGTAGTAGTTGTCGGAATAGGCCGCATGGCCGGAAGTCTCGATGGCCAGAAAGGCGTCTTCGCCGTCTTCTTTTAGCGAGATGGCCTTGTTAATCACGTTCCGGTAGCCTCTCTTGAAGCGTAGGTGACGAAGGCCCAGCTCCTCCTCCAGGAAGGTGTGAAGTTCATTGGAGGTGATGCTGTCTGTGACCACGGTGCCGCCAGGGTGGTTCGGTGCCTCTAAGGCTGCCGCCAAAGCCACGATGGCGTTTCGGCTAATCGGTTCCCCGTTGCCGGTAACTGCTGCGCTTCGGTCCACATCCGTGTCGAAGATGATGCCCAGGTCTGAGCCGGATTCCTTTACCCGCTGGCAGATGGAGGCCATGGCTTCCGGATTTTCCGGATTCGGGATGTGATT
>JAUNEW010000019.1:2913-11812 GCA_030525365.1 Eubacteriales bacterium
CCCGCTGGCAGATGGAGGCCATGGCTTCCGGATTTTCCGGATTCGGGATGTGATTTGGGAAGTGGCCGTCCGGCTCCAGGAACTGGCTGGAAGAAACGTCGGCACCTAGCGGGGCCAGTACTTTCTCTGCGAAAAATCCACCGGATCCGTTGCCTGCGTCCACCGTGATTTTCATGCCGTCCAGCTTGCCACCGACTTTTCGCGAAATCAGGGAGCGAAGGTGGGCTGCATACATCTCCATCACGTCTTCCTGTTCGCACTCGAAATGCTCGGCAATCGGGTGGATGGTGGAGGCTCGCTTTAGAATGGCTTGAATGTCTTCCTTCTCCAGTCCGCCTTCTGCGGTGAAGAACTTGAAACCGTTCCGGTTCCACGGAAGGTGGCTGGCGGTGATCATGATGGCACCGTCGAATTCATACACCGGCATTACCGTGGACATGAACATGGCCGGAGTGGAAGCCAGGCCGGCATCCGTGCAGCGGGACCCCATCATGCAGATGCCCTTCATCAGGCTCTCCTTCAGGGGCTGCGCCGACAGCCGGGAATCGTAACCGATGCAGATGTTCAGGTTGTACTCGCTTTTGCACAGCTTCAGCGACAGCCAGTACACGAAAGCCTCTCCGATGGCCACCGCATCGTATTCATCCAGGTTCACTTCTTCCCCCTCTACGCCAGGAAGGGCGATGCCTCGGATATCGCTGCCGTTCTGCAATTTCATTATACTATTCATGTTGTACCTCGTATTTCTGTGGCATTGCCGGACGCGTCCGGAGAATGCCCTGTTAGTTTTACCAATGCTATACTAACTGATTTGTCACCTCTTGTAAAGTTGTAAAGCCCCATCTAGATTGGTATAATGAGCCATAGAAAGAGAGGAGAGTATTTTGGCTAAAAATATAAATTCTGAATCAAGCACGGGACCGACACATCGTGAGAAACGTCAGGCGAAGAAAGCCGCGAAGCGGGAGGCAAAAATTCGGCGAAAGGAGGCTCTTCGGAACGCCAGCACCGGCGTGAAAATCCGGAACGCCGCCCTGAACGTGATTACATGCTGCCTAATCGGCATTATTCTGGTGTGCGGATACAAAATCGGCACTACCCTGTGGCAGTATCACGTGGCGAAGAGTGCATATACCAATATCAGCGAGAAAACCGCCAAGGTGGATCCGAAGCAGTTCACCGGCGTAGTGGATTGGAAGGCCCTCAAGAAAACCAACTCGGACGTGCAGGGATGGCTGTACCAGAAGGACAGCCCGATTAACTATCCGGTGGTGCAGGGTACGGACAACGATACTTATCTGCACACCCGGTTCGACGGACAGTGGAGCGGCGGCGGCACTCTGTTCGTGGACAGCCGGATGGAGGCGAATTTTAGGGGCTTCAACACCATCATCTATGGTCACCACATGCGGGATGGCAGCATGTTCCGGAGCCTTCGAGGCTACACTAAGGAAGAGGGCTACTACGACAGCCACAAAACCCTGGAGCTAGCCACACCTCACGGAAACTACCACCTGCAGGTGTTCTCTGCCTACATCACTAAAGCCACCGATCCGAAGACCTACAAGGTTGCCTACGATGGCAAAGAGGACAAGCAGAGCTACATCGACCACGCTTTCCAGCAATCCGAGCTAGGCATTGGCGAGGAGGAAATCTCTGTCACACCGAAAGACCAGATCGTCACTCTCAGCACCTGCGCCTACGACTATGAGGAAGCGCGGTATATTGTGGTATGCAAGATGGTTCCGTGGACCAAGGCGGAGGTGGCGGCCGGAAAGGAAGCCCAGAAGGCGAAGGATAAGAAATAACTAAGACCAAGACGGTAAAAGTAAAGTAACAAGAACCTGCTTTTACCGATGGAGAATCGAAAAGAACTCGAATTTAAACCGGAGATTTAATCTCAGATAGTTGACATTCCCTATCGGGGGGGGTAAAATTAAATAGAACGGTGCGGTGCATGACGATTAGAGCATGCGCTTGCGTTACCCTGTCGAGCAAAGTATGTGGGGAGGTGCAGACGATAGCAAAGACGAATAGTCGGCGTTATGGTCTGCACTATTTTTGTACGAAATATCGCCGGGGAAAGGTTTTTATTTGAGAAAGGGGAAACACATGAACAGAAAGAACCAAATTCTGGCAACTTCACTGTCCCTTCTGCTGAGCGTGGGGATGTCCGGGGGAACCATTCTTCCGGCCTATGCGATGGAAAACGCAGAAAACACCGAAGTCCAGACAGACGTTGCCACCAACGGAAATGCAGAACAATCGGAGAAGGGGGTGCAGAGTCAGAAGGAAGCAACTCCGGAAGCGAAGGAGAAAACCTCGAATCAGGCAGCAGCGCAATCCTCATCTCTGCCGGATTCTTCCAAGTCGGTAAAAGCAAACTCGGCAGATGAAGAGGAAGGCGAAGGGGATACCGCTTCCAAGGGCGTTGCAGTTGATGCGAAGCACTTCCCAGATGAGGGGTTCCGGAAATATGTGAGTGCGGTATTTGATGAAGATAAAAATGATTATTTGTCAAATGAAGAAATCGAAAGCGCAACCATAATCGAATTGGACTATATGAATGATGGTGGAATGGGTGATTCTGATAATGTTGTGAACGACCTTCTTGATCAGATTAATGATGTTCGTGGTATAGAATATCTGTCAAATCTACAATATTTAACTATTAACATGGATCGAACTTGCCAAAAGATGAGCGATATCGATTTATCCCACAATACAGAATTAACAACATTAACAATTGGTCCGAATAATAATGATGATTACGAGGGTGTTGCAGCGAACACTACGCTAAAAAAGATAAACATTAAAAAATGTAAGAATCTTGAAACTTTGGATATAATGAAGTGCAGTGCGATTGACTCGTTAGAATTCCCAGAAAATGAGTCGCTTAGGAGCCTATCAATTAAGGATTGCGATAATATCAAGAACATTGATTTTTCAAAGTGTGCTGGACTTGAATCTCTCACAATTAATTCAGACTCTATCACGAACCTTGATTTGAGTGAGTGCACTCTCCTAGCGAATCTTTATCTGGAGTGTAAAAACCTCATGGCTATTGATTTAGCAAAATGCACACAATTAAATAGCATTGAACTATTTTGTGCGAAGCTTGAAACAATGGATTTATCGAAGTGTTCACAATTAACGAATCTTCGAATTAGAAGTGATAGTTTGCATTCGCTTAATTTGAATGCATGCACAGACCTGACGAGTCTAGATTTGGAATGTGAAAAATTGAGTTCTCTCGATGTAACGCAAAGCTCACAGCTAACAGAACTCAGCATTACTAGTGCTCAGTTGAGTTCTATTGATTTGAATGCATGCAAAGAATTGACGGATCTTAGTCTAGATTGTAAAAAAATAGATTCTGTGAATCTGTCGAAGTGCACTCAATTAACATCGCTTGGATTATATGATGGAAAATATCCAACAGTCGATTTGTCGAACAACACGGAATTAGATTTCTTGGGTTTATATGGAAAAAGCATTAAAACAATAGATTTGTCGAAAAATACAAAGCTTACTAATATCTGTGTTTCAGGATCGGGATTAACCTCATTAGATCTTTCAAAAAATACGAAATTGGAGACATTTACGAATGATGATATGGACTACGAGCCAGCACCAATCGAGTCATTGGATTTTTCGAATGCTCCAGAATTGGTGTACTTGTATCTGAATGGATCTCCGTTAAAAGATTTAAATATTAAGAAGAATGCAAAGTTGGAAGAAATAAACCTTGGAAACACTGGGATTAAAAACATTGATCTTTCCAGCAACGGAAATCTCTCATACCTAGACATATCGCACACGGGAATTACATCATTGGACGTTTCAAAGAATACTAAACTGTATCAATTGTATGCGTCTGATACAGGAATTACGACTTTGGATATTTCTAATAACAAAGAACTTACAGACATCAATGTAAAAAACACGCCTATAAAGAACTTTAAAAATGCAGATTTTTCAGGGCATGCGGAATTGGGTGAAATGTATTTAGATAATGTTGGTGTTGAAAGTATAGTGTTTGATGATAAACAGGAAATACGTAGCCTTTCTATAAATGGAAATCATGTAAAGGAGATGAAATTAGAAAACCATCGGCCTTCTTATAAAGATGGAGTCGACTTCAACGCCGACAACCAGACGCCAACCATCACGCTGGAGCCGGATCAGATTAAGAACAATACCGTTGCACTCAGCGACTTGTTCTCGGATGTCAGCCGCGTAACCATTGAGAAGGGTGAAGGATATACCTACGATGCGGACGCGAAGACCATCACCTTCCAGGACAAGAAAAACAGAAAGTTCAAGTATACTTGGGATACAAAGCTCTTTGATGATGGCAGCGCACTCCTGAAGGGCACTGCAACCATTCAGGTTCCAAATGAACCAGAAGAGAAACCAGATCCGAAGCCAGAAGTGAAGTACGACACACTCACGAAGATTAAGCTTGGCACCACCCGCTACACCTACGATGGCAAGGTGAAGAAGCCGAGCGTGTCTGCGTACATCGGAAGCACCCGGGCGGACGCATCCAAATACAAAGTCACCTATCCGACCGGAATGAAGAATATCGGTTCCTACACCATCAAAGTAACAGGAAACCAGAGTAAGTTCTGCAAGGGTACATTGACCGCAACTTACCGGATTGATCCGAAGAAGGTGAAGACCCCATCCGCAAAGGTGGGTAAGAAGAAAGTCACCGTCAAGTGGACCAAAGTCGCTGGCGGCGTCAAGTACCAGATGGCCATCGCCAAGAAGGGTGGAAAGTACAAGACCTACGCGGTCAGCGGAAACAGCAAAACCGTTAAGAAGCTGACTTCGAAGAAGAAATACACCGTAAAGGTACGCGCTTACAAGAAAGTAGGCAAGAAAACCTACTACGGCGATTGGTCCAAGACCAAGACGGTAAAAGTAAAGTAACAAGAACCTGCTTTTACCGAGGTAGAACCTATGAAATGAAAGGGACCTGACACATTTTCTGCAAATGTGCCAGGTCCCTTCTTTTAAATCGTCTATGCGTATCTATTCTTTAATCGTTCCATCGGCGTTGAATACCGGCAGCACGTTCAGGTAGGTGATATCGTCACGAGTTGCGGCGTCGCCTTCGGCCAGGACAGCCATTTTTCCTACGATGTTGCCGCCAACGGCATCCACCAGCTGCTCCAGGGTGGCCAGGGATTCACCGGTGCTGATTACGTCGTCCACAATCAGGATGCGCTTGTCCTGCATGGCTTCCCGTTCGTCTCTTCCCAGACACAGGGTCTGCACGTGGTCGGTGGTGATGGAGCGAACCTCGATGGTTACCACATCCTGCATGTAGAGCTTGCTTCCTTTGCGGGCCACAATGTACGGCTTGTTTCCGGCCTGGCGAGCCATTTCGTATGCCAGCGGAATTCCTTTGGACTCCGCGGTGATGATGACGTCGAATTCCGGCGCCTTCTTGAGAAGCTCTGTGGCGCAGGCTTCTGTAATCTCCACATCGTTGAAAAGAATAAATGCAGCAATGTACAGATCGTCCGTTACCTTGCAGAGAGGCAGGTGACGTTCCAGACCTGCGATATTCATCTTGTAATCCATCATAATCTCCTTGTGAATTCAATTATCTGATTTCTTTAACAAACGAATTCATTATACCACCCGTACCGTATAGAATACAAGGCTTTGAATGCTTGACAAGCATAAGCGTAGACGGTAAAATTAAATAAAGTTAAATCAAACTAACCGAAATTAAATAACGCTAACGCACGGCAGTACGCTAGTGGCTAGTGGTTAGTGATTAGTAAGGGGGATTCTATGCATCTTCAGATTCAAGGAATATACAAGGGGTTCGGCAGCGGCAGCAGCCGGGTGGAGGTTCTCAAGAACCTGTCGCTGAATATCGAAGAAGGGTCTATCTGCGTTCTGCTGGGGCCCTCCGGCTCTGGCAAATCCACCCTTCTCAACATTCTGGGCGGCATCGAGAAGCCGGACCGGGGAAGCCTTCTCTTAGAAGGAAAACAGCTGGAGAAACTCACCGACAAAGAACTCCTGAGTTACCGGAAGGAATATCTTGGTTATGTTTTCCAGTCCTACAACCTGATTCCCAACCTTACCGTTCGGGAGAACGTGGAGGTGGGCGCTTATCTCAGCAAGGCCCCCCTTCCCATCGACGAAATCATCCGGCTTCTGGGTCTGTGGGAGCACCGGGACAAGTTTCCGAACCAGCTTTCCGGCGGCCAGCAGCAGCGCACCTCCATCGGCCGGGCCACCGTCAAGAATCCATCTCTGCTCCTCTGCGACGAGCCAACGGGGGCTCTGGATTACAACACCTCCAAGGAAATCCTAAAGCTCCTTCAGAACATCAACCGAAAGTACGGCAGCACCATGGTCATCGTGACCCACAACGATGCCATCTCCCAGATGGCCCATCAGGTGGTGCGCCTTCACGACGGAAGCATCCGGAGCGATGAGCGCAATCCGAATCAGGTGGATGCAGAACTTCTGGAATGGTAGGTGGTAAAATGAGAAATCCATTATACCGAAGACTTCCGAGAGAACTGAAAGAAGAAATCGGCAAATACGTCGTTTTATTTCTGTTCTTGGTGGTGACGATTGGCTTTATCTGTGGATACATGGTGGCCAACGGCAGCATGAGCACCGCCTATGACCGGAGCTTTGACAAATATAAGATTGAGAACGGCCACTTCATTCTGGGAACCGAGGCCAACGGCAGCCCCCTGGATGCCATGGGGGATCTCAAGGACATCGATTTGGCGAAGACACCTTCCGCCATGTCCTCTAGCTCCATGTTAGATACCGCCTTCGCCACCCTCATCGGCAAAGCGGACGGTGACGTGATTCAGCGGATTCAGAAAGAAGCGAAGGTGGAAATCGAAGCGGAGTTCTACAAGGAGAAATCCGTCACTTCTGGGGCCCACAAGAACGACACCTTCCGCATCTATCGGAACCGGAAGCGGATCAACAAAGTCCAGTGCATGGAGGGCCATTTCCCGAAGACGGATAAAGAAATCATGATCGACCGCCTGTACGCTGCGAACAACAATCTAAGCATTGGCGATTCCATTCCTGTGGCTGGAAAGAAATATACCATCTCGGGTTTTAGCGCCTTCTCCGACTACAGTGCCCTCTATAAGAACAATTCGGACATGATGTTCGATGCCAACCACTTCACCGTGGCACTGGTAACGGACAAGGCCTGGAATCAGATGAACAACGGGGGCCTTAAGTACTGCTACGCTTGGCGGAACAAGGACCAGAGCCTGACGGAAAACCAGCAGCGGGACAAGGGGGAGGACATCATTAAGATTCTGGCCACCGAGGGAACCCTGCAGGATATGGTGACCCGGCCGGACAACAACGCCATCAACTTTGCCGGAGACGACATCGGCGGAGACAAAGTTATGATGCAGTGGATGCTGTACATTATCATGGTGATTATTGCCTTTATCTACGGTGTCAGCACCCGAAGCACCATCGAAAGCGAGGCGAAGACCATCGGCACCCTGCGAGCTTCTGGGTATTCCAGAGGAGAACTCCTCCGCCACTATCTGGCGCTTCCCATGATTGTTACCCTGGTTGCGGCCTTAATCGGAAATATTCTCGGGTACACCGTGCTGAAGCAAGTGATTGTAGACATGTATTACGGAAGTTATTCTCTGCCCACCTACACCACCCTGTGGAACGGGGACGCGTTCCTTCAGACTACTGTCATTCCGGTGCTGATTATCCTGGTGGTGAATCTGCTGGTCATCGGCCGAGCCCTCCGCTACGAACCCCTTCAGTTCCTGCGGGGAGAACTTCGCAAAAGCAAGTCTCAGCGGAAAAGTCTCCCGTTAAAGCACGGATCTTTCCAAAGCCGTTTCCGCCTCCGGATTATTATGCAGAACCGAGGGGCTTACCTGACGCTGTTCATCGGAATTTTCCTGGCATCCATCCTGCTTCTTTTTGGCATGGGAATGAAACCGATGCTGGACCACTTCCGAGGCGACATCCAGAACAGCCAGTTCGCAAAGTACCAGTACATCCTCAAGGCGCCGGTCTACGTGGAGGATGCCAGTGCGGAGAAGTACGCCTACACCTCCTTGGAGAACGACAACGGGGAGCAAGTGGGAATCTACGGAATTGCGGAGAATTCCAAATACTTCAAAGGCCCCCTGATCCAGAATCAGAGCGGCAAGGGTGCGGTCAAAGTCCTGGCCTCCAGCAGTTACATGGACAAATACCGTCTGAAGGAAGGGCAGCGGATTACCCTGCGGGACAAGTACGAAGGGAAGAATTATACTTTTACCCTGGAGAAAATCCAGGATTACCCATCGTCCCTCTGCATTTTCCTTCCGCTAAAAACATATAACAAGGTGTTTGACAACTCCGAAAACTACTACATGGGGTACCTGTCGAACCACAAGCTGGACATCGATGACGTGTTCGTGGCGTCCACCATTACCGAGAAGGATTTGACGTTGACGGCGGACCAGCTGGAATCCTCGATGGGATCCATCTTTGGAATGTTCCAGATATTCAGCGCGGTGCTGTACATTCTGATTCTTTATCTGCTGGCCAAGGTGGCCATCGACCGGAATCGGAAATCCATTTCCATCATCAAGATTCTGGGGTATACGGACCGGGAAATCAGCGCTTTGTACAGCCGATCTACAGGAATCGTTTCCATTCTGTCCCTGATTGTCTGCACATTCCTGTCAGAGGTGGTGTTCCGGTGGATTTTCTATCTGATGATGCAGGAATATACGGGGTGGATTACGTTCTACGTGCCTGCGTCCTGCTATCTGGAAATCCTGGCCATCGGAATCCTCAGCTATCTGGTGGTTTCCTGGTCGTTGATGAAACGAATTCGGAAAATCCCAATGGGAGAAGCGGTGAAAAA
>JAUNEW010000019.1:11912-13985 GCA_030525365.1 Eubacteriales bacterium
GAGCGGGAGGAATTTGTGCTTCCGATTCGGTTTGTGGGCACCCGCTTTCAGGAGGAGGTGTGGTGCGCTCTCTTGGAGATTCCATATGGAGAAACCTGCACCTACGCCGATATTGCCAAGGCGGTGGGACGTCCCAAAGCCTGCCGGGCGGTGGGACTGGCCAATAACAGGAATCCCATTCCGTTAATCGTCCCTTGCCACCGAGTGATTGGAGCCAATGGAAGACTGACGGGATACGCCGGTGGGCTTGATATGAAGAAAAAACTTCTGGATATCGAGCGAGCTAGAGTTGTACGTGGCCGTCTGGAGGTGTAGCGGAAAGGAAAGACCTGCAGGGCCGAAGGCGACTGCAGGTCTTTCCGTATAGTGTGATGAATATAGGATAATGATATGAATGCAATATTGTTGTGGATTACTCTTCGACTGGTTCGATGACCTCCATTGCTGGCTGGTTCAGTTCCGGGAGAACCTTCTTCTTGCGGAACTTTTCGCCTTCATCCACTTCACCGGCTTCCAGTCGCTTGAAGTAGCTGCGAGTTTCTGCAACAACGACGCCGGAGAGTCCCAGCAATCCCACTAAGTTCGGGAATGCCATCAGACCGTTGAAGATATCTGCGAAGGTCCATACGAATTCCAGTGTCAGGAATGGACCGATGAGTACGGCAAGGATGTAGAGGTAACGGTAGCATTTTACCGCTTTCATATTCTTGCCGGTGAAATACTCCAGGCAGCGTTCGCCGTAGTAGTCCCATCCCAGAGTGGTGGTGAAAGCGAATACCGACAAGCATACCATCAGGAGAATCGCTCCAGCGGTGTGGCTCCAAGGGAGACCTTCGCCGAAGGCACGGATGGTAACGTCTACGCCTTCCAGACCCACTTTGTCGGAACCGGTGAGGACGATAGCTAGTCCAGTCATGGTGCAGATAACGATGGTGTCCAGGAAGGTTCCGGTCATGGAAACCAGACCCTGACGAACCGGTTCATTGGTCTGAGCGGCTGCGGCAGCAATTGGTGCAGAACCCAGACCGGATTCATTGGAGAAGATTCCTCTGGCAACACCTTTCTGCATTGCTACAATCATGGCACCCAGGGCACCACCGGCCATGGCATCTACGCCGAATGCACTTTTAACAATGGCAACAACAGCTGCCGGAATGGCTGCATAGTTGTAAATCAGAATAGCAACAGCTGCAGCAACGTAGAGAACCATCATGGCAGGTACGATAAAGGATGCCACAGTGGATATTCTCTGGATGCCTCCGATGACAACCAGTGCCACCAGAGCGGTTACAACGATAGCCGCGATGGTTGTGGTCCATGTGTAGGAATGAGAACCGATGGAGAATGCGATGTGCTTTCCATCAGGATCGAATACGCGTCCTACAGCAGAGGTGATGGAATTCACCTGTGTGATGGTTCCGATTCCCAGAATGCCGGCAGCGGCTCCGAAGAATGCGAAGAGCTTTGCCAGCCATTTCCATTTGGCACCCAGGCCTCTTTCAATATAGTAGAATGGACCACCCAGGGTCCTGCCATTCTCATCGACAACACGGTACTTCACTGCCAGAAGGCCCTCTGCGTATTTGGTGGCCATTCCGAAGCAGGCAGCCACCTCCATCCAGAACAATGCGCCCGGTCCACCGGTTCCGATGGCGGTGGCAACGCCGACGATATTACCCGTTCCAACGGTGGCAGCAAGGGCGGTGGTGAGAGCGGCGAAACTGGATACTTCCCCTTCTCCGCCTTCCTCGTTATGTACCATGTACTTGAGCGCCTTGCCCAGTTTGCGGAACTGTAGGAATCCGGTTCTGGTCGTAAGCAGAATACCGGTTCCCATGATGAGAACGATCATCGGGATACCCCAGACGTATCCATCGATTGTTTCAAGCATTGTAGTGAATTGTTGCATGAGTGTTAACCTCCTAACCTTAGATTCAGAAATTTCATCCAAGAGCAAAACCAACGATTAACCAACTAACGCTCTTGGGATGAATTAAGTTTAAACCAACAGACTGTTTCTGTCAACAAAAAATTTTTAAAAAAGTTGTTTAAAAAACTTAAAAACATAAAAAT
>JAUNEW010000019.1:14085-15916 GCA_030525365.1 Eubacteriales bacterium
AACCTGATCATGGACCCGATTCTGATTTTCGGTCTGCTGGGGGCTCCGAAGCTAGGGGTTGCCGGCGCGGCGATTGCTACGGTGTTCGGTCAGGCGTTTGCTGCCTTGCTGGGGTTGTATCTGAACATTACTAAGAATACAGAATTGAAGATTACCTTGAGGGGGTTCCGTCCGGAGCTTCATATCATCAAGGAAATCTATCGAATTGGTGTACCTTCTATCATTATGCAGTCGGTAGGATCCGTGATGGTGTTCTTCTTGAACATGATTCTGGGGGCATTCTCGGACACCGCGGTGGCTACATTCGGCGCATACTTCAAGCTCCAGAGCTTCATCTTCATGCCGGTGTTCGGTTTGAATAACGGAGTGGTTCCACTGGTAGCATATAACTATGGCGCCGGAAAGAAGCATCGATTACTAGAAGCTTCTAAGCTGAGCACCCGGTATGCGGTAATAATTATGTTGGTGGGAACTGCGCTCTTCTGGATTATTCCAGGGGTGTTCCTGGGAATGTTCAGTGCATCGGATACCATGCTTTCCATTGGTATTCCAGCCCTTCGAATCATTTCCATCGGATTCCCGCTCGCCGGCTTTGCAATTATGAAAGGAAGCGTATTCCAAGCCCTGGGAAAGAGTGTATATAGTATGAATATTTCCATCATTCGTCAGCTGGTGGTGCTGATTCCAGTGGCTTTCGCACTGTCCAGACTGGGAATCTTGAATCTTGTATGGATCGCATTCCCGGTGGCAGAAGCCGTGGGCCTTGTGATGTCCATTCTGTATTCTCGGAAAATTCATCGGGAAATGATCGACGTTTTGTAATTAATTTCTAATTGACAATTTGGCGGAATATGGGTACGCTAGATGTAATAAGAATTAAAACAGGAGAGGGATATATGAAAAAGATAGCAATTGATCCCGCCTCTTTGGAACATAAGCGATGGTAACCTGGCAATTTCGGAAATAGCTTAGATTATTACAGTTGCTTTTACAAGGAGGAAATGAAAATGGGAAAAATTATGCTGACCGGCGATAGACCAACCGGAAAATTACATATTGGTCACTATGTAGGATCACTGAGACAGAGACTGGAGATTCAGAATTCTGGGGATTTCGATAAGGTTTTCATCATGATTGCGGATGCCCAGGCGCTGACAGACAACGCAGAGAATCCGCAGAAGGTACGGGAAAGCGTGCTGGAAGTAGCCATGGATTACCTTGCGGTGGGAATTGACCCAAGTAAGACATCCATTCTGATTCAGTCCCTGGTGCCGCAGCTGCACGAGCTGACCATGTACTATATGAATCTGGTTACCGTGTCCAGAGTACAGCGGAACCCGACCATTAAGTCTGAAATTCAGATGAGAGGATTTGGGGACAACATTCCGATGGGATTCTTCAACTATCCAGTGAGCCAGGCTTCGGATATCACCGCATTCATGGCCACCACCGTTCCGGTGGGCGAGGACCAGGAGCCGATGTTGGAGCTTTGCCGGGAAATCGTTCGCCGATTCAACAATATCTACGGCGAAGTTCTGGTGGAGCCAGAAATCTATCTGCCGCCGAATGAAAGCTGCCTGAGACTTCCGGGCACCGACGGCCAGGCGAAGATGAGTAAGTCCCTTGGAAATACGATTTATCTGTCGGATCCGGAAGATGTGCTGAAGAAGAAAATCATGGGAATGTACACCGACCCGACCCACCTGAAGGTAAGCGATCCGGGCCATCTGGAAGGAAACACGGTGTTCCAGTATCTGGATGCCTTCTGCGAGGACGAGCACTTCGCAAAGTACCTGCCGGAATACGAGAACCTGGATGCCCTCAAGGAGCA
>JAUNEW010000019.1:16016-19991 GCA_030525365.1 Eubacteriales bacterium
AGTTCCAAATCCGAAACCGTAAGCACCAACGGATCCACATCCATGGAAGAGGTAATGGGTGCTTTATCCGAACAGTATCAGAAAGACAACAGCGGCGTGACCGTAACATATGACCCAACTGGATCCGGTACCGGAATCGAAGAAGTGAAGAACGGAAATACGGATATCGGACTTTCCTCCAGAGCCCTGAAGGACGATGAGAAGGATGGACTGGAACAGAAGGTCATCGCACTGGATGGAATTAGCGTTATCGTCAATGCGAAGAACGGTGTCAAGGATCTGACAACACAGCAGGTGGCAGACATCTTCTCCGGAAAGATCACCAACTGGAGCCAGGTAGGCGGTAAAGACGGAAAGATTTCCTGCATCGGAAGAGAGTCCGGTTCCGGTACGAGAGACGGATTCGAAAGCGCAACCGGCACCGAAGACAAGTGCAAGCTGGAACAGGAACTGACCTCCACCGGCGCAGTTATCTCCGCAGTAGGCAGCAATGAGAACGCCATCGGATACGCATCCTTCTCCGCAGTAGAAGGTCAGAAAGACATCCAGGGTATCAAGGTGAACGGCGTAAGCTGCAACGAGGACACCATCAAAGACGGAAGCTACAAGCTGCAGCGTCCATTCTGCTTCATTACCAGCAAGGACAACAAGCTCTCCGATGAAGCTCAGAAGTTCTACGACTTCGCAACATCCAAGGATGCAGCGGACCTGATTCGAAACGCAGGAGCAGTTCCGGTTAACGAGTAAGAAGAAACCAGAAACCGGAAAGTCGTGCAGCACCTGCTGCACGACTTTTCTATAGTTTTTCAATCGCATTAAGCGACAGCAGTTAGTTAGAAAGAGAAAGCGAACTTAGGAATGAAGAAGAATAAAGACTGGATGGAGAATATCATACACGGCGTGTTCCTGTTCTGCGGCATCGTCAGCGTGGCCTTCGTGCTTCTCATCAGCGTGTACCTTATCGTTTCCGGAATCCCGGCCATTCGTCAGATTGGTCTTGTAAAATTCCTTTTCGGAACCACCTGGGCTTCCGGCCGGAACCAATTCGGAATTCTGCCGTTCATTCTGACCAGTGTCTATGGTACGGCGGGAGCGGTCATCTTAGGAATACCGATTGGTGTTTTTACCGCCATGTTCCTGGCCAAAGCCGCACCGCCTAAGGTAGCCTCCGTGCTGGAGACCGCCACCGCGCTGCTGGCAGGCATCCCGTCCGTAGTATATGGCTTGGTGGGTATGACGGTGCTGGTGCCTTGGGTGCAGCGGACCTTCCACCTGTCCTCCGGAGCCACCTTGCTGGCGGCCATCGTAGTGCTGACCATCATGATTCTCCCGTATATCATCAACGTATCCGCCACCGCCCTTCGGGCCGTGCCGCCGGAATATGAGGAGGCATCCCTGGCTTTGGGGGCCAATTACACGGAGACCTGGTTCCGGGTATCCCTCCGGGCGGCGAAAAGCGGCGTGGCCGCCGCTATCATTCAGGGCGTGGGAAGAGCGCTAGGCGAAGCTATGGCCATCATCATGGTAGCCGGAAACGTAGCCAACATGCCAGGACTGTTCAAGTCCGTTCGGTTCCTGACCACCGCCATCGTATCGGAGATGTCCTACGCATCCTACGGATCTTTGCAGCGGCAGGCACTGTTTTCCATCGGATTGGTGCTGTTCCTGTTCATCATGCTGATCAACGGACTTCTGCACAAAGTCATCCGAAAGGAGGAAGATTAATTGGATACACGTAGAAAGAATCAGGACCGGATCCTCAAATTTCTGATGATTCTCTGTGCGGGAGTGACTTTCCTGGTGCTCCTTCTAATCATCGGATACATCCTGTTCCGAGGTCTGCACGAGCTGACCTGGAATCTGGTTTCCACGGAGCCCAACAACTTGACGGGAAATATTGGAATCCTCCCGAACATCATGAATACCTTGTACATCATTCTGGTGGCCATGGTCATCGTCCTTCCACTTGGGGTGGGAGCCGCCATCTACCTGACCGAATATTCGAAGAAGAAATGGCTGCAGGATCTCATCGGATTTGCATCGGAAATCCTCACCGGAATTCCGTCCATCCTGTTCGGATTGGTGGGTATGCTGGTGTTCATCCAGATTGGCGGTCTCAAGCAAGGCATCCTAGCCGGCGCCTTAACCTTGGTGCTCATGGTGCTCCCAACGATTATCAGCAACACCCGGGAGAGCCTCATGACCGTGCCCCGGAGCTTCCGAGAGGGGGCGTTGGCCCTGGGAAGCGGAAAGTGGCACATGATTCGGACCGTGGTACTCCCCAATGCGCTGGACGGCATCATCACCGGGTGCATTCTGGCGGTGGGCCGGATTACTTCGGAGTCCGCGGCACTTCTTTTTACCGCTGGATTCGGATTAAAGCTCATCGGATTCGCTCAGGCACTGCAGTCCTCGTCTGCAACACTGACGGTGGCGCTGTACATCTACGCCAGCGAGCGAGGGGAGTATGACATCGCCTTTGCCATCGCCATCGTGCTGATGGCCATCACCCTGGCGCTTAATTTGCTGGCCACCCATACGGCAAAGAAAATTCAGGAGAAAAGAGGATAGAAATGAACGATACAATCATCAAAGTCCGGGATTTGAACCTGTGGTACGGCGACCATCAGGCCCTGCATAGCGTGGGCATGGACATCCCGGAACACGCCATCACCGCATTTATCGGCCCCTCTGGCTGCGGCAAATCCACATTCCTCCGGAACTTGAACCGGATGAACGATTTGATTCCAGAGTGCAAAGTCACCGGAACATTGGAATACAGGGGTAAAAACATCTTGGACCCCGGTCTGGACGTAACCGCCCTGCGCCGGAAGGTGGGAATGGTTTTCCAGAAACCGAATCCGTTTCCCATGTCCATCTACGACAACATCGCTTACGGACCGCGAATCGGCGGCATCCGGAACAAAGAAGAGCTGGACAGCATCGTGGAGAAGTCCCTGCGGGCAGCGGCCATCTGGGACGAAACCAAGGACCGCCTGAAGAAATCCGCCCTGGGCATGTCCGGCGGACAGCAGCAGCGGCTCTGCATCGCAAGAGCGCTTGCCGTGGAACCGGACGTTCTTCTCATGGACGAGCCAACCAGCGCTTTGGATCCGATTTCCACCGGCCGAATTGAAGACCTGGCAGAGGAGCTGAAGGAGAAATACACCATCGTCATGGTGACTCACAACATGCAGCAGGCCGTCCGCATCTCGGACCGCACCGCCTTCTTCCTGCTGGGAGACCTCATCGAGTACGGTGAAACCAATCAGATTTTCGCAAGTCCGAGAGACAAGCGCACCGAAGATTACATTACAGGGAGGTTTGGTTAATGCGTAACACATATCAGGGAGAACTCAAAGAATTAGACAACCAGATGTGCATCATGGGCGGCATGTGCGAGGACATCATCGAGCGCACCGTTCGATGCTTCCTCACGGTTGACACCGAGCTGGCGGACAAAGTGGTCAAGCTGGCCGAGACCATTTCCCAGAAAGAGCGGGAAATCGAGTCCATGTGCATCCAGCTCATCCTAAAGCAGCAGCCAGTGGCCACGGACCTCCGGGTCATCTCCGCCGCCCTCAAGATGGTCACCGACCTGCACCGCATCGGCGACCAGTCCCTGGACATCGCCGAAATCGTGGAAACTGGCCAGCTCACCGATGACATCCGCACCAAAGAATTCGAGGAAATGGGCGAAGCCGTCATCTACATGGTCCAGTCCAGCATCGAGGCTTTCCAGGCCCGGAGCCTGGAGCACGCCAAAGAAGTGGTGGCCTACGACGACGTGGTGGACGACCACTTCGACCGCATTAAAGCCGGCCTCCTGGACCGCATCCGGAACCGGAGCGATGACCGGAAGGACGGAAAGGGCGACATCGCCGTCCTGGACATGCTGATGATCGCCAAATACCTAGAGCGCATCGGCGACCACGCCGCCAACGTGGGCAACTGGGTGGCCTACTCCGTCACCGG
>JAUNEW010000087.1 GCA_030525365.1 Eubacteriales bacterium
TGTCGGTGATTAATGATGCCTTTGAGGCTGGGGTGGTGCCGAGATGTCACCTGGAAGACATCACCCGTGCGGATTTCTACGGATTCGTGGTACCGTTCGTCAAAGCCATCCAGGATATGTCGGTGCAGGCCAAGATGCCGGTGAAGTTCCGCATGTGTGATACGCTGGGATACGGAATCCCATATGCGGGAACCGCCCTTCCACGAAGCGTATCCGGTATCATCTATGGTATGCAGAACTTCTGCGATGTGCCGAGCAATATGCTGGAATGGCACGGCCACAACGACTTCTATAAGGCGGTGGTCAATGCGGCAACGGCCTGGCTGTACGGATGCGGAGCGGTGAATACCACCTTGTTCGGCATTGGGGAGCGGACCGGAAATGTGCCGATGGAAGCCATGATTTTCGAGTACGCACAGCTGAAGGGGACGCTGGACGGAATGGACACCACCGTCATCACGGATCTGGCTCGGTACTACGAGAAGAAGATTGGGTATAAGGTTCCGCCGCAGACGCCATTCGTGGGAGAGAACTTCAACGTGACCCGGGCGGGAATTCACGCAGACGGGCTTCTGAAGAACGAGGAAATCTACAACATCTTCGATACGAAGAAATTCTTAAAGCGTCCGCCGTTGGTTTCCTTGAACCAGAACTCCGGTGCTGCCGGCGTAGCCCTCTGGATTAACGAATCCTACGGACTGGAAGGGGATCACCGTGTGGACAAGCACAGTGCGGTGGTTCAGTACGTGAAGGCGTGGATTGACGATCAGTATGCCAAGGGCAGAGTATCCATCATCGGAGGCAAAGAGGTGGACAAGCTGATCAATCAGTTCGTGGCATCGGACATGGGCGAAGAACGGAAATAGCCAGAAGGGCGACAGATATTTTTACAGAAGAAGACAGAAGGGGACAGAAGAAATGGGCAAGACGATTGCAGAGAAGATAATAGAGAAACATTTGCTTTCCGGAAAGATGGAAACGGGAGAGGAAATCGGGCTGAGGATTGACCAGACACTGACACAGGACGCCACGGGAACCATGGCCTATCTGGAGTTCGAATCCATGGGCGTGCCGCAGGTTCGGACGGAGCGTTCGGTGGCCTATATCGACCACAACACCCTTCAGTCCGGGTTCGAGAACGCGGACGATCATCAGTACATCCAGAGCGTGGCAGCGAAGCACGGCATCTGGTTCTCCCGCCCGGGCAATGGGATTTGCCATCAGCTTCATTACGAACGCATTGGAAAGCCGGGGAAGACCCTGATTGGTTCCGACTCCCACACGCCAACCGGCGGTGGTCTGGGCATGCTGGCCATGGGTGCCGGCGGCATGGACGTAGCGGTGGCCATGGGTGGCGGTGCATACTACATTCCGATGCCGAGAATGATTCGCGTGACGCTCAAGAATCAGCTGGCAGATAACGTCAGCGCGAAGGACATTATTCTGGAAGTGCTGCGGCAGCTTTCCGTCAAAGGCGGTGTGGGTGCCATCGTGGAGTACGCCGGAGAGGGAATCCAATCCCTGAGCGTACCGGAGCGCTGCACCATCACCAACATGGGGGCAGAGCTGGGCGCCACCACTTCCATCTTCCCATCGGATGAAGAGACTCGGAAGTTCCTCAAGGCCCAGAACCGGGAGGAAGACTGGATTCCGCTGGAAAGCGACCCAGATGCCACTTATGCGGAAGAATACACCATCGACTTAGCTGCGCTGAAGCCGTTGGCTGCCTGCCCTCACAGCCCAGATAACGTTAAGCCAGTGGGGGATCTTTCCGCCATCAAGGTGGACCAGATTGCCATCGGATCCTGCACCAACTCTTCCTATGCAGATATGCTCAAAGTGGCGCGGATGCTTAAGGGCAAGAAAATTGCCGATGGAGTCAGCCTGGGAATTTCGCCGGGATCCCGACAGGTTCTTTCCATGTTGGCGGAGTGCGGCGCACTGACGGACATGATTGATGCCGGCGCCCGAATTCTGGAATGCACCTGCGGTCCTTGCATCGGAATGGGATTCTCGCCGAATTCCGGAGGCGTCAGCCTCCGTACTTTTAACCGGAACTTCCTGGGGCGTTCTGGAACGAAGGACGGACAGGTCTACCTGGTTAGTCCGGAGACGGCAGCCGCATCGGCCCTGACCGGCTACATCACGGATCCGACCACCATGGAATCCGTGGGCAAAGTCGAGATTCCGGAGCAGTTCCGAATCAACGACAGCGGCTTCATTAAGCCACTTCCACCGGAAGAGGCCAAGGACGCAGAGGTAAAAAGAGGTCCGAACATCAAGCCGTTCCCGGAAACCCATCCATTAGAGGATTCTATCCAGGCGGAGGTTCTCCTCAAGGTGGGAGATAATATCACCACCGACCACATTATGCCGGCGGGTTCCAAAGTCCTGCCGTACCGCTCCAACATTCCGAAGATTTCTACCTTCTGTTTTAATGTGGTGGACGAAACCTTCCCAGAGAGAGCCAAAGCAGCAGGAAAAGGAATCATCGTAGGGGGTTCCAACTACGGACAGGGATCTTCCAGAGAACACGCTGCGCTGGCACCGTTGTACTTGGGAATTCGCGCGGTAATTGTGAAGAGCTTTGCCAGAATTCACATGGCCAACCTGGTGAACGCCGGAATCCTGCCGCTGATCTTCGAGAATCCGGAGGACTACGATTTGATTTCCCAGGGCGATGTACTGAGCCTTTCAGACATCTATCAGGGACTGAAGGAAGACCGTATCATCCTTCACGCCGGAGACAAGGAGATTCCGCTTCGCATGGAACTGGCGCAGCGGCAGAAGGATATGCTGCTGGCCGGGGGCCTTCTGAAGTATGCGGCAGAAAGCGGGAAATAGAAAATCGGAATCGGAAGAAGAAAGAAGGTAAGACGTGAATACATCTGTCGAAAATGATATTAAGAAAGCGGTTGCGGAATTCGAAGTGCTGCTTCGAGAGCAGTACGAGCGAAACGAAGGAATTCGGGCCAGAAGAGAGGCGGGGGAATCCGGTGCTCAAGGGGAGGGCCCCATTGTAATCGGAACCACTGCAGGGGACGGCATCGGCCCCATGATTATGAAGGAAGCGCGGAAGGTTCTGGAAATCCTCCTGCAAGAAGAGATTGTAACCGGAAAAGTTCAGCTGAAAGAAATTGATGGTTTTACCTTGGAGAACCGGTTGGAAAAAGGACAGACTGTGCCGGATGAGGTGCTTGCGGCCATGAAGGAATGCGACGTTCTCTTGAAGGGACCTACTACCACGCCAAACGCATCCATGAACACGAAGAACCTGGAAAGTGCCAACGTGTACCTTCGGAAAGCCTTTGATTTGTACGCGAATGTGCGTCCGGTGTCCATTCCGGAAGAGGGCATCGACTGGACGTTCTTCCGGGAAAACACGGAGGGGGAATACGCCCTGGGAAGCCGCGGCGTGCGGATTGGGGATACCCTGGATGTGGACTTCAAGGTCACCACTTTGGAGGGAACTCGGCGGATTGCTAAGGCAGCATACGACTTCGCCCGTGCCAACGGAAAGAAGCGGGTGTCCATCGTTACCAAAGCTAATATTATGAAGAAAACCGACGGAGATTTCCTCCGAATCTGCAAAGAGGTAGCGGAAGATTATCCAGAAATTGAAACGGACAACTGGTTCATCGACATCATGGCGGCGAATCTGGTGAATAAAGACATCCGGAATCAATTCCAGGTATTTGTTCTGCCGAACCTCTACGGAGACATCATCACCGATGAAGCCGCCCAGATTCAAGGCGGCGTTGGAACTGCCGGAAGCGCCAACATCGGCAGCGATTACGCTCTGTTCGAGGCCATCCACGGCAGCGCACCAAGAATGGTGGAGGAAGGCATTGAAGGCTATGCCAACCCAGCCAGCCTGCTGAAGGCCACCGCCATGCTGCTTTCCCACATCGGCTTCACCGACCAAGCCGACCGGCTAGAGAAGGCCCTCGCAATCGCCGACGATGAACTGGGCGCGAAGATGACCGGCCTGCCAGGGGGCGGAACCTGCCGTGAGTTCGCCGACAAAGTGCTGGAGAATCTGTAGAGGTGAGCTGAAATGTTTGCAGCAGAAGCGAGTTGCAGAGCTATGGTAAGCGTGTGAGATACGCATGAGGTGTATGAGATGCACGCGAGATGCGTGAGAGCTGCGTGTGAGATGAAGGGAACTGAGCCGCCCCGCGGGGCGGCTCAGTTCCCTTCGTTGTGTTGGCGCCCGACCGGGAAAAACCGGCCCACGGGCGCCACGCACTCCGTTCGGCGTTGGCGCCCAATCGGGAAAAACGGCCCACGGGCGCCATGCGTTCCGCCTGATGTTGGCGCCCGGCCGGGAAAAACTGGCCCGCGGGCGCCACGCGCCCCGTTCGGTGTTGGCGCCCGACCGAGAAAAATCGGCCGGCGGGCGCCAACAGCACCGCCTGATGTTGGCGCCCGGCCGGGAAAAACGGGCCCGCGGGCGCCACACGCC
>JAUNEW010000001.1:0-7159 GCA_030525365.1 Eubacteriales bacterium
GGTGCGGGAACTACATAATCGCAGTCCGTGAATTCTTCCAATATGTTATCACAACGATATACCATGCACAGTGAGAGGAAGGTGGAGACATCCACGGAACGTGACCCGTTTTCGTAACTGTATAAAGCAGAATCACTGATGTATGTATCGAAACGATGGAGCTGGTCCGTTACCTCGCCCACCGTAAGTCCGGATTGATTTCGTAACTCTCGTAATTTGTTTCCAATGCTCGTGGGATTCATGATAAATTCCTTTCCTTTGTTACAAAATATTAGAAGCGGAAAGAAATCTCGTCAACGCGATTACACAGAACGTATAAAAATAAATTGACAATTATACAATATGTATAATATCATGAGCTTGCGAAGGCTCGAGTAGGCTTTCGCGAACTCAGAACGTTTCGAATCCGGCGGAGGTGAGCAAGGCACCTTTGCCGGATTTGAACTTTAATAGAGAGGAATTCGGAACTGGCTCAAGACGGTTGTATCGAAGCTTTAAAAAGATTATAATGGTTCATAGTATAGTATTGAAAAGGATGGACGATTTGAAAGAAGAGAAAAGAGTAACTCTTCCCATGGACGAATCCATTGATTCCGCAAGATTGTTCGGAAATTTGGACCGCAATATCAAAGCGGTGGAGAAGACCACGGGAACCACAATTATACAGCGAGGCGAGAATCTGCTGATTCAGGGGGAGAATCGAGACCTGGCAGCGGGAATCATTACGAAGATGGAGGACGAAATTCGGGCAGCGGGAACACTGGATGCCCAGAAGGCGGACTACATCATCGATGTGATGACGAAGAATATTCCCTACGACGAAGAGGAGAATGTGAAGGATATCATCTGCTATACGCATTACGGGAAACCTCTTCGCCCGAAGACCCACGGACAGAAGGAATATGTGGATTCCATTCGCCGAAGCAACATGGTGTTCGGCGTGGGCCCGGCAGGAACGGGGAAGACCTATCTGGCCTGTGCCATGGCGGTGAATGCCCTGAAGAACCGAGAGATTGAACGGATTATTCTGGCTCGTCCAGCGGTGGAAGCGGGGGAAAGCCTAGGGTTCCTTCCGGGAGACTTACAGGAGAAGGTAGACCCGTACCTGAGACCGCTTTACGATGCGCTGTACGAAATCATGGGGCAGGAAGCCTCTGCTAAGCTGAAGGAGAAAGGGGCCATCGAAGTGGTTCCACTGGCCTACATGAGAGGGCGAACCTTGGACAATTCCTTCATCATCCTGGATGAGGCCCAGAACACCACTCGGGAACAGATGAAGATGTTCCTGACCCGTATGGGATTTCATTCCAAAGTGGTGGTAACCGGTGATATTACCCAGATTGACCTTCCTAAGGGCAAGGGGTCTGGACTGCTGGAGGCCACTCGGGTGCTTCGGAATGTGGAAGGTATTGAATTCTGCTATCTGAGCGAGGTGGATGTGGTGCGTCATGAGCTGGTAAAAAGAATTATCAAAGCCTATAACGATTACGAGAAGAAAGGCGGAGACGGTCGAAAATGATTATCAATTGCGTGGACGAGCAGGAACGACTGAACGAATCTGTTTTTACCAAAATCAACGAGGCGGCATCGGAGGTATTCCGTCAGGAATTCACACTCCCAACCGAAGAAGAAGAGCGGCTGGAAGTGTCATTGACCATTACGGATGGGGAGACCATCCGGTCCATCAATTCCGATTTCCGAGGCATCGATCGAGTGACCGATGTGCTGTCATTTCCGCAGTATGAATCCCCTGAGGATGTGGAAGCGGATCTCGAGATGTTGGACGAGGAGATTTCCATTCCGCTGGGAGACGTGGTGATTTGTTACGAGAGAGCCTGTGAACAAGCCCAGGAATACGGAAATACGGAAGCACGGGAAATTACTTATCTTTTCGTACACAGCATGATGCATCTTCTGGGGTACGACCATATGGAAGAGGATGAGAAGAAAGTGATGCGCGCGCATGAAGAAAGCGTCATGGCGGCGATTGATCTTCGAAGAGACGAATAGAAATTAAGGATGAAAGAAATGGAGTAAATATGAAATCAGGTTTCATTGGAATTATAGGACGACCGAACGTAGGGAAATCCACTCTTCTGAATCAGATTCTGGGGGAGAAGATTGCGATTACATCGAGCAAACCACAGACCACCCGAAATCGGATTACCGGAATCTACACGGATATGGAGTACGACGAAGGAAAAGGAAGACAGCTGATTTTCCTGGATACGCCGGGAATCCATAAGCCGAAGAATAAGCTGGGAGCCACCATTAACGAGACGGCGGTGAACACTTATAAGGGTGTGGACTTGATTGTGTTCATCATTGATGGAAGCAAGAAATTCGGTGCGGGAGATCAGTACCTTCTGGATTTGATTCAGGAAGTGGATACACCGAAAATTCTGGCGATTAATAAGATGGATATGATGCAGCCGGAGGATTATCTGGAGCTGTATAACCGGTATTCGGAAATGAATCTTTTTGACGACATCTACGGAATCTCTGCACTGAACGGAACTAACGTGGATGAGCTGGTAGAAAGACTGACCGGATACATGGAAGAGGGTCCGATGTACTATCCGGAGGATATGGCCACGGATCACCCAGAGCGCTTTATCGTTAGCGAGATTATTCGGGAAAAGTTGCTGGATTACCTCAGTGAGGAGGTGCCCCACGGAGTATTTGTGGAGATTGAGTCTTTCCAGGAGAAGCCGAATATCACAGATATTAGTGCGGTAATCTACTGTGAGAAGAAGTCCCACAAGGGAATCATTATCGGAAAGGGTGGCCGCAAGCTGAAGGGAATCGGAAAGAGTGCCAGACTGGAAATTGAAGCTCTTCTGGGAACGAAGGTGTTCCTGTCCCTCTTCGTGAAAGTCAAAGAGAATTGGCGCGATTCGGATCGAACCATTCGGAACTTCGGCTACAAAGATGAATAGAACATGCTGATTACAACTGAAGGGATTGTTCTGAAGCAGAATAAGATTGCGAATAATCGACGGATGATTGTGCTGTTCACTCGAGATTATGGGAAGATTACAGCGGGAACCAATTTGTCGGAGCGGGGACGGAACCGGTCGGCATTGGCACTCCGGCCTTTCTGCTATTCGGAATATGAGATTTTCAAGAACAGGGATTATTATAATATCAATGGCGCAGGAATCAAACGAAGTTTCTATTCCATCGGGGAAGATGTGGATCGTTTTCTGGTTTCCTCCAGAGTCATCGAGTTTCTGAACAGTACATTGGAAGAGGGAAGACCTCAGCCTAGAACCTTTGAACTGACGCTGGAATTTCTGGAGACGATTTCGGAGACGAAGGACAACTACGAGACGCTCCTCTATGCGTACCTGGTGAAGAATCTGGGGATGCAGGGAATCATGCCGGAACTGAATCATTGTGTAGATTGTGGGAAACCGGTGGCGGATTTCGAAGGTCCAGTTTATTTCTCTATTTCCGGTGGAGGAATTTTGTGCGGAGAGTGTAATGAAACAGAGAAAAGCACTCCCGATGCGTTGATTTTCCGCCCCCATTTTGATATAGTGGAGGTGCTGAAATACATGGCAAGAAGACCTCTTGCCACTTTCTCAAAGATTCGGCTCAAGCCGGATGTAGAGCGAGAACTGAAGCGGATTTTATCGGATTATCTGGCGTATTATCTGAATACGGATCTGTTAAAGAGTGATTTCGATACATAATCGGAATTACAGCAAGGAGGAAAATATGGAAATTACATTGGAAAAAATCGAACTGGTGAAGGATCGAACCGGTGTAAGTTACAGAGAAGCGAAAGAAGCACTGGAGAACGCAAACGGCAGCGTTGTAGATGCGATTATCGCCATTGAAGAGTCGATGGATTACATGAATTCCAATGGAGCGGAAGAGGATACTCCGGAAAGCATGATTAAGCAGAAAATTCGCAAGACCATCGAGAAGGGAAATATGTCTCGCATTATCGTGCGGAAGGGAGATACCATTCTTCTTAATCTTCCGTTGACCGCAGGACTTCTGGGAGCGGTAGTCGCACCATGGGGAGTTATTTTTGGCGTGATTGGAGCGGCTGGATTCAACTGCAAGATTGAATTCGTCAACAACGAAGGTCAGATTACCGACATCAATGGCAAAGTGAAGACCCAGTACCGAAAGGCCAGAGCCCAGGGTCAGATTTATTACGACAAGGGCATGGAGACAGTAGACAAGATTAAGGATAGCGAATTCTACGGAGACCTGAAGGAAAAGGGCTCGGATATGTACAATGAGCTGAAGGACAAGGGCCAGGACGTGTTCGAAGACCTGAAGGAAAAGAGCGGTGAAGGCCTGGACAAAGAGCATATCAAAGAGGGCTTCGAGGAGTTGAAACGGAAAGGTGCCGGCTTGTTCCGGAAGAAGGATGACTCGGAAGATGAGGACGACGACTTTTTCGAAGAATTCGATTTGGATGTCGATGGTGACGATTCCGTTATCATTCCAGATGCATCCGATGAGGAAGAATCCGTTAAGTTCGATGACGATGTGGTTCTTGGAGAATCCATTCCGGAGGAACATTCTCAGGAAGCAGAGGTAACGACGGAGGCACCAAAGGAAACTTCAGGAGCAGACGTCAGCACGGAGGATTTGGAGAAGATTCTGAACGAAGTGGCTTTCGAAAGTGGTATTAATACAGAAAACTAAATAGATTTGGAGAGAAAAGGACGAATGGCAGAAAATAACAAAGCAACAATGGAGAAAATCAAGGCACTGTGTAACAATCGTGGATTCATTTTTCCGGGATCGGATATCTATGGCGGTCTGGCAAACACGTGGGATTATGGTCCTCTGGGTGTTCTGTTCAAGAACAATGTAAAGCAAGCCTGGTGGAAGAAGTTCGTACAGGAATCCAAGTACAATGTGGGACTGGATGCGGCAATTCTGATGAACCCAGAAACTTGGGTAGCCAGCGGTCACGTAGGTGGATTCTCTGATCCGCTGATTGATTGTAAGAACTGCAAATCCAGACACAGAGCGGACCAGCTCATCGAAGAGTATATGAAGACGAAGGGCGAATCCGTTTCCTGCGATGGATGGAATAACGAACAGCTGGAAGCATATATTCACGAAAATCAGATTCCTTGCCCAGAGTGTGGAAAATCGGATTTCACACCAATCCGTAAGTTTAACCTGATGTTCAAGACATTCCAGGGCGTAACGGAAGATTCCAAGTCGGAGATTTACCTCCGTCCAGAGACCGCGCAGGGTATTTTCGTCAACTTTAAGAACGTGCAGAGAAGTGCCAGAAAGAAGGTTCCTTTCGGAATTGCGCAGATTGGTAAATCCTTCCGTAACGAAATCACACCGGGCAACTTCACATTCCGTACCCGTGAGTTCGAACAGATGGAACTGGAATTCTTCTGCAAACCGGGAACGGATATGGAGTGGTTCGAATACTGGAAGCAGTATGCACAGGACTTCTTAAAGAGCTTGGGAATGAACATGGATAACATCCGTGTGAGAGATCACGAGAAGGAGGAGCTGTCTCACTACAGCAATGCCACATCGGATTTGGAGTATCTCTTCCCGTTCGGATGGGGTGAACTGTGGGGTATTGCGGATCGTACGGACTTCGATTTGATGCAGCATCAGAATCATTCAGGACAGGATATGAGCTATATGGATCCGGAAACCCATGAGAAATACGTTCCTTATTGTATTGAGCCATCTCTGGGCGCGGATCGTGTGGCATTGGCATTCCTGATTGATGCCTATGATGAAGAGACCATGGTGGATGCAAAGGGCAAAGAAGATACCCGTGTTGTGATGAGACTGCATCCGGCACTGGCTCCATATAAGGTTGCGGTTCTTCCGCTTTCCAATAAGCTGAAGGAACAGGCTGAGCCGATTTATGAAGAACTCAGCAAATACTTCAGCACTGACTACGATACGTCCGGTTCCATCGGAAAGAGATATCGTCGTCAGGATGAGATTGGTACTCCTTTCTGCATTTGTGTCGATTTCGACACCGCAGAAGATAAGTGCGTTACCATACGTGACAGAGATACGATGGAACAGATTCGTCTGCCTCTGTCGGAAGTACGGGACTATATTAATAGCAAGCTAGTATTTTAAGCAGTGATGAATTAAGGAGAGAGCTTATGGGAAAGTTTGTTTATTCGTTCAATGAAGGCTCCAAGGACATGAGAGACCTCTTAGGAGGTAAGGGAGCAAACCTTGCAGAGATGACCAAGATTGGTCTTCCAGTACCATTCGGTTTCACCATTACAACTGATGCCTGCAAAGACTACCTGAACAAGGGTGGTAATCTGGACGATGAAATCATTCAGGAAGTGTATGAGCACCTGGATGAGCTGGAACAGGTGATGGGAAAGAAGTTCGGTGATGTGGAAAATCCGCTGCTGGTATCGGTTCGTTCCGGTGCACCGATTTCCATGCCGGGCATGATGGATACCATCCTGAACCTGGGACTGAACGACGATTCTGTCAAGGGTCTGGCACTGAAGACTGGAAATGAACGGTTTGCCTATGACAGCTACAGAAGATTTATTCAGATGTTCGGTGACGTTGTTATGGAGATTCCGAAGTCCAAGTTCGACCACATCTTTGATGGCCGAAAGAAGGAAGTGGGCGCGGAGTTCGACGTAGATTTGAATACCGAAGATCTCAAGGTAATCATTGAAGGATACAAGGCTCTGGTAAAAGAAGAACTGGGAAGAGATTTCCCACAGGATCCGAAAGATCAGCTGATGGAGGCTATTCAGGCGGTATTCCGTTCTTGGAACAACGAGAGAGCCATCCTGTACAGAAAGCTCAACAATATTTCTGCTTCCCTGGGAACTGCAGTTAACGTGCAGTCCATGGTATTCGGAAACACCGGTGAGAATTCCGGTACCGGCGTTGCATTCACCCGTAGCCCGGTGAATGGAGAGAACCGCATCTTCGGTGAGTTCCTGGTAAATGCCCAGGGCGAAGACGTTGTTGCCGGTATCCGTACACCGCAGCCAATCGAGCAGATGAAGGAATCTTTCCCAAGTGTATACGAGAAGTTTGAGGACATCGCAAAGATTCTGGAAGATCACTATAAGGATATGCAGGACATGGAGTTCACCGTAGAAGACGGCAAACTCTTCATGCTGCAGACCAGAAATGGTAAGAGAACCGCAGAAGC
>JAUNEW010000001.1:7259-70209 GCA_030525365.1 Eubacteriales bacterium
AAGACGGCAAACTCTTCATGCTGCAGACCAGAAATGGTAAGAGAACCGCAGAAGCAGCTGTTAAGGTCGCTGTGGACATGGTGAACGAGGAGAAAATCGACAAGGAAACCGCAATCATGAGAATTGCACCGGAACAGATTGACCAGCTCCTCCACCCGACATTCGATGCGGATGAGCTCAAGAAACATGAAGCAATCGCAAAGGGACTTCCGGCTTCCCCAGGGGCTGCTTGCGGAGAAATCGTATTCAGTGCAGATGACGCGGCAACGGCAAAAGAAGCGGGCAAGAAAGTCGTACTGGTCCGTGAGGAGACTTCTCCAGAAGACCTGGCAGGTATGGTTGCTGCAGAGGGAATTCTGACCGCAAGAGGCGGAATGACATCCCACGCCGCTGTAGTTGCTCGTGGTATGGGTAAGTGCTGCGTTGCAGGTTGCCATGCGATTACCGTATACGAAGATGAGAAGTGCATGGAGATTGCCGGCGTGAAGTATCACGAAGGAGATATTATTTCCATCAATGGTACAGACGGTAATGTATATGCGGCAGAAATCGCTACCAAGGCACCGGAATTGTCCGGCAACTTCGGAACAATCATGAAGTGGGCAGACGAAATCCGTACCATCGGTGTTCGTACCAATGCGGATAATCCGAGAGATGCAAAGCAGGCGGTTGCATTCGGTGCAGAAGGAATCGGCCTCTGCAGAACCGAGCACATGTTCTTCGAAGAAGAGAGAATTCCGAAGATTCGTCGTATGATTCTGGCAGACACTGAGGAAGAGAGAAGAGAAGCTCTTGCAGGACTCCTGCCGTATCAGAAGGGCGACTTCAAGGGCCTGTACGAAACCATGCAGGGCAAGCCGGTAACCATCCGTCTCCTGGATCCACCGCTGCATGAGTTCCTGCCGAAGAACGAAGAGGACATGAAGGAGCTGTCTGAACAGTTCAACATTCCATTAGAGAAGATTAAGGCAAAGACCATTGAGCTGCACGAGTTCAACCCAATGCTGGGTCACAGAGGATGCCGCCTGGCCGTAACCTATCCGGAAATCGCAGAGATGCAGACGGAAGCAATCATTACCGCTGCGCTGGAAGTGAAGAAGGAAACCGGAATCGATATCAAGCCGGAAATCATGGTTCCGCTGGTAGGTATTCCAAACGAGCTGAAGAACGTGAAGAAGACCATCGAGGAAACTGCAGAGAGATGCTTCGAGGAGGCAGGCGAGAGATTGAACTACATGGTAGGTACCATGATTGAAATCCCGAGAGCTGCACTGGTGGCGGATGAAATCGCAGAGGATGCAGAGTTCTTCTCCTTCGGCACCAACGACCTGACTCAGATGGGATTTGGATTCTCCAGAGACGATACCGGAAAGATTATCAGAGAGTATGTGGAAAAAGGTGTTCTGGAAGAAGATCCATTCCAGACTCTGGATCAGCACGGAATTGGCAAACTGGTAAAGATGGCAGTGAATGACGGCAGAAAGACCAGACCGAACATCAAGCTTGGAATCTGTGGTGAGCACGGCGGAAATCCGAAGACCATCGACTTCTGCCACAGAGTGGGACTGAACTACGTATCCTGCTCGCCATTCCGTGTACCGATTGCTCGTCTGGCTGCTGCACAGGCTGCAATTCGGAACAAGTAGAATGAACGCTAGAACTGGGAGAATATAGAATAAAGGAGTATAAAGATAGGGTGAGACAGAATCTGTTTCACCCTATGCTGATGATATGAACTGGTTAGATCAATTTGAAGACAGGTTTTCTGCCTTCGCAAATATATGTTACATTATTTTGGGAAATATTATCTATGCGGTCAGTATTAACATGCTGATTACCCCTATGAGCTTGTACAACGGAGGCTTTCTTGGGATGGCACAGTTAATGAGGCTGTTTTTCGTGAAAGTCCTGCATTTCTCCGGCCCGCCGGGAATGGACCTGACAGGTATTATTTACTTTATTATCAATGTGCCGCTGTTTTACTACGCATACCGTGCAGTGGGGTTGAAGTTCTCCATTAAGTCACTGATTTCCATCGGAGTTTCTTCCCTCTGCCTGACACTGGTGCCGGTACCGGCGAAGCCGTTGTTCAAGGACTATCTGTCGGCTTGCGTAGTCGCAGGTGTCATCGGTGGAGTGGGATCCGGAATGATCCTGAGAGGCGGAAGTTCCACCGGCGGCTCGGATATCATCGGCGTATGCATGTCCAAGACCCACCCGAACACCAGCGTAGGAAGAATCAACGTACTCTTCAACGTAGCGGTATACGGAATCTGTCTGCTGGTGTTCAACATTCAGATTGCAATCTACTCGTTCATCTACACCACCATCCGCTCCAGCTTCATGGATCGGATGCACACCCAGAATATCAACACAGAAGCGCTGATTTTCACCAAGAAAGAAGGGGTGGATAAGGTCATTGCCAGCGACATGGGAAGAGGTGTCACCAAGTGGAACGGTAAAGGTTCCTATACCGAGGATGATATTCACATCATGGTAGTGGCAATCACCAAATACGAGGTGGGTCATCTTCAGATGCTGGTTCTGGAGCAGGACCCTCATGCATTCATCATTCTGAACGATGGGGAGCGAATCGTAGGAAACTTCAAGAAGCATTTGGACTAACTGAATCAAATCGAAAGACCGGTTGTGTCGGCGGAAATGCCATCCACAACCGGTCTCTTTTTACAGTAATTCCATTTCGATGGTTCCCACGCCATCTTTGACGTGAACGTGGCCGACTGCCCCGTTAATTAACGTCATGCAAGGTTTGACATGCCCGATGTCGCAGTTCCATACAATAGGAACATCAAAGCATCTGGAAATTAAATCCATGTACTCTGCATCCGAGGAACTGCCGGAGAACATCACCCGACCGAAGAGAATGCCGGTGGTGCCTCGGAAGTATCCACAGTACTTCATCTGTAGAAGTGTGAGGTACAGGGTTTCCGCATCCATGGCAAAAGGATCGAAATACCAGAGAATCCCCTCCTCCTCATAACGGTCCACAAATTTCGCCGTACCGTCGTAAGGAGTTCCAAGGAGCTTTGCGATGCAGTCGATGCATCCGCCGATGATTCTTCCGCTAAAAGAAACTTCTCTCGGTTCTCCCTGAATCCGGCTGTCCCAATAGACCGGGGTATCTAGGATGTTCTCACCGCTGAAATCTCTCGAAGCATCATAGAAGTCGAAGGAATGCTGGGAAATAAGATCCCCCCTTAGAATGTGGAGCATGTTCTCCTGGAAGGGGTGGAGAGGACGCCAGTCGAAGGTTCCTGCATTGAATCCGTACAGGGTGGCAATGTCCAGATTGGTGGTGATAGGATAAAGCAAGTTGGTGGGATCGCTGGCTCCAGCAATCCACTTTGGATTCTTTTGAATCAGTTCAAAGTCCACGTAGGGAAGCATTTCCAGGGCAAAGTCCCCGCCGGAAGCGGAGAGGATGGCGGAAATGCTTTTATCTTGAATGAATTCCGAAAGTTCTGCGCCACGAATGGAGCCATTGGCGGATCGGTTCCCATTAACGCGAACGCTAGCGGTTTCCTGAATGAAATACCCCTGATTTCGGAGTGTATCCAGTGATGCATCGAAGGACTCCAGCTTATGTCCTACGCCAGCGCTAGGCGCAAAGATTCCGATGGTATCACCGGCTTTCGGAAATTGTGGATAGCGCATGGTTACCGTCCTTTCTGCTCATCCTGGAAAGTTCCTTGCAGACCGTGGGAGAAGAGCAGTCCACAGGTAACGTACATGGAATAAGGGGACTGGATGATAGTGAGTCCCAGAGAATTGGCCAGTTTGATGAGGGCAGGATCCGGCTCATTTCGTCCGATAAAAATTACACAAGATATTCCCATCAAATCGGCGGTTCGAAGAACCTGGGGATTATAAAGTGCCGTAATCAGGATGGATTTGTCGTTGGAATATGCCAGGACGTGACTCAGCATATCTGAGGAAAAAGCGCTGTTCAATTCCAGGTCGGGATTGCTGCTTTCCGTGAGAACACGGGCATCCAGCAGGTCTACTACTTCTTTGAGATACATATGGAACCTCCTTACCGATGCGTTTATAAATTTAATACAATTAATAATTCTTTTATAAAAAATAAAAATAGTTAAATAAAATTTGTGTTGACTAACCAAACATGCATGACAAATTTGGTTAGAGATATAACAATTCTTGCAAATCTATTATATAATCGTATAATTAAATATACAAGGTGAATTTGTATGTCAGACAAGGAGGTATTATCTGATGAAAGTTTCAAATGTTCCTTTCAAGGGTACGGCGGAACAGGAAACTGAACTCCGCAAAGTCATTGCAGAGCACAAGGGTGAGAAGGGGTCACTAATGCCAATCATGCAGAAGGCCCAGGATATTTATGGATATTTGCCATACCAGGTGCAGAAAATCATTTCGGACGAAACCGGAATCCCAATGGAGAAGATATACGGTGTAGCAACATTCTATGCACAGTTTTCCATGTCTCCGAAGGGACAGTATGAAGTGTCCGTCTGTCTGGGTACCGCGTGCTACGTTAAGGGTGCCGGTGATGTGCTGGAAGAGGTGAAGAAAGAACTGGGTATCGACGATGGAGAATGCACATCGGACGGAAAGTTCTCTCTGGATACTTGCCGCTGCGTAGGTGCATGCGGTCTGGCACCGGTTATGATTGTCGGTGGCGATGTATACGGTAAAATTACACCGGATCAGGTAGCTGATATTCTGAAGAAGTACGCGTAAATCAGTAGATTAAAGACTGCAATGGAGGAAGATAATGAAATCATTAGAAGAACTCAAAGTCATTCGTGATCGCATGCAGTGTCAAGTAGGACCGAGATGCGGAAGTGTGGAAGAGGCTTCGAAATATATTAAGATGGGCGATGCCGATGCACCGGACAAGTTTGTACTGGTTTGCGGTGGTACCGGATGTCATTCTGGGCACAGCCAGGATGTAGCAGATTGTTTCAACGATTTGATTAAAGAGAACGGCATGGAGAAGGACGTTAAGGTGATTCAGACCGGATGTCAGGGCCTCTGTGCGAAGGGACCGATTGTGGTCATTCATCCGGGTGGAACCTTCTATGAGGAAGTGAATCCGGATAAGGCAGAAGCTATTTTCAATGAACATGTGGTAGACGGAAATGTCGCAAAAGATTACATTCTGAGAGAAGAGAATTCGGACGGAACCAACGATGAGGATTTCCACTTCTACAAGAAGCAGACACGAATCGCTCTTCGGAACTGCGGTGTTATCGATCCGGAGAATATTGACGAATACATCGGAACCGGCGGATACGAAGCCCTGGGACGTGCGCTGACAGAAATGTCCCCAGACGAGGTAATCCAGGTGGTACTGGACAGCGGACTGAGAGGCCGTGGTGGTGCTGGGTTCCCGACCGGAAAGAAATGGAAATTTGCCTGCGCCAACAGAGGTAAGGTACAGAAATATGTATGTTGTAACGCTGACGAAGGCGACCCAGGTGCATTCATGGACCGTTCCATTCTGGAAGGTGATCCACACAGCGTACTGGAAGCCATGGCAATCGCAGGTTATGCCATCGGTGCAGATCAGGGATACATCTACGTTCGTGCTGAATACCCGATTGCGGTAGATCGTCTCAGAATTGCCATCGATCAGGCAAGAGAGTACGGCCTTCTGGGCAAAAATATCTTCGGTTCAGACTTCAGCTTCGATATCGACCTGAGACTGGGTGCGGGTGCATTCGTTTGCGGCGAAGAAACCGCATTGATGACATCCATTGAAGGAAACCGTGGTGAGCCACATACTCGTCCGCCGTTCCCGGCTGTAAAGGGTCTGTTCCAGTCCCCAACCGTACTGAATAACGTAGAAACCTATGCTAATATTCCGGAAATCATCGTGAAGGGTGTAGACTGGTTCCAGTCCATGGGTACCGAAACCTCCAAGGGTACTAAGGTATTCGCACTGGGCGGCAAGGTGAATAACACAGGACTAGTTGAGATCCCGATGGGAACCACGCTTCGTGAAGTAATCGAAGACATCGGTGGCGGTGTTCCGAAGGGAAAGAAGTTCAAGGCGGCTCAGACCGGTGGTCCGTCCGGCGGATGCATACCGGAACAATACTATGACATTCCGATTGACTATGAGACGCTGAAGAGCATCGGGTGCATGATGGGTTCCGGCGGAATGATTGTTATGGACGAAGATAACTGCATGGTGGATATCGCAAAGTTCTTCCTGGAGTTCACCGTTAGTGAATCCTGCGGAAAATGTACGCCATGTCGTATCGGAACCAAGAGAATGCTGGAGATTCTGACACGAATTACCGAAGGTAAGGGCGAAATGGAAGGCCTTGCAAAGCTGGAAGAGCTAGCAAAGTACATCCAGGCCAACTCCCTGTGCGGACTGGGTCAGACAGCACCGAATCCGGTTCTGTCCACACTCCGCTACTTCAGAGATGAATACATCGCACATATCAAGGACAAGAAGTGCCCAGCTGGTGTCTGCAAAGCACTGTGCACTTACGAGATTGATCCGGACAAGTGTAAGGGTTGCACGCTCTGTGCAAGAAACTGCCCGGCAGATGCGATTATCGGTACAGTAAAAGAACCGCATAAGATTGACACAGAGAAGTGCATCAAGTGTGGAGCATGTATGGACAACTGTCGTTTCGGCGCAGTGGTATTCAAATAGTGGAGGTTACAGAAATGGGAGATATCAAATTAACAATCGATAATATTGAAGTCACAGTTCCGGAAGGCTCCACTCTTCTCGAGGCAGCACATGCGGCTGGAATCGATATTCCAACTCTGTGCTACCTGAAGGGAATCAACGAGATTGGTGCCTGCAGAATGTGCCTGTGCGAAGTGGAAGGTGCCAGAGGTCTGGTAACTTCCTGTGCATACCCAGTTACAGACGGTATGGTGGCGTACACCAATACAGAGAGACTGAGAGATGCTAGAAAGAAGACACTGCAGCTGATTGTATCGGATCACAACATGGACTGCCTGGCATGTGTCAGAAACGGTAACTGCGAACTGCAGAAGCTGTGCAAGAGATATGGTGTGACAGATTCGGATTACTACAAGGGTGCGCAGAATCATTTTACCGTGGACACCAGTTCCAAATCCATCGTAAGAGATAACAACAAATGTATCCTCTGCAGAAGATGTATCGGTGCCTGCGAAAACGCACAGGGTATTGGCGTAATCGGTGCTAACAACCGTGGATTCGACACCTATGTGGGAAGCACATTCGAGCTTCCGCTGGCGGAGACCAGCTGCGTGAACTGCGGACAGTGCGTGGTTTCCTGCCCAGTGGGCGCTCTCTATGAGAAGGATTCCACTCAGGAAGTAAAGGCAGCCCTGGAAGATCCAGACAAGTTCGTTGTAGTACAGGCGGCTCCATCCACCCGTGTGGGTCTGGGCGAATGCTTCGGCCTTCCGATGGGAACCGTAGTAGAAGGACAGATGTCCACTGCACTGCATCGTCTGGGATTCGACCGGGTATTCGATACCAACTTCTCTGCCGATTTGACCATCATGGAAGAAGCTCACGAGCTGATTGATCGTGTTCAGAACGGTGGAGCGCTTCCACTGATTACCTCCTGCTCGCCAGGATGGGTGAAGTACTGTGAGCACTACTATCCAGATCTGCTTCCGAATGTATCCAGCTGCAAATCTCCGCAGCAGATGTTCGGTGCTGTGGTAAAAACATACTACGCCGAGACCTTTGGAATTCCGGTAGATAAGATTGTATCCGTATCCATCATGCCTTGTACGGCAAAGAAGTACGAATGCGACCGTCCAGATCAGGATGCAGCAGGCGTAGCAGATGTGGATTACGCACTGACTACCCGGGAACTGGGCGCTATGATTCAGGAAGCGGGCATTGACTTCGTGAACCTGCCAGATACACCATATGACAGTCCTCTGGGAGAGTACACCGGCGCCGGTGTCATCTTCGGTGCAACCGGTGGTGTAATGGAAGCCGCACTCCGTACCGCTGTGGAAACCATTACCGGTGAGGAACTGGAAAACGTAGAGTTCACAGAAGTTCGTGGCGTAGAAGGCGTTAAAGAAGCTTCCTACAACGTAGGTGGACTGGAAGTGAACGTTGCAGTTGCCAGCGGTTTGGCCAATGCGAGAAAGGTACTGGACATGATTCGTTCCGGCGAGAAGAACTACACCTTCGTGGAAATCATGGCATGTCCGGGCGGATGCGTCAACGGAGGTGGACAGCCAATCGTAGATTCCGCAGTTCGGAACTTCGTCGATGTTCGTGCCGTTCGTGCAAAGGGACTGTATGATTTGGACAAGAATAAGCCGCTCAGAAAGTCCCACGAGAATCCGGAGATTCAGGAACTGTACAAATCCTACTTCGGTGAACCGGGAAGCGAGAAGGCACACAAGATTCTGCACACTTCCTACATTGAACGCAAAGTGAATAAGGAGTTCTAGTTAGTCTTGGAACAAGATTTGGATTAACTAAGATTCAGAGAAAGGGTCGTCATACCATAAGAGTGTGACGGCTCTTTTTGTCGTTTGCTATATTTGTATTTCGGTGCGGAATACGATAAAATTCAAGATAGAAGTGACACTGGAATGAAAAGGTGTCGCAACGGCTGAAGTGGAAGGAATGGTTGAATATGATGAAGAATAATAACGAGAAAAAATACGAGGAATTATATAAGGTCGCATCTGAAATTCGAAAGAATGCCTATGCACCCTATTCGAAATTCAAGGTGGGTGCAGCACTGCTGTCCGAAAATGGAAAAATATACACTGGCGTGAATATTGAGAACGCATCCTACGGCGCCACTATCTGTGCAGAGCGAAGTGCGATTTCCAAGGCGATTACAGAAGGAGAACGGAGTTTTGAGGCCATCGCTGTTTCTGCAAGCAAGAATCCAGCCTTTCCCTGTGGAATCTGTCGTCAAGTTCTGGCGGAATTTGCACCGGATATTGAAATCATTGTGAGGAATGGAAAAGATTTGGAAGCATATTCGTTGGAAGAGCTTCTTCCTTATTCATTTAAACTGAAAGAAAAGTAAAATTATACAATTATAGCAAGAAGTTGGATGATGTACTGGAATAGCCCACCCATCTTGAAAGACTCGCTTCTATGTGATATGATTCTAAAGTTATCACAGAAGGAGGAACCAAGTGAAAGTAGTACTGACAACGTTAATGATGGCGATGGTGCCGGTAATTGAGCTTCGTGGAGCGATTCCCTACGGTGTAGTGGAAGGCCTTAGTGTTAGCCAGGCGCTGGCTGTGTCCATTATCGGAAATCTAATTCCTGTGCCGTTTCTGATTATTTTTACCAAGCGGGTATTCGCATGGCTCCGGACGAAGAGTGAGCGGTTGAACACCTTTGTCTGCAAGATGGAGGCGAAGGCGGAGGCGAAGAAAGCCACGGTGGAGAAATACGAATTTTTTGGATTGATGCTTCTGGTGGCCATTCCTCTTCCAGGAACCGGTGCTTGGACGGGTTGTCTGGTAGCAGCCATGATGGAGCTGGATTTCAAGAAGGCCTTTCCAGCGGTGATATTGGGTGTAATTGTGGCTGGAATTATTGTTTCCTGGGTGACTTTTGGGGTAAAAATAATTGCGTAACCTCGGTGGTCATCCGGCATGAAGAAGTAAATAAATAAAGCGGAGATTTTCCCAGCAGGGGAGCATCTCCGCTCTTTTGTAGTGCATGATTTATTTGTTCATGGATTCCACATCCGAAGCGGTTTCGGAAGGGATGCATCCCAGATAATTGAAATCAAAGTTATCATTGAGAGGGGTGCCTAGAAGGACATAATCCATGAAGTGATCCATTTCTCGGGAGGCAATCATGACCGCTTTGTTCAGTGCATCGAACAGTTTGACATTGCTGATTTCCGCGAGGGGTTCTGCCTGATCCTGATAAATCATGTCCCGGCGGCTCTTAACGGACTTGGATGGAATCAAGGAAAGGGTGTTGTATGCGGCTTTTCGTACGGATGACTTCTTGCTGGCGAAGATGGCGAGAACCTGCGTCATGGTATCAATGGCTTCGCTGGTGTTCTTTGGGGTGGTACCTGTGTAGAAATCTGCCATTAACCGGTCAATCTTGTCGCTGTGGGGAAAGACCTTCCGGAGATTCACTCTCTTTGGAGATTTCCGGCAGATTCTAAGAATGTAATTGTCGAATTCCCGTTCAATCTTGGCATGACTCAGGCCGGTTTCCGCCATGTATTCCGTTACCAACGGATGGCAGCTAGCATCCAGGATGAAATGAGTGATGCATCCGAAGATATAGCTGTACGCTTCCGATGAGGGGTGATCTTTCAGCTGCAGTGCAGCATTTTCAAAGAAATTTCTTCCCGGTTCCTGATGAACCCGTTTTCCTTCTCGGTTCAGAGCGTTGTGCCTCCAGGGGCGGTAGAACGCCAGAAAGTCTGGCCCGTGAAGGCCCATCATATAGGCGTCGATGGACGTTTCATCGGTGTTGATGATATCTTTGACATCCTCCGGCATCACCCGGATGACCTCTTTGCCAAAGTAATAGTGCGCGTAATGAGATGGCATGAAATCCTCCTTCATAACTTTTCTTTCGATATTATAATTATAGCGGAAAAACGGCAAAACGGCAAATTCCAGGTAGTACGGAAAGAGAATGTATATATAAAGATTCTTTTACCATGGAATCTGATTGACATCAGTAGCGCTTATGAGTATAATAATCGTGAAAACAGAATACTGTTCCACACAATAGAACGCTAAAGCCACAGAATTCTCGAAAGAGAAGCAAGGAGGGTAGCGCATGAAGTTATTGATTATTAATCCCGGAGGCACCAGCACGAAAATCGCCGTCTATGATGACGAGAATGAACTGTTCAAGACCTCCATTGACCATACCGCAGAGGAGCTGAAACCGTATCCTCACGTGTTTGACGAATTCGAGTATCGCAAGAATCTGATTCTGAAGACGGTGACCGATGCGGGCTTCGACATTCAGGACTTCGGATGCATCGCCGGAAGAGGCGGATTGTGCAGACCGGTAGAAGGCGGAACCTATGCGGTGAATAATCGAATGATTGAGGATTTTCGGAATGCGGTGTGCGGAGAACACGCATCGAATCTGGGTGCGGTAATCGCCAAATCCATCGGGGACGAAATCGGAGTTCCATCCTTCATTGTGGATCCGGTAGCGGTAGATGAAATGATGGATAAGGCCAGAATTACAGGTCTTGCAGAGCTAGAGAGACCAGCCTGGTTCCATGCACTGAATCATAAGGCGGTGGCAAGATCCATCGCAAGGGAAATGGGGAAGAATTACGAAGACTGTAACTTTATTGTGGCACATCTGGGATCGGGAATTTCCATCTGTGCCCACAAGAAGGGACGCATGGTGGATGGATCCGGTGGGCGCACCAACGGACCATTCTCACCAGAGAGATGCGGCTCGCTGCCGACCTATCCGCTAGTGCAGCTCTGCTATTCTGGAAAGTACACCGAAAGTGAAATGGTGGAGAAAATTAGCAAATTCGCCGGAATCTATGACTTCTTGGGAACGAAGGATTCTCGAGAGGTGGAGAAGCGGATTGAAGCAGGAGATGAGAAGGCAAAGCTGGTGTACGATGCATTCATTTATTCCACGGCTAAGGAAATCTGTTCTTATGTGCCGGCTTTCGATGAACCGATTGACCGCATTATCATCACCGGTGGAATTGCTCATTCGAAGTACGTTACCAGCGAAATTGAGCGAATGACGAAGGCCATTGCACCGGTGTCTGTGGTAGCCGGCGAATACGAGATGATTGCTTTGGCCCTGGGTGCCCTGAGAGTTATGCGGGGGGAAGAACCGGCCAAGGAATACAAGTAAAGTCGGAAAGGGATTGTATATTAGGAGGTAAAAGTATGAGTTTTTCAGTAAGAATGAGCCGGATTAAGCCATCTGGAATCCGTGCCGTACAGAAGAGAATTGCGGGAAAGAAGGATATGATTTCCTTCGCAGCGGGACTTCCGGATCCGGCACTGTACCCGCTGGAAGATCTTCGAAAGGCAGCGGATGAAATGCTGTTGAAGGAGGGCGCTACTGCTTTCGCTTATGGACTGACGAAGGGATATGGGCCGCTTCTGGATTTTCTGACCGACCGAATGAATAATCGGGAGAACGTGAAGTGTACGAAGGAAAATCTCTGCATCCTGTCTGGATCCCAGCAGGGGCTAGGACTGGCTGCCATGATGTTCATCGATGAGGGGGATGTTGTCATTACCGAGAATCCAAGTTATCTGGGAGCAATTAATTCCTTCCGTCCATACGGTGCGGAGTTCGTAGGCGTAGACACAGATGATGATGGAATCGTCATCGAAGATTTGGAACGGGCGCTGGAAGAGAATCCGAGAACAAAGCTAATCTATGTCATTCCAAATTTCCAGAATCCAACCGGAAAGGCCTGGAGCCTGGAGAGAAGAGAACGCTTCATGGAAGTGGTTTCGAAATACGATGTGGCGGTTGTGGAAGATAATCCTTACGGGGACCTTCGGTTCAAGGGGGAGCCGTTACCACACCTTCGGTCTCTGGATAAGAAAGGTCAGGTCATCTATCTGGGATCCTTCTCGAAGATTCTGAGCCCAGGAATGAGAGTGGCTTGGGCCTGCGCATCTCCAGAAGTGGCATCCGCTATTGAAGAATTGAAGGAAACCAATGACCTGCAGAGTCCGGAACTAACACAGATGCTGACCTACTACTATCTTCAGATGTTCGACCTGGAGGAACACATCCGGGAAATTCAGGTGGTATACAAAGAGCGCTGTGAGCTGATGGTGGAGATGATTCAGAAATACTTCCCACCGGAAATCAAATACACGGATCCAGAAGGTGGAATGTTCCTATGGTTAGAACTTCCGGAAGGGCTGGACAGCGATGAAATTCTGAACGACGCACTGGCAGCGGGAATCGCATACATTCCAGGAGAATCCTTCTTCTCCTTCGAAGGTGTGAAGAACACCATTCGTATGAACTTCACAATGGTGAAGGACGAACAGATTCGAGAAGGAATCCGGATTCTGGGGGATGTATTTCGGAAACATATTGGATAATCGAAAAAATATATTGTGAGATTATTGAGAAAAGGAGAACAACCGTGGAGAATTCAAGTACCATTAAGATGAGCAAACTTAGACTCATTGTTGCCATGCTGATTCTAGGTGCTGGGTGGGCAATCGTGTATCTGGTACCATTCCTTCAATACACCTGGTACGAACCATTCCGAGAATTTCTGGATGTGTCCGGAACGAAGATGAGTTTTCTTCTGTCCATCTATGGACTGGGAAATATCTTTCTGGCACCATTTGGTGGATGGTTTGCGGATCGGTTTAACTATAAGCATATTTATTTCATCTCCATTCTTCTGAATGCGATTTTCGCGGTGGGATTTCTGTTGAATCCGCACTCCTACGCTTGGTGCGTCGCCATGTGGGTGGGCTTTGCCATCGCATCGTTGATGTTCAACTTTCCGACCCAGATTAAGATTGTGCGGATGATGTGGCCGGAAGAGAAGCAGGGAAGAGCCTATGGGTTGAACGAAGCCTGCATCGGAATCTTCAACCTGATTGAATCCTCCCTGATGATGGTGGCATTCCAGCGTGCTGGTGAGGGGGAAATCGGCATTAAAGCGACCGTCATCGCCAACATTGTAATGTCCATTATTATTGCCATCGGCGTGCTGTTCATCATTCCAAGTCCAACGAAAGAAATGTTGGAGGCAGAACGGAAAGAGGCATTGTCGAAGACGAAGGACAAGAAGGAGAAGAATGCCATTGCAGAGGTGTGGTCAGTTCTGAGACATAAGGAAACATGGATGTTTGCTATCTGCATCTTCGGTGTGTATTCCTTTATGACGACATTGACCTATTTCACGCCGTACTTCTCGGATGTACTGGGAATTCCAATTGTCATTGCGGGATGGGCGGCCATCTTCAGACAATACGGTTGCCAGATGATCGGTGCGCCAATCGGAGGAGAAATCGCCACTCGGCTGAAATCTCCGGCAAAGAATCTGGTCATTGTCTATGTGTTAGCAATCGCAGGACTTCTGTACATGCTGTTCGGTGCGAATAAGCACTCGTCGGTGGGATTCGTGGTATTCATTGTAATCGGACTGTCCTTTGCATGCTATGCAGGACGAAATTACTACGCAACCATCGAAGAATGTGGAATCCCATCGGCGGTAACCGCTACAACAACTGGTGTTGCCGCAATTCTAGGATTCTCTCCGGACGTATTCCAGTTCACTTTGTTCAGTAGCTGGTTGGATACCCTTCCGGCCGCAACTGCATACAATAGAATGTTTACATTCCAGCTCGTGGTTGTAATTATCGGCCTCTTGGATGCATTGCTTATTATCCGGCTTAAGAAGAGAAATGAGCAGAGAATTGCCGAAGGAAAAGAAGTAGAGTACTTCGGAAAATAATTTAGCAAAACCATCAATTATACCTTCATAATTTACCGAACAGGGGATCTTTCATTAAATGGAAGGTCCTCTGTTATTTTGATTAAAAGAATTCAATGAAAAGACAATTAATGCAGTTGTGGAACACTGTTCTATTATGATATAATTCAGTAAAAATAGAACAATGTTCCGAAAAAAAGTCGGCTGTGAAAACAGTTCCGGAAGGAGGCCTATGATGGATAAATCCTGTGCAGAAAGAAATGTGAAAGAAAAGAACCCCGGTCTAATCATTTCCCTGATTCCGATTCTTTCGGTGTTCTTGCTGCTATTTTTCTCTTTGACCAAATATCACCTGGACATTCAGATTCCCTTGATATTTGCCTCTATTATTGCAGCAACAATTGCCGTTGTCGTTCTGAAATGCCCATGGAAGGATATCGAATCCGGTATTGTGGATTCCATCCAGAATGCCATGCAAGCCATTCTAATCGCTTGTCTGATTGGGCTGATTATCGGTGCCTGGATTGCCGGTGGGATTGTACCTTCTCTGATATATTACGGGCTTAAGATTCTTTCACCGAAGTTCTTTCTGGTTACTTGTCTGATTGTGTGCTCTATCGTGGCCGTCGCCACCGGAAGTTCCTGGACGACGGCGGGAACTCTCGGTGTTGCCATGGTAGGAATTGGATCCGGTATGGGAATTCCGGCAGCGGTGACGGCGGGCGCAGTGGTTTCTGCAGCTTATTTCGGAGACAAGATGTCTCCTTTCTCGGATACTACCAATCTGGCACCAGCTGTATCCGGAACAACGTTGTTTGCCCATATTCGGCACATGATGTACACCGCCGGAACCAGCTATGTCATTGCCATCGCCATGTTCCTTTTTCTCAATATGCGTTACATGAGAAACAAGGGGAATGAAAGTGATATTGCAGGGGTACTTGTTTCGTTGAAAGAACAGTTTCTTATTTCACCACTCCTGATGCTTCCTCTTCTGGTGCTGATTCTCATGATTTGCTTTAAAATTCCGGCTATTCCGGGATTGGTAGCAAGTATGCTTCTAGGGGTATTCTGTGCCATTGCGGTACAAGGGCAGGGAATCAAAGAAATTGGAACGGTTCTCAGCTATGGATATGAATGCAGTACGGGAAATGCAGCGTTGGATGAACTTCTATCCAAAGGGGGACTGCAGAACATGATGTGGACGGTTTCCCTGATTCTGTGCTCACTAACTTTCGGTGGTATTATGCATCGTTCTGGGATGCTTGGAACTATCGCTAGAAGCATTCTCAAGGTGGCAAAAGGAACTGGTGGCCTGATTACCGCAACGGGGTTAACTGCAGTGTTCGTTAATCTTGTATGCGGTGAGCAGTACCTATCGATTCTTCTCACCGGAAGGATGTACAAAGAGGAATTCAAGAAAAGGAATCTAGCACCTCAGAATCTGTCCCGTACCTTAGAGGACTTCGGAACCATCACATCGCCCTTGATTCCTTGGACCACTTGTGCGGTGGCCATGAGTAGTTACTTGAATGTTCCGACACTGGAATACCTGCCATACTGCTTCCTGAACATCATCAACCCGGTGGTTGCTATCGTGTTTGCCTATACGGGTTTCAGCATTCGAAAACGGGATCAGGTGGCGAAAGAAGATCTCCTGGATTAACAAAAATCCAGTTGACGGAGTCAAAAGTGGATGTTATAATGACAGCGAAAATAATAGAACGATGTTCTATTGAGTGGAACAAATGAGAAACAAGAACAACACAAGAAAACGCGAATGCCTTCACATATGAGATGGAAAGAAAGGAAGGAGCGAATTATGGAAAAGATCAAGTTGAATGTGGAACACTGCAAAGGATGTTACCTGTGTGTGGCGAATTGTAGGCCGGGCGCACTCCGCATCTCCAATGAGGTGAACGCAAAGGGATATCTGGTACCGGAAGTAGATCAGGAGAAATGCGTTCAGTGCGGATGTTGTTACACCATGTGTCCAGATCTAGTCTTTGAAATACTGTAAGTTGGAAGGAGAGAACGAGGTTATGGAAAAGAGAATTATGAAAGGCAATGAAGCCATGGCGGAAGGTGCCATCCGAGGCGGATGTCGTTTCTACGCAGGATACCCGATTACGCCGCAGTCCGAAATCCTTCAGTGGATGTCCTGGAGACAGAAGGAAGTGGGAGGCGTTTTCATCCAGGGAGCTTCGGAGATTGAAAGTGTCAATATGACTTTCGCAGCAAGATGTCTGGGCGCACGTGCTTTTACCTCCACATCGGGTCCGGGATTCTCCCTGTACCAGGAGGGAATTGCTTACTGGGTGTCGGCAGAGATTCCTTGCGTTGTAGGATGCGTACAGAGATTCGGAATCGGCGACGGATTCATTTCCGCAGGACAGGACAACTACTGGCAGGCGGTGAAGTGCGGTGGAAACGGAGATTATCACCTGATTGTTCTGGCACCGAATTCGGTACAGGAATCTTGTGATTTGGCTTATGAAGCATTTGAAATCGCAGAGAAGTACAGACATCCGGTATGCCTTCTGTCCGACGGAACCATTGGTCAGATGATGGAGCCGGTGGTTCTTCCGGAGATGAAAGAATATGATTTGGACGATTTGGATTGGACCATTAACGGTTGCAAACCGGGGGCGGATCACAAGGTGGCAACGGATGTAACCTATTTCGAGCCGGTTCAGGAGTGGAATCATAAATACCTAGCAAAGATGAGAAAAATCGCGGCGGAAGAGCAGCGTTGGGAAAGCTTTGAAGTATCTGATGCAGATGTGGTTCTAGTGGCTTACGGAATCTCTTCCAGAGTGGCACAGGAAGCGGTGGTACGAGCAAGAGCCAATGGATTTAAGCTGGGACTGATTCGTCCAATCACACTGTGGCCGTGGCCGGAGAAGGCTTTCGAGGAAATCCCGGAGACCTGCAGAGGAATTGTCACCGTAGAGGTGAACATGATGGGACAGATGAGAGAAGATGTCATCATTCATACCAAGGGTAAATTCAAGACCTATGCCATGACTGTGGACGAGCCTAGAATTCACACCGTGGATGAAGTGATTAATTATGCGAAAGAAGTGTACGAAGGAAAGGACGAAGAGGAGGTGTACTAATGGCTAGCAAGAAAGCACCGGAGCTATTTTACGACGAAAGCAGATTCTGCGGCGGATGCGGCCATGGTATTTTCAACCGTATCCTGGCAGAAGTTTTGGAAGAAATGAACTTGGTCAGCGATACGATTATCTGCTCCGATATCGGCTGCAATCACCAGTTCCAGTTCTGGATGAACGTGGATGCCATCGTGCCACCACATGGAAAAATGGGTGCGGCACTGACCGCAATGAAAAGAGTCCGTCCAGATAAATGTATTCTCACCATTGCCGGAGACGGTGGTGCTTATGCCATCGGTCTGGGGGAGACCACTTCAGCAGCACTCCGGAACGAAAACGTCACCATGTTCGTGATGAACAACACGGTATTCGGAATGACCGGCGGACAGCTGGCGCCAACTACCATGATGGGTCAGAAGACCGCTTCCACACCGGCAGGAAGAAATTTCCAGGATAACGGAGAGAACACGGATGTGTTTAAACTGATGAAGAGCATGGACATCGCTTACCTGGCGAGAACTTCTATCACAAGCCCAGCCAATATTAACAAGACCAAAAAAGCGGTTCGGAAAGCCATTCAGAATCAGCTGGACGGAAAGGGCTTCTCCCTGGTAGAGGTACTGGTACCGTGTCCGACCAATTGGCACATGTCCGCACCGGATTCCATGAAGTGCATTGACGATGTGGTTTCCAAGGTGTACGAGCTGGGTGAAGTAATCGATAGATAAGGGGGGAACGAAGATGGTAAAACGAATTATTTGTATCGGACTAGGCGGACAGGGCGTGCTAACGGTAGGAAAACTGCTGATGCAGGCGGCTTCCGATAAGAACCTGGAGTGCACCTGGACTTGTAAATACGGAAATGAAATGAGAGGAGGATACTCGGAGTGCAATGTTATCATCAGCGATAGCAAAATTGCATCACCGTATGCCGATCATCCGGATATCGTCTTTCTGATGAAGAATGATGGACCGGTAGTGGAAGCTTCCATTGAGAGAAATGAAGCGGCCATGCCGGAGGGTGCTGTAATGTATATTAACAAGAATTCTCTGGATCAGGATGTATCCCATCGGGAGAATGTGCGTGTGGTGGAAGTACCGGCAACGGATATCGCCACCGAACTGGGAAGAGGAAGCAATGCCAACCTGGTTCTTCTAGGAAAATTGGCTTCGGAATCGACGCTATTTACCTATGAAGAGTTTGAATCCTCTATGTGCAATTACTTTGAATCCCATGGAAAGGGCAAATTCAACGATGGCAACAAGAAGATGCTTGCGGCCGGAAGAGATGCGTAAATCCTTTTTGCATAGTGTTTTCATAGAAGAAAAGCCGGAATCCTTCGGGAATCCGGTTTTTCTTTTACATAATCGTATTTCGTTGAATTGAAGGCTTGGAAATCCATATCCTACAGGTAGGTGGACTGGCTGATTCGTGCGCTGATGTCCTTCATGAATTGGATTTTGTCCTGGAAAGTATCGTCGTGAATCCGGGACTTAGGACCCGAGATGCTGAGGGCGGCCACTGCATATCCGTGGCCGTTCAGCACGGGAACGCCCAGACAGTATAGACCGATTTCGCGCTCTTCTGCGTCCACCGCATAGCCTTGCTCTCGAACTTTGTCCAGCTCCCGAATCAGACCTTCGTAGCTGGTGATGGTGTTCTCCGTGAACGGGGTGAAATCTGCATTCTTATAGACTTCTAGATTTACGTTCTCACCGAAGGCCAGAAGGCATTTTCCAAGGGAGGCACAATAGCACTCGGTCTGATTGGAAAGACGTCGAGAGAGCCCCAGGTTGTGGGTGGACTCGATGGTGGAAAGAGGAATATTGCTGTAGATGCCATCCCTTTCCTGACCGAGAATGCCAATGGTGACACATTCCCCGTATTTGTCACTAAGCTCTTGCAACAGTGGCTGGACGCTTTCGGCGATGATGTCGTCGTGGGGCATGGTGCTATAGGCGTACATCTTCGGTCCGATGGAGTACTGCTCCGTAGTCTTGTTCTGAATAACATATCCCCGGTTCTCCAGCGTGGCGAGGGTGCGGAAAACGGTGCTCTTGTATATGTCCAAATCCTTACTGATCTGGGAGATGGAGGTATCTCCACTCTGTTTGAAGAGATATTCCATAATGTCGATGCTCCGGTCTACCGAATTGATAATAATCGACTTTGTTTGATCTTTTTCTTTCTTTTCGCTCATAATTAACCTCAAATCTTAGTGATTCAGTTTGTTCCACACATGGTAAGTATACCGTTATTTGAGCGTTAATTCAATCGAGGTTTTCGGGAAAGACGGTGTTTTTTTCTAGGAAATCCGGCCTTTTCCATGTATAATAAGAAGCGAAAATGTATTACTGGTTATAACGAAACAGGAGATTGTATGAGTGAGAGAAGAATCATTAAGGTGGATGAACGAGTTCCTCTTCAGAAGGGAATTCCACTAAGTATCCAGCACACCTTTGCCATGTTCAGCGCATCGGTGCTGGTTCCGTATATTCTGGGAATCAGTCCGGCCATCGCCCTTCTGATGAACGGAATTGGAACGCTGTTGTTTATTTTCATTACGAAGGGGAAGTCCCCGGCGTATCTTGGATCCAGCTTTGCCTTTATTTCCCCAGCATTGCTGGTAATCAAGAATATGGGGTATGAGTACGCACTGGGTGGCTTTATCGTGACGGGTATCATATTCATGATTGTAGCGTTTATCGTCAAATTCGTGGGTGTGAAGTGGATTGATGCCATACTGCCGCCGGCGGCCATGGGCCCGGTGGTGGCACTGATTGGCCTGGAGCTGGCAAAGAATGCAGCGGAGAACGGGGGTATCGTTACGACGGATACCTATACGAAAATTGACCCCCATTATGTTATCGTGTTCCTGGTAACCCTGGGTTTCGCGGTAATCGGGCAGGTTCTCTACCGGGGATTTGCTTCGGCCATTGCCATTTTGATTGCGATCATCATCGGTTATGTGGTGGCACTTTTCCTGGGAATCGTTGATTTCACCCCGTGCCTGACACAATCCTGGCTGGCGCTTCCGAATTTCGCTGCGCCGAAATTCAATATGCAGGCGATTCTAATTATTGTACCGGCATCCTTGGTGGTGATTTCCGAACACATCGGCCATCAGGTGGTCACTTCCGAAATCATCGGTCAGGATCTTCTGAAGGATCCAGGTCTTCACCGGACACTGTTCTCCGATGGGCTGTCTACCACCTTGTCGGGCCTGTGCGGTTCCGTTCCGACCACCACTTACGGTGAGAACATCGGCGTCATGGCGATTACGAAGGTATACAGCGTGTGGGTAATCGGTGGTGCAGCAGTATTCTCCATCCTGCTGTCCTTCATTGGAAAAGCTTCCGGACTTATCGAGACCATCCCGGCTCCAGTTATGGGCGGCATCAGCTTCCTGCTGTACGGTATGATTGGTGCTTCCGGTATCCGTCTCATGGTGGATGCGAAAGTAGACTACTCGAAGGCAAGAAACCTTGCCATGACATCGGTTATCTTCGTTACGGGACTTTCCGGTGCCTTCATCAAGATTGGAACCGTGGAGCTGACCGGAATGAGCTTGTCCGCACTGGTGGGCATGGCCATGGGTCTAGTGTTCTATATTCTGGACCGCTTCCATTTGACCAACGATTATGAATAGGTAAAAAAAGAGAGCCGGAAGGCTCTCTTTGCGTTTTTGTTTAATTATCCGATATGCCGGTAGACACCTTCTACCTTGCCGACGATTTTGCAGTCCGGAACGATAATGTCTTCCATTTCCGAATTCTCTGGATGGAGCCGGATGTGGTCCTTCTCGCGGTAGAATCTTTTTACCGTGGACTCGTATTCGTAATCTCCTTCAATCATGGCAACCACAATATCGCCGTTCTGGGCTTCGTGCTCTTCTCGAACAATGATGAAATCCTTGTCGCAGATGCCGATGTCCACCATACTATTTCCATGAACGGCCAGAATGAAATTCTTGCCGCTTCCAAGGAACTGGGAAGGGAAGGGAACATACTGGTCGATATTCTGTTCGGAAAGAATCGGCGTACCTGCTGCTACGTCACCGATGATTGGAACCAGTGTGATGTTGGTGTCGTCGATTTCCGGCATGGTTTCTGGTGCAGGCGTCCCTCGATCCATTCCCACCACGACAAGAGCTCGAGGCTTGCTGGGATCCTTTCGAATGAGTCCCTTCTCCTCTAGCGTATTCAAATCCTTGAATACGGTGGATGTGGACTTAATCTCCAGATCTGCACAAATCTCACGTACGGTAGGAGGAAAACCTCTGCCGTTAATAGTGTCCTTCATGTACTGCAGGATTCGTTCCTGCCGAATCTCACTTTTCTTCATGGAATACCTCCAGAATTATACCAGTGTTAGTTCGTTGATATCCATCGGGCTTCCGTAGTTGTTCCAGTCATCGTAGATAAGACCGCTCTGGCGAATGATAATATCGCCTACCTTACCATCAATCTTGCTGAAAGGCAGAGTCTTGTGGTAGGTTACCAGGCTGTCCTTGTAGTGGAACACGAAACCGGTACGGAAAAGCTCCTTCTCCAGGGGATGCTGATACTCTGCAATGTCGCACAGCAGGTCGAACAGGTCGTCGCCTTCTGTTTCAAATACATTATCCAGCGTCAGGTTGGAGTAGTTGGCACGAATCTGGACTTCGTGGCCGTTGAAGCGATCCAGGAATTTCGTTAGTTTTTCCTTAGTGGAAGGTTCCTTCGCATCCTCAAAGATAACGCAGTTGATGCGGTGACGAACCTTGAGCAAATCGAAAATCTCATCGGAACACTCCTTGACATAGTGCTTCAGGTGACGCGATACGTTCACGCAAGAAATCATATCTGCGTGACGGTTCAGGACCTCCGCAACCTTGTGGATGTCCTGCTCTTCGCTGGTTGGAAGGGTGGTGTTGATGTAAAGATTGTGAGTTTCTCCCACATGGGCAATCAAATCTTCCAGGCAATCTAGCTTAGCCAGCGGTTCTCCTCCGGTAAAAACAACATCGTTGTGCGGAAAAATCCGGCCTAAGAGATCCAGGGAACGGTAGCAGCGATCCAGGTCGAAGCTGGATGAATTCTTGTATTCCTCCTTATTCACACAGAACGGACAACTGTTGTTGCAGTCGTACGGTACGAACATGGTGACGGTAGGACCTTCTTTATACTTTTTCATAATATTATTGTACCCCTTAAAAGCTAATTTGTTTCTTACGATTAGATTATTATAACACGGGTTAAAATAATTTGTAAACGCATGTTTATAAAGTGTCAAAATCTATAGAAATGAGTCGGATTGTGCTAGTAAAGAAACAAAAAGTCATGTATAATAATCTGGGGTAAGATTTTAGGAGAAAATATGAAGAACTTTATAAAAAACAAGAAGCTGCAGAGCCCACCGCTTTGCAACTGGTTTGAGCTACTTATAATTCTTTTAATCGGATGGTTCGTGTTATCCGGCATTTTCGAGCGAAAGTTTATTATCTATGGGCTTCTGACCTGTACCATCATTTCACTGGTTTGTTACCAATCATTTTACATGAAGGGCATTCATTCGGATGTCTACTATTTTCTAATTCACGTGAACCCATTTCGGTTCGCGGTCTATTTCCTGTGGCTGATGAAAGAAATTATCAAAAGTTCCCTCAGCGTTACCATTAACGTGTGCAAAGGAGGGAAATCTTTACATCCTCAGATTGTCTGGTTTCGGGCAGATTACGACAACCCGGCAGCCCGGGCACTTCTAGCCAATTCCATAACATTGACGCCGGGGACGGTGACGGTGGATATTCTGGAAGACGGAACCTACTCCGTTCACGCATTGACAGAAGGGGCGAAGGAAGGACTCTTGGACGGCACCATGCAGCGCAAGGTGGCCTCACTTTTCCATGAAGAAATCGACTACCAGGTTCTGGAGGCGGAAGAAGTGGAACGCAGCCGGAAGATGGTGCACCTGATTGAAACTACTTTTGGCAGGAAGGGGAGAATGAAACGCATATGACTATTTTTTACTGGGGAATCCTGCTGGCAATTACAGGGATTGTGCTTTTGATGCTTCTCTTCATGATTCGGAAAAAGCAGGTGTACGATAAGCTGAATGCGATGTTCGCCATGAATACCAGCATTGTGTTTCTAATTCTGATGCGAGGAATGATTGACGGCCGAATGGACATGTATATCGACATCGCTCTGAGTTACTCCATTCTGGGTTTTGTAACGACAGTGATTCTGGCGAAGTATATCGGAGGTAGAAAATAATGGATATTCATACTGTGATTTCTGCGGTTCTGATTGGGGTCGGAACTATTTTTCTGTGGATTGCGGCAGTGGGGATTGTTCGCTTTCCGGACTTCTATTCTCGGCTGCATGCAGGCGGAATTGGGGATACTCTGGGAGCCCTTCTGATAACATTGGGAATTATGGTGAAGACTGGGCTGACGTTGCTTTCGGTAAAAGTATTCATCGTCTTTCTAATCTACCTGATTACAAACCCACTGGGAACGAACCTGATTATTCTGGAGGCGGTTCACGCGAAGGACTATCAGGGATATAACCGGAAAGTCCTCCGGAAGAAGAATCCTAGGAGCGAGAAGGGAGATGAGAGCCATGCTGATGCTTGAAGCCATACTACTTCTAGCGCTGATTGCAATCACGCTGGTGGTGATTTTTGATAAAGACTTGATGGTGGTAGTGATTACCTACTGCGCCTTCAGTTTCATTACCATGTTCCTCTATATCGTGATGGGAGCGCCGGATGTGGCATTCACGGAGGCGGTAATTGGTGTGATTTCCACCATCTATTTCATCATGACGCTAAAGAACATTGATCGGAGGTGTAAGTAATGAAGAAGGTTCTGCCTCTGATTCTAATTCTGGTCTGTCTTGGAGCGGCATTCTGGTCCTTTGATTTTCTTCCGGAAATCGGGGATGCGGGCTCGAAACCCAATACCCATACGACGGATTACTACATTGAACACGCCACAACGGAAACCAACTCTCCCAACATGGTCACATCGGTAATCGTGGACTACAGGGCCTTCGACACCATGTACGAGACTACGGTGATGTTCATCGCTGGGGTTGCGGCTCTCTTGATCCTGTCCAGCAGTCCAAATCGAAAGAATCGAATTCGAACCCATCATGTGCGAAAAAATCGAGAGCACCGAGGTGCACCGGTATATCGAACGGTGAACAAGGAAGTGGTGATTACCATTGTGAAACCACTGATTCTGCTCTACGCAATCTATGTTCTTTTCCATGGGGAAGTCAGCCTGGGCGGCGGATTCCAAGCCGGGGCACTGATGGGAATGACCTATATTCTGGATGCGATGGTAATTCCGGAAAGAGAAGGCTTCCGCCTGTCGAAGGAAAATTCTGCGGCACTGGGGGGCGTAGGCACCTTCATCTATGTGCTGACGGGTATTCTCTGCATGGTAGGAGGCGGTGTATTCCTGGAATACAAGAAATTGCCGCTGCCTGTGGAGGTGTTGGAGAAACATTCAGTTGGAATGCTTCTGGTGGAAATCGGTGTGGCCATCTGTGTAATGGCGACGATTATTACCATTCTAAATGCGATTATGGAAAGGGTGCATTTCGATGATGACACAAATTGAGGCCTTGCTGGCCAGCAAAGGAATCTATTTTCTGACGCTGCTCCTGCTGGTCCTGGCATTGTACGGGATTATCGTCAGCAAGAATTACATGAAGAAGTTAATCTGTATGAATGTAATGCAGGTAGCGGTGATATTCTTCTTTCTGTGCTTTGCCCAGAAAGATTCCGGAACAATTCCGGTGGCCTTGCACCGCATTGTCCATGCAGCGGATTACATTAACCCTCTTCCCCACGGTCTGATGCTGACGGCCATCGTTGTCAGCCTGGGAACCACTGGTGTGGGACTGGCGCTTTTGACTAGAATCAAGGAGAAATACGGAAGTATTGAAGAGGAAGATATTATAGAAGGAGAGAAAAAGTTCCGATGAAGAACCTGCCCGCGTATATAGTACTTTTACCATTATGTTCGGCACTGCTGTCTCTGGCCTTGTCGAAAATACATAGACATCTGGGAAGAGATGTCGTTTTCTGCGCGTTGACAGGATCTTTGATACTGTCGGTATTGCAGCTGAGACAAGTTATTGCGGAAGGCCCCATCCACTATGTGTTCGGTGGATATACCATTCCCTATGGAATTGAATTTTCCATCGATACCATTAACGCGGTTATCGTGGTGATGGTCTGTCTTCTGGGCGTTCTTTCCTGCATGTTCGCATTTAACTTTGACACGAAGGGAGATGCGGTCCAGGTGGGCGGTGCCTATACCATGCATGCCCTTCTCGTACTGGGTATGGTGGGCATGACCATGACAGGAGACGTGTTTAACCTGTACGTATTCCTGGAGATTACATCACTTACAGCGTACTGCCTGATTGCCATGGGCGGAAGCCGAGGCGTGGTATCCGCATTCCGCTATCTTCTGGTGGGCACGGTGGCCGCCACATTCTATCTGCTGGGAGTAGGAATTCTGTATTCGGTTACCGGCACGCTGAATATGGCAGATATGGCGAAATGCCTTGCCGCTGGAAATAACGATTCGGCCATGCTGATGGCTATGCTGCTTCTGATTGTATCCTTTGGAATTAAGATGGCGCAGTTTCCATTCCACGGATGGCAACCGTCGGCATATACCCATGCCAATACGGGAGCCAGACCGCTGATTGCCGGGGCCATGGGAAAGATTCCGGCCTACGCCATGTTCCGTTATCTGTACTGCATCTACGGACCTGGTTTCAAGTATTTTCGATTCATTCTTCTGGTCATCGGAATCCTGTCGGTATGTGGCATGATTTACGGATCGGTGCGTGCCATGGCTCAGCGCGATATCCGCAAAGTGCTGGCCTATTCCAGTGTTGCGCAGATCAGCTATATCAGCCTGGGCTTTGCCATCGGAACTCCGCTGGCGTTAGCAGGGTCTTTCCTACATATGGTGGGCCATGCCTTCATGAAGGGAGGCCTGTTCTTTGCCGCCGGTGCCATTAGCTGGAAATACGGAACTTTTGACTTGAACGACTTCGGCAGAATCTATAAGAAGATGCCCTGGACGGCGGGCCTTCTGACAGTGGGCGCCCTGTCCATGATTGGAATTCCGCCAACGGTGGGATTCTTCAGCAAATGGTATCTGGCGTTTGGTGCTGCGGAGTCCCATCAGTACGTGTACATTTTCGTGCTGGTGCTGAGTTCCTTGCTGAACGCAATCTATTTCTTCAAATTGATTGAGAAGGTTTTCGTGCAGGGAGAGAAGAATAAGCGTGAGCTTCATCCGAATACATCTCTTGAGGTGCCGATGTCCATGATGATTCCGGTAGTTATCTGCATTCTGGTCATTCTTCTTCTGGGCGTATTCAATGTTAAGCTTGTAGACATTCTATTGATTTCACTGAAAGGGGTGGCATTATGATTCTTACAGCCTTAGATTATCGGCCGGGGATCATCGTTCTGGTGCCCCTTCTGGCGTCCTGCCTGGTGTATGTGTTGGGCGAACGAATTCGTCCGAATTGCCGGGAGGGAATTACATTCCTAGCTGCTTTTACCATGGCGGGACTGGTCTATTCCATGATTCCGGCCGCTTTGGCGGGAAAGAAAATCGGATTCACGTTGCTGGAAATTGTGAAGGGAATATCCCTTCGGTTCTCTGTGGATGCAGCAGGAATGATTTTCGCCTGCGTGGCCGCTACCTTGTGGATTGTCACCTCTTGTTATTCCATCGGATACATGCGAGGCCATGGGGAAAAGAATCAGACGGGATATTACGCAGCCTTTGCCATGTGTCTGACAGCAACCATGGGACTGTGTTTTGCGGCAAATCTGCTGACTTTCTTCATCTTCTTTGAAGTGTTGACCGTGGCGACCTATCCATTGGTGGTGCACTATCGGGATGAAGAGGGCACACGGTCCGGACGGAAATACCTGGCGTATACGCTGATTAGCGGACAGCTGTTCTTTGCTGGTATCGTGATTCTGTATGCTTGCACGGGAACCATGGAATTCGTACCGGGAGGATTTGTTCATAGGGGAGATATTCCGATGCCGTGGATGCTGGCGGTGTTCTTCTTGATGATTGGAGCCGGCATTGTCAAGGCCGGGGTAATGCCGCTTCACAGCTGGCTTCCGGCGGCTATGGTGGCACCAACACCAGTCAGCGCCCTGCTTCACGCGGTAGCCGTGGTAAAAGCAGGTGCATTCTGCACCCTGCGAATCGTCCTGTACGTCTTCGGACCGGAAGCGGCAAAATCTTGCCACGGATCGGAGATTCTAGCTTGGATGGCGGTGGCCACCATTCTGGTATCCTCCCTGATTGCTATTCGCAAGGATAATTTGAAAGCTCGTTTGGCGTTCTCCACTGTGGGACAGCTTTCCTACATTATCCTGGGAATTTCCATCCTGTCGCCTTACGCGGCAACCGGTGCGCTGTATCACATTGTGGCGCACGCCTTCATGAAGATTACTCTGTTCATGTGCGCTGGTGCGATTTTCGTCACCACCCACAAGAAGAACATCAGCGACATGATTGGTATCGGAAAACGGATGCCGGTCACCATGACTTGTTTTACCCTAGCTTCTTTGGCAGTAGCCGGATTCCCATTCTTCGTGGGATTCGTCAGCAAAGCGAATATCATCATGGGAGCGGTATCTATGGGGAAACCTTTCTTCGTGGCAACGCTGATTGTCAGCGCCTTGCTGGCACTGACTTACTTGATGCCGGTAGTGCTGATGGCGTTCAAGAGGGATTTCTACAACAGCCAGTTTCCAACTTATGGAGAAGCCAGCCTGCCGATGCTGGTGCCGATTGTGATTACCACAGCGTGCTCTATCATTCTGGGAATCATGCCGAATTTCGGCCTGCACCTGTATGATTTCGCAGTAATGGCCGGAAATGCCATATTTGGAATAATGGGATAGGAGAGTAGATCATGAATGAATTCATATATTACTTCTGTATTTCCTTTGTGGGGGCGATGATGTTGATTTTTCTCGCCAAAGTGGTGATGAACAAGCCTATCCGGAAAGATAAAGATTACTATGAAGCGGGGGAGAGAGAAGAAGAGATGCGGATGCTTCGAAATGCAAACCTGAAGAAGTCAAAGAATGGAGGCCGAAAATGAGCGTACACAATCTTCATCCCGGCCTGATTATGATGGCCTTCGGATTTGTGATTCTGGCCCTTCCGGAGAAATTCCGGAAAGGACTGATGATTACCGCATCCGTCTGCTCGGCGGCGGCATTCTGGATGATGGACAACAGCAGTGTTCTGCTGTATCACCTGACAGATAACATTACGTTGAAACTCATCGATCCAGATGGCGTGTCCATGGTATTTCTGATGGTGTTCACCACCATTGCGGTAATCAACTCCATCTATTCCATAGATCTCCACAACAAATGGGAGGCAGGAGTCACCTGTCTCTACGTAGGAAGCAACATGGGCATCGTGTTGGCAGGGGACTTGATCAGCTTTATCGTGTTCTGGGAAATCTCTGCCTTTGCATCCACCTATATTATCTACGCACGGCACTGCCGGAAATCTTCTCGGGCGGCCTTTCGGTATATTATGGTGCACGCATTCGGCGGCAATATGCTTCTGGCGGGTATCATACTTCAGATATTCCACAGCGGAATCGATCTGGACAAGTTGGTGCTGAACATGAATAGCCCGGAGTTCTGGCTGATTCTCATTGGTGTGGGGGTCAATGCGGCCATTCCACCTTTCACCGGTTGGATTGCGGATGCGTATCCGGAAGCCACTACCGCAGGGACCGTATATCTGGGCTCCTATACTACGAAAGCTGCTATCTACGCACTGATTACCTTCTTCGCAGGAACGCATATGCTGATTTACGTGGGGGCTTTCATGGCGATTTTCGCCGCCTGCATGGCACTTCTGGAGAACGACATCCGTCGCCTTCTCTCGTATCACATTGTCAGTCAGCTTGGAATGATGGTGGCCTCCCTAGGGGTGGGAAGTGAAATCGGAATTGACGGTGCCTCGGCCCACGCGGTAACGAATATTTTCTTCAAAGGCGTGCTTCTTATGTGTGCCGGTTCCATCCTGAGGGCTACCGGAACTTGCAAAATTACGGAGCTGGGAGGCCTTGGAAAGAAAATGCCGATTACGGCCATCTGCTTCCTGGTGTCTTCCATGGCCATTGCGGGGTTCCCGTTCCTAAGCGGATTCGCCAGCAAGGCGCTGATTATGGAAAGCTTGCATGAGTATGGTGAGGGACTCCCGGCCATCATGATTACCGTTGCCGGCGTGGGAACACTGCTTTCCATTACACTGAAGATCAACTACTTCGTGTTCTTCGGAAAGTGTAGCCGAGACGTGAAAGTACAGAATGCTACCAATTCAATGACCCTCGCCGTAGTGCTGGGGACTATCGTGTCCATCATTATCGGATTCAAACCGGAACTGTTGTACGAACAGCTGACCTTCCGGACCATGGTGGATCCGTTCACTCTTCCACATATTATGGAATACGTGGCGATCATTATCGGCGGTGCAATTCCATTCTTTATCACCCTTCGAATCATGAAGCCCCACGACGAAATCAGCGTGGATTTCGATTGGTTCTACCGCCGCCCATTGGTCAAGCTCGTCCATGGAATTTCGGTGGCATTATATCGGGTATTCGACTGGTTTGATCGGAACGTGCTCTTTGGCGTGCGGCACGTGGGAACTAGACTTGGAAATCCATATCTCTGGACAAAGAATTCCGGAAGTCTTCGAATTCGATCCATGTCTTTGGAGAATGAGGATCACCTGATTGGCGATGTGATTCAGGCCATCGTGGCGGTCTTCGCCATCATGCTGATTGCGGCAGTATGGGTCATGCATGGATAGAAAAATTTGCTTTTAGAAAAGAATAAGTTAAGATGGTAAAAGCAAAGAGAGTCTGGCCTTAGGCCAGACTCTCATGTTCGGTGAAAATCTCCGTTTCCCGGGCAAGTCTTTCGTAGGGAAGGCCCACCACATTCTCGTAATCCCCGTCGTAGTGGTCGATATAACGGGAGAAATCCTCCTGGATTCCATAGGCACCGGCCTTGTCATAAGGCTTACAGGTGCGGATATAATCCAAAATATCTTGATTGGTATAGTCTTTACACCAGATAGACGTGGTTTCGGCAAAGGTGTGGGTGTGACCGGTGGCGACATTCAGCAGGGTGACACCGGTGAGTACCTGATGACTGGTTCCTCGGTATAGGGAGAGCATTCGAAAGGCGTCTTTTTCGTCCTTGGGTTTTCCCAGTATCTCATCCTTGTAGACAATGGTGTCAGCGGCGATAATAAGACCTTTCTGGAACTCAGCAGGACAAACACTGTGATAGCATGCTAGGGCCTTCTTATTGGAAAGAAGAGATACAGCTTCCTCTGGGCCGATTCCTTCTGGGAGGGTTTCGTCTGCGTTTGCGGGACGAAGAACAATGGAAACATGATGCTTTTCCAGGATATCTTTCCGACGAGGGGACTTGGATGCCAGTATTACAGGGTTGATTTCTTGAATTTTCATATTATAATAATAACGGTCCTTTCTTACGTGATAACTCATTCTATCACACAAGAAAGTTCATAAAAGTACTTGACATGGATCCCCATGTAGAGTATTATATTACAGTCAAAGAAGAAGTTATCCGCTTCTCACCTTATCACAAGGGTGCATAAGGTAACCATAATTCAAGCTTTTATCTTGATTTTGTTGCGGATACTTCTGTATCCGCTTTTTTAATGTATGGAGGTAAGAGCGATTAGTAGAGATCACAGAGACAAAGACAGCAGGCAGATCAACGAAGAGATCCGCGCTAAAGAAGTTCGCGTTATTGATGCGGAAGGTGAGATGAGAGGCATCATGGCAATCCGGGATGCACTGGCATTAGCCGAAGAGAGCAATCTGGATTTGGTGAACGTATCACCGAATGCGGAACCGCCGGTATGTAAGATACTGGATTACGGAAAGTATCGTTATGAACTTCAGAAGAAAGAGAAGCAGTCGAAGAAGAACCAGAAGGTGACTCAGGTCAAGGAGGTTCGTCTCAGCACTTTCATCGAAGAACATGACATACAGGTCAAAGCGAATACAGCAAAGAAGTTCTTGAAGAACGGGGACAAGCTGAAAGTCAGCCTTCGTTTCCGCGGAAGAGAGCGGGATTACACAGCGAAGGGTTTCGATGTAATGAACCGCTTTGCGGAGGAAGTTTCGGAGTTCGGAGTTGTTGAAAAGAAGCCGAAGTTCGAGGGCAGAAGTTTGACAATGTTCCTCGGACCAAAGAGCAACAAATAAGTGATTTTTTTAGGAGGAAAGCGTAATGGCAAAGAACAAGATGAAGTCTCACAGAGGCGCTAGCAAGAGAATGAAGCTCACCGGATCTGGAAAGATCAAGAGAAACAAGGCATACAAGAGCCACATCCTGACGAAGAAGACGGCTAAGAGAAAGAGAGGACTGAGAAAGTCTTCCGTTCTGACAAGTGCAGATACAAAGCGTATGCTGAGATCGTTGGCGAAGTAATCAGGGAGGTAGAATAACATGGCAAGAGTTAAAAAAGGTGTAACAGCACGCAAGAGACATAAGAAAGTTATTAAGCAGGCAAAGGGCTTCTATGGCCAGAAGAGCAGAAACTTCAAGGCAGCAAATCCAGCTGTAATGAGAGCTCTCCGTTCTGCTTACGTTGGTAGAAAGAACAAGAAGAGAGAATACAGAAGACTGTGGATTGCAAGAATCAATGCAGCTGCAAGAGCAAACGGCATCAGCTACAGCAAGTTCATGAACGGTCTGAAGAAGTCTGGTATCGAAATGAACAGAAAGATGCTGTCCGAGATGGCAATCTATGATCCAGCTGGTTTCGCAGCACTGTGCGAGACTGCAAAGAAAGCTAACTAATCATGGACTACTTTGTCAGCCATTTTGGAATTCTGATTGGCGCATCACTGTTCGTAGCATTCTGCGCATTTCTCTGGTGGTTCCTGATGGACACCAACGCTAGATTGAAGCGGGAGCGAGCGCAGGCACGAATGGAAGAAGCAAAGAAGCGCAAGGAAGCCGAGATGAACCAGAAGGTGGATAATCCGACGGAATAGCTTTGAATTTACGAAAGACTATCGCAATTTCGCGATAGTCTTTTTTTATCCATAAATTCAATTCCGCAGCAGTTAATTTTGAGAACTGTCTTGACACATGACAATTTGAATGTTAACTTTAGAGAAACCTGTGTAAAGAAAATGGAGGATGGAATGGATAGAATCAAAGCTTTTCTGAAGCGAAAGGATATTGAGTTCAGTGTAAAAAGATATTTACAGGATGCGTTGTCCGCTATGGCATTAGGGCTGTTCGGTACGCTACTGATTGGAACGATTCTGAAGACCCTGGGGGAACAGGTTCTGCTTCATGTAATATCAGATGGAACCGCCGGACAAATTGCCGCATTTCTGGTGAAGACCGGAGGCGATGCGATGCAGATGATGGGAGCTGCCATCGGTGTGGCGGTAGCTTGGAGCCTTAGGGCGCCGAATCTGGTGGTGTTCTGCAGCGTTGTGACGGGAACTGCAGGAGCTGCCCTAGGGGGCCCAGCAGGGGCATTTATCAGTGCAGCCATTGGCGCAGAACTTGGAAAGGCAGTTTCAAAAGAGACGAAAATCGACATTATTGTAACTCCGGCGGTTGTGGTGATTGCCGGCGCCTTGGCGGCGAAGCTAATCGGTCCGGGAGTGGCAGCTCTGATGAAAGGACTGGGAGCAATTATAATGGATGCGACGAAGATGAATCCTTTTACCATGGGAATTATCGTATCCGTTGTAGTGGGATTGGTTCTGACCGCACCGATTTCCAGTGCAGCCCTATGCATCATGCTGAAACTTTCTGGCCTGGCAGGAGGTGCAGCGGTGGCAGGCTGCTGCGCACAGATGGTGGGATTTGCCGTAGCCAGCTTTCGCGAGAATGGAGTGGGTGGACTGGCCGCCCAAGGAATCGGCACGTCTATGCTCCAGGTATCGAATATCATCAAGCATCCGCTGATTCTCGTTCCACCTACGCTGGCGGCAGCAGTAGTGGGTCCGGTATCAACCTTGGTATTTCACATGGAATGCACCGATGTGGGGGCGGGTATGGGCACCTGCGGTCTGGTGGGACAGATTGGAACGTTCACCGCTATGGGATTTTCGGGAACGGTATTAGTACAGATTCTGATCGTTCACATTTTGCTTCCGGCTTTGATTGCCTTTCTGACGGATCGGTTCATGCGAAAGATGAGTTGGATTCACGATGGCGATTACGCTCTGGACTTATAACAAGGGTAATAAGTTGAAAACAGCACCTCATTATGTTAAGATTCATATGTATGTCAAATACAACAATCTAACAATGAGGTGCTTTTATGCTCAAGAAAAATAAAAAAATTATTACTGTAATTGCTGTTATAGTTGCCGCGATTCTCATCGGTTTCGGATGGCACTATCAAAAGACCCGAATTACCGTGCCAAGCTCCTATGATTACGACGATTTGACGGAGTACATCCAGCTGGGAAACTACAAGGGCATCCAATACACCAAGAAAGTGAAGAAGGTCACCGACAAAGCGGTGCAGGAAGAGGTGCAGAAGGCTATTTCCAAGGCCAGCACCACGAAGGATATCAAGAAGGGCACAGTCGGTAAAAAGAGCAAGGTGAAAATTGATTTTACCGGAAAAATCAATGGAAAGACCTTCGATGGCGGTTCTGCAGAGGACTACACCTTGGATATCGCCAATGACAGCATGATTGACGGGTTCAGCGAAGGAATCGTCGGACACAAGGTTGGTGACAAGTTCGATTTGAACCTGAAATTCCCGAAGAACTATTCCAACAGCGATGTGGCTGGAAAGAAAGTGGTATTCACCATTAAGGTAAAGGCGATTGAGAAGACCACCACACCGGAGTACAACGATGCTTTTGTGAAGAAGAATACGAAGTACAAGACCGTCGAAGAATACGAGAAAGCGCTGCGGGTGAAACTCCAGAAGGAGAACGAAGCCTCGGCCGAGAAGGAGGCATATTCCGACATCTTCACGAAGATTCTGAAGGACAGTACGGTGAAGAAATATCCGGAGAAGGAACTTTCTGCGGCGAAGGAAACCATGCAGGATACTTACAAGAATCTGGCGAAGAAGTATAACATGGAATATGCGGACTTCTTGAAACAGTACATGGGTATGGATGAAGCCACCTTCAAGAAACAGGTGAACGTCTACGCAAAGAATACGGTAAAACAGCAGTTGGTAATGCGGCAGTTGGCGAAAGAGTTGGATGTGACAATCACAAACGATGAGTACAACGAGTATCTGCAGAATCTCATCAAAAAGAATGGTATGACTCAGGATTCTTTCGAAGAGCAGACCGGAACCACGCTGAAAGAATATGCGGAACAGAACAATCTGTACGAAGGCGCGCTCTATGAGAAAGTAATGGAGAAAGTCATTAAGCTCAGCAAAGCAAAATAACTTCAGGAACAACTTCGAGTGGAGGTAGAGAGATGAAGTGTCCGTTTTGTAATAACGGGGACACCCGAGTGGTGGACTCGAGACCGGTGGAGGATGGATTGGCAATCCGCCGCAGAAGAGAGTGTAGCAATTGCCACAGAAGGTTCAATACCTTTGAGAAAATTGAAGATTCCCTTCTGGTGGTTGTGAAAAACGATGGACGTAGAGAGAGCTTCGACCGGAACAAATTGATTAACGGTTTGCTGAAGGCCTGTGAAAAGACCAGCATTTCCTATGAAGATGTGGAACACATTGCAGATCGTATTGAACGGGGTCTCAGCAACACCATGCAGAAGGAAATTGAGAGCAAACTGATTGGTGCACTGATTATGGATGAACTTCGGAATATGGATCAGGTGGCCTATGTTCGTTTTGCGTCGGTTTACCACAAATTCACAGATGTGAACACATTTGTGCAGGAGGTTAATCACCTGCAGGAGATGGATAATTCCAACAAAGAAGAGAAATAGAAGAGGTAGAATATGATAAGAATTGCAATTGACGGACCAGGAGGTGCTGGAAAAAGTACCATCGCCAAGATGGTCGCAGAAAAGATGAACATGGAATACATCGATACCGGTGCGATGTACCGGGCAATTGGCTGGTTGTTCTCAAAGGAAAGTGTGGACACAGAAAATGAAGAAGCTGTTCGCAAAGTTCTGGATGAGACCACCATGGATTTCGAAGACAATCATGTGATTTTGAACGGACAGGATATCAGTGGAGAAATTAGAACTCCGGAAATTTCCAAAGCTGCCTCAATTTGTTCGAAACTTCCGGCAGTTCGCAGCAAGTTAGTGGCACTTCAGCGCGGAATCGCCGAGGGTAAGAGCGTTGTGATGGATGGAAGAGATATTGGAACCAATGTACTTCCGAATGCGGAGTTGAAGATTTTCTTGACGGCAGACCCGATGGTTCGGGCGAAAAGACGCTATGATCAGCTTGTAGAAGCGGGCAAAGAGGCGGATCTAGATTCCATCTGCGAAGATATCAAAGAGCGAGATTATCAGGACACCCATCGGGAACTGAATCCATTGAAGCAGGCAGAGGATGCAGTTTTGCTAGATACATCCGATATGACAATCGAAGAAGTATTACATCAGATTATGACAATGGCAGAGGAAAAAGATGAGCAGTAAGAAATTTAAGAAAAAAAGAAATACGAACAAAAGAAAAAGCAACCAGCTGAACCGAGAGGGGCTGGGTGCTTTGCAGAAAAGCCGCTTTTTCATCTACCTGATTTTTGTCTTTGATTTACTGATGATGTTCTATGCACCGATTGCGCATCTATTCGGGGCGAAAGAAACTCAGATTCTCTATGCAATTATGTTGATGATTGCGGCTCAGGTCATTGTGGCATCCATGCACATTATGAAATATACCACCACAGTGGAGATATTCCTGGATGGCAAAGAAAAGGATTATGCCAATATGTATGCAGCTCGAGCACGGTTCTGCACTCTGCTGCAGTTTCTGATGATTGTAGTTGCAGTGATTAACCATGTACAGTATCAGAGCCAGCTATTCAACACACTCCTGTGTCTTGTCGGTGTAACGTTGGTGGTTCTGACACTGCAAAACATTACGATTCTTCAGAGAAATTACATATAGGGGTCTAGAGTTTACGACAGTGTCATACCAGAAGTTCCGGCGTATTGTGGGCCGGGACTTCTTTTGCTATAATTACTGCACTTGTTGTAGAAGTTACATAGCAAAGGAGGTATATGGGAATTAAAGATTTACCGGAACGGGAGCGTCCCCAGGAGAAACTGATGTACTCCGGTCCGGAGAGTTTGAGCACGGCAGAGCTTCTGGCGCTGCTTCTTCGAAATGGTACGGCAAACCGTTCCGCGGTACAACTGGCAGAGGATATCCTGGCGTATGTTGAACGAGAAATTGGAAACATGAGGGATGTAAGCGTACATGAACTATGTAATCTCGATGGAATCGGCAAGGCGAAAGCCTGTTCCGTGGTGGCCTGCATGGAATTGACAAAGCGATTCCAGAATCGAAGAGAGGACGTCGTTAAGGATGTATTACGGAACCCTGATTCTGTGGCGAACCTGCTGATGGAAGACATGCGGGGTCTAAAGCAAGAACAGGTGGTAGAGGTTCTGTTGAATAGCCGATGTGAGGTGCAGTCAAAAATTGTGGTATCTAAGGGAAGTCTGAATGCCGCCCCTATGCAGCCATCGGACGTGCTGCGGGGAGCCATTCGAAATGGTGCTGCCGGAATTATCCTGGCACATAATCACCCTAGCGGAGATCCCACACCCAGTAAAGAAGACATTCAGATAACTCGCCGAATGCAAGAGGCTGGAAAGCTGGTTGGGATTCAGATTCTGGACCATCTAATTATTGGAAACGGAAAATACGTAAGTCTTAGAACAGAAGGTTATATGGAGTAAAAAAATGAATCAAAGTTTCTACATTGGTTCCGGCCGCGGTGGCACGGGAAAATCTGTTTTTGCCGTTAATCTGGCAGCGACTTTCGCTATTCTAGGGCGGAACACGCTATTGATTGACATGAATCCCGGAATGCGTTCGCTGGATATTATGCTGGATGTGGAGTGTGAATCCATCTACCATGTATTCGACGTGATGAATGGAATTTGTCAGCTGGAACAAGCGGTGGTACGGGTGGAAAATCCATCGAATCTGTATCTTTTGCCGGGAGGGTTAATGGAGGACCGAGAGAATTTAAATCCAGAGAAGTGGGAGAAATTCTTGGAGGAAACACGGGAATTCTACGACTGCATCATTGTGGATGGTGCGCCAGGCGCAGATGCCTTTGTTACAACGTGTGCTTCTGCTTGTGATGAAACCCTGATGGTGGTAACACCGGAACTTACTGCACTTCGAAACGCAGATATGTTGGAAGATCAATTGATTCGAAAGAGAGTGCTAAAACGTCGGTTCGTTATCAACCGTATGAAGCCGGAGCTGGTAGAAAGAGGACTTGAAACAGAAGCTTCTGACATCAATCGCCAGTTCAAATGCGATATGCTGGGGATGATTCTGGAAGACGATAATTTTCGGTTCAGTGCAGATGCAGGGGTTCCAGTTGTGTTGAAAGAAAAGACGTATATCGCCGAGAACTTTAGGAAGATTGCCGGAAGATTAATGAACGCAAGATAGCGAGGAATTCCAAGGGACAACAACCGGTAGTGCTAACCTTCAAAAGAAGGCCTAGATATTGACTATTAGACCAAATCGGATTATAATTATTTTGTATCTTTGTGAAATTATACTGGCTGCATAGTCAGGTGATTTTAAATCGTAATACATTATTTTTATATTAAGGAGGACATGACAGTGAACGCTACACTCGTAGGAATTGGATGTGCTGTCGTGTTTCTTTCGATTGGACTGTTGGTTGGATACCTTCTGCGCAAGAACGTTGGGGAAAGCAAAATCGGAAGTGCGGAACAGAAGGCTCAGAACTTGATTCTGGATGCAGAGAATGCGGCGGAGAACATCAAGAAAGAGAAGATACTGGAGGCAAAGGAAGAAACACATAAGCTAAGATCAAATCTGGAGAACGAAATCCGGGATCGCCGGAAAGAGGTAGAAAGATCCGAACGCCGAATTCTTCAGAGAGAAGAGAACATCGAGAAGAAGATGGAGAACATTGAGCGCAGGGAAGAGGGGCTTTCGAAGAAAGAACGTTCCATGAACGAAAAGCACCAGCGCATCGATGAATACCTGGCAAAGCAGGTGAAGGAACTGGAGAAGATTTCCGGTTATACACAGGAAGAGGCAAAACAGATTCTTCTGGATGAAGTGGAAAAGGATATTCGGAAAGATGCTTCGGCCATGATTACTCGTGTTGAGTCCGAGGCGAAGGATGAAGCGGACAAGCGGGCCAGAGAGATTGTCACCATGGCGATTCAGCGTTGTGCGGCAGATCAGGTTGCGGAGACCACCGTTTCCGTGGTACCTCTTCCAAGCGATGATATGAAGGGAAGAATCATCGGAAGAGAAGGCCGTAATATTCGGGCCATTGAGACACTGACTGGAGTAGATCTGATTATCGACGACACGCCGGAAGCAGTTATCCTGTCCGGCTTCGACCCGATTCGTCGGGAAATTGCACGAATTGCACTGGAGAAGCTGATTACAGATGGACGAATCCACCCGGCTAGAATCGAGGAAATGGTTCAGAAGGCCACCAAGGAAGTGAACAACATCATCAAAGAAGAGGGCGAACAGGCTTGCTTTGAGACCGGTGTACACAACTTGCATCCAGAGATGGTGAAGCTCCTGGGACGTCTGAAATACCGGACTTCCTACGGCCAGAACGTGCTGAAGCATTCCATTGAAGTATCCATCTTGGCAGGCCTGATGGCTTCAGAGCTGGGATATGATCCAAGACTGGCAAAGAGAGCTGGCCTCTTACATGATATTGGAAAATCCATTGACCACGAAGTGGAAGGAACTCACGTGGAAATCGGTGCGAATATCTGTAAGAAGTACAAGGAATCCTGGAAGGTAATCAATGCAGTTCAGGCCCATCACGGTGACGTTGAACCGACGACGATGGAGGCAGTTCTGGTAGCGGCTGCGGATGCACTTTCTGCGGCGAGACCAGGTGCACGTCGTGAGACTCTGGAGTCTTACATCAAGAGACTGGAGAGCTTGGAGGAAATTGCGAATACCACGAAGGGCGTTGATAAGTCTTATGCGATTCAGGCGGGCCGTGAGATTCGGATTACCGTTAAGCCAAACCAGGTGAAGGATGATGAAGTACCGATGCTGGCACATGAAGTCGCAAAGAAAATCGAAGGCGAACTCGAATATCCCGGACAGATTAAAGTCAATGTTATCAGGGAGACCAGAGCGACCGATTACGCGAAATAATCAAGGCTCCCCGATACGGGGAGCTTTTTTACCGTAATGGAGAAATGAAGGAAAGAAATGATATATCTGGATAATAGCGCAACAACAAGACAGTATGATGAGGTAACGGATTTGATGGTCCGCCTTCAAAAGGACTATTTCGGAAACCCATCATCACTTCATTCCATGGGATTTGAAGCAGGAAATTATCTTTTTGATGCAAGAGAGGAAATCAGTCGTACTTTTCCATATGATGGTCGGATTATATTCACATCAGGCGGAACAGAGAGCGACAATACGGCTATTTTTTCCGTATGCAGAAAGATGCGGAGACGGGGAAATAAGATTATTACCACTGAAGTGGAGCATCCTGCGGTGCTTGAGTGCATGAAGCGACTGAAGGAGGACGGTTATCAAGTGGAATACCTCAAGGCAGATGTGAATGGCTATGTGGAACCACAGGCACTGAAAGCGGCGCTGGACGAGAATACAATTCTGGTCACCATGATGGCGGTGAACAATGAAGTGGGAACCATTGAACCGGTGCTACCGTGTTATAATATCGTACAGGAATTCAATCAGCTGTATGGAACCAAGATTCTGTTTCATACCGACGCAGTGCAAGCCTTTGGCAAAATGAGCTTCGCCGATGCACCTTTTGATTTGATTTCTATTAGTGGACACAAGTTCCATGGCCCGAAAGGGGTAGGCGCGTTGTATGTCCGAAAAGGTGTAGATATCCCTCCTTACATTCTGGGCGGCGGTCAGGAGAACGGATACCGCTCCGGCACGGAAAATACCCCTGGAATTGCGGGCTTAGGACTGGCGGCGAAGATGACCACAGAGAACCTATTTGAAAAACAGATGAAGATGGCAAAGGTGAACGACTACTTCCGTAAAGCGGTAGTGGAGGAAATTCCCGATGTGCAGCTCAACGGATTTGAAGAGCAGGGAATGGAGCTAACGGATTTCGGAACCCGTTGTCCGTCGGTCATTAATTTTTCCTTCCTTGGAACCCGTGGAGAGGTTCTTCTGCACACATTAGAGCAGGATGGGATTTTTGTTTCCACTGGATCGGCTTGTGCCTCCCATCACACGGGAGACAGCCACGTGTTGCAGGCCATGTCCATGAACCACAAGGAGATTGAAAGCGCAATTCGCTTTAGTTTCTCCGAGTTCAACACCTTGGAGGAAATGGATTTCGTTATCGACCGGCTGAAGGCCGCAGTGGCTAGATTCCGCCGGCTGGGTAGCTTCCGATAGTATGATTTAAGAGATTACTTTTACATTATAATTACGTAGGAGAAAACAATGGAAAAGAATTTATATATTGTTCGTTGCGGCGAAGTGGCCCTGAAGGGAATGAATCGTCCGTATTTCGAACGGGTACTTCTGGAAAGAGTACGCGGTGCCCTTTCCATCTATGAAGACGTAGAATCCAGATGGATTGGCGGCCTGATGTTGGTTCGTGTACCAGAGACAGTTCCTCAGAATGACGTGGTTCGAACCGCCTCCAAAGTCTTCGGTGTAGCAACGGTCAGCCCGGCAAAGTGCTGCGTTCCAGACATGGAGGAGATTGGAAAGACGGCTGCGGCTTACATGATGGACATCATTGAGAAGGAAGGTATTCAATCTTTCAAGGTAAAAGCAAAGAGAGTGGATAAGACGTTCCCGGTTCAGTCTCCGGACATCGGCCGACAGGTGGGCGCTACCATTTTGAAGACCTGTAAAGTTCTTCATGTGGATGTGCATGATCCTGACGTACTTCTCTACGTAGATGTTAGAGCCGAAGGCGCGTACATCTATCGGGATAAGATTAAGGGGTTTGGCGGCCTGCCTCTGGGAACTAACGGAAAAGGACTGATTCTCATGTCCGGTGGTATTGACAGTCCGGTGGCTGCTTTCATGATGGCAAAGAGGGGAATGAGAATTGAAGCGATTCATTTTCACTCTTATCCATACACAAGTCAGAGAGCTCAGAAGAAGGTGGAAGACCTGTGCGGTGTTTTGGCCGGATACATGGGATCCATCAAAATGTATGTGGTGAATCTGCTGCCGATTCAGGAACAGATTGTACAGAATTGTCCGGAAGACGAAACCACTATCCTGGTTCGCCGTTTCATGATGCGGATTGCGGAACAGATGGCCGTGAAGAAACACGATATGATGCTGATTACCGGTGAGGATTTGGGACAGGTGGCTAGCCAGACGGCAGAGGCTCTGGTGGTAACGGATTCTGTGGTGAAGATGCCGGTAATGCGGCCGTTGATTGCCATGGATAAGGTGGATATCATGGAGAAAGCCCAGGAAATCGGAACCTATGATATTTCCATCCAGCCTTACGAGGATTGCTGCACAGTATTCCTTCCAAAGCATCCGGTGACGAAGCCGAAGCTGAAGAACATCGAGAAGTCCGAGGAAGCCTTGGATGTGGATGCACTGGTAAAGGCTGCAGTAGATTCAGCGGAGACCATCCTGATTGAACCAAAGAAATAGAATGTCGATTTACAAAACAAGGTGAATATGGTACTATTTCAGAAGTAAGGAAGGTAGAAAATATGGCGACAAAATACAAGCGTGTACTGATTAAACTGAGCGGAGAAGCACTGGCAGGAGACGATAAGTTCGGTGTTAATCCGGAGATGACGGTGAAGACCGCAAGGCAGATTAAGGAAATTCATGATGAAGGAGTTCAGATTGCCATCGTGGTAGGTGGCGGAAACTTCTTCCGAGGCCGTACTGGTGGAAATATTGACCGTGCCACGGCAGACTATATGGGAATGCTGGCAACGGTAATGAATGCGTTGGCACTTCAGGATTCCCTCCTTTCCATCGGATGCGATGCGAAGGTGATGACAGCCATTGAAATTCGAGATATGGCAGAGGGTTATTCCAGACGGAAAGCATTGGATTACCTCGAAGAGAACAAGATTGTAATCTTTGGAGGGGGAACCGGAAGCCCGTTCTTCTCCACGGATACAACAGCGGCTCTCCGTGCAGCGGAGATGAATGCCGAAGTGATTCTGTTGGCAAAGAATATCGATGCAGTGTATTCGGAAGACCCGAACGTGAATCCGGATGCAGAGAGATATGAAGAGCTGACCTATATGGATATTGTGGAGAAGGAACTCAGAGTAATGGATCTCACCGCTGCGACTCTGTGCAAGGATAATAACATTCAGCTGTACGTTTTTGCGATGGCAGAAGAAGGGAATTTAATGAAAGTGATTCACGGTGAGAACATCGGTACGCTGATTCACTAGTTGACGAAAATGGAGGAAAAGAAATGTCACACAAGAAATCGCTGGAAGAAAAACTAGAGAAAACTGAGAACGTCCTGAGAGAGAACCTGAACACAGTACGAGCAGGCAGAGCCAACCCGGCGCTGCTGGACAAGGTAAATGTGGACTACTATGGAGTGCCAACTCCACTGAAGAGCCTGGCTAATGTTACCGTTCCAGATGCCAGAACCCTGATGGTATCCCCATTTGATCCATCCACACTGGGAACTATCGAGCATGCCCTGAACGAGGCCAACCTGGGAATCAATCCATCCAACGATGGAAAGTGCATCCGTCTGGTCATTCCTCAGCTTACCGAAGAAAGAAGAAAAGAGCTGGTAAAGCAGATTAAGAAGATGGGTGAAGATGCGAAGGTGGCCATCCGTAACGTACGCCGTGATGTGAACGACGAACTGAAGAAAGAGCAGAAAGCCGGCGACATCACAGAGGATGAGATGAAGAACTCCCTGGACGATGTTCAGAAAACCATTGACAAGGCCATCAAGAAGGTGGACGAAATCGTGGCAAAGAAGAACGAAGAACTGATGGCAGTATAATAGAGAGATTGAGTGAACGTGGCATTAACGCCACGTTTGCTTGTATAAGAGGAATTTAAATATGACAGAATCGAACAAACTCCCAACACATGTGGGTGTTATAATGGACGGAAACGGTAGATGGGCGAAGAAGAAGGGTGTACCCCGTTTGATGGGACATAACGCCGGCATGGAATCCATGAAGAAAATCGTCATTGCCGCATCCAACATGGGAATTAAATATCTTACAGTGTATGCTTTTTCCACAGAAAACTGGAAACGAAGTGTGGAAGAAGTCTCTGGTATTTTCAAGCTGATTGTCAAGTACGTGCAGTTGGAGCTAAAGGAACTGGTGGACAACAATGTGCGCATCAATATCATCGGTGAGTACAAAGAGCTTCCGGCAGATTCCGTTACGGCCATTGACAAGCTGCTTAACGCAACGAAAGACAATACCGGTCTAGTGTTCAACATTGCGGTGAATTACGGTGGTCGTGCGGAAATTGTAAAAGCAGTGAACGAGCTGCTTTCGGAACCGGGAAGAACAGAGATTACGGAGGAAGATATTAGCCGTCATCTGTATACCGGTGCATGTCACGATGATATTCCAGATCCGGATTTGATTATTCGAACCAGCGGTGAGGAACGAACATCGAATTTCTTAGTGTGGCAGTCTGCCTATAGCGAGCTAATGTTCACAGATACGCTTTGGCCAGATTTCGATGCGGATGAATTTGCAGAAATGTGCGAGAAGTTCTCCCATAGAAAGAGACGTTTTGGAGGAAGGGAAAAGGAAGACAAATAATGAAGACAAGGATTATCTCCGGAATCGTGATGGTTCCGTTATTGCTTATTATCTATTTCGGTGGAATGCCTCTGCTGGTGGCAGCGGCGGCGATTGCCTACGTTGGCGTAACTGAATTTTACAACGGATTTGAGAACATGGACGTACACCCGTCCAAACCAATCGCGTATATTATGATTACGGTTCTCTATGCGGGACATCTGATTCTAGGTGTGAATCCCACATTCCTGATGGCATGGGTGGTGCTCTCCATGATGATTAGCATGATTTATGGATGGAGAATCACGGAGCGAAAGCCCTATGATGCGGTGGCAACCCTGACTGCACTGGTGTACATCGTGTTGTTCTCCTATCATATTGTTATCATTGATAATACGGCATATCCGAAGATGACGTGGCTGGTGGTAATCGCTGCCTTCGGATCGGATATTATGGCGTACTTTACCGGCTATTTCTTAGGAAAGCACAAGATGGCTCCGAACCTGAGCCCGAAGAAAACCATTGAAGGGGCTGTAGGTGGCATTCTGGGAAGTGCGATTTTCTGTGGGATTTTCGGATATTTCTTCTATCCAACCATGATGGTTCACTGCGTCCTCATCGGCGTTGTCGGTGGAATGGTTGCCGAAGCGGGAGATTTAACCGCATCCATGTTCAAGCGTGGAATGGGAATTAAGGATTACGGACATCTGATTCCGGGACATGGCGGCATCATGGATCGTTTCGATAGTGTGATTTTCGTTGCACCGGCGGTATGCTATTACATTCTTTTCGTGCTGTAACCGGTGTCTGAAGCAGATAGAACAGACAGGAGTTATTTCAGATGAAGAAAGTGATTATTCTGGGTAGTACCGGTTCCATCGGTACACAGACCCTAGACATTATTAATGAGAACCGGGATCAGTTCACGGTGACGGCACTAAGCTGCCGGAGCCGGGTGGATGATTTGATTCAGCAGATTCGAGAATTTTCCCCAGAAGCGGTATGCGTAGGGAAGGAAGAGGATGCACATCGCGTGCAGAAACTGTTTCCGAAGCTAGAGGTGTACTATGGAGACGAGGGACTGATATCTCTTGCTAACCTGGATGCGGACATAGTGTTGAATGCGCTGATGGGAATTAGCGGACTGGCACCAACGTACAGGGCCATTGAAACAGGGAAAGATATCGCACTGGCCAATAAGGAAACTCTAGTGGCCGGTGGCGCCCTTGTAATGAATCTGGTGAAGCAGAAGAAAGTCCGACTCCTTCCGGTGGACAGCGAACACAGTGCTATTTTTCAGTGTCTGGAAGGAAATCAGGACCGAGAGATTCGACGGATTCTTTTGACCGCTTCCGGTGGACCTTTCCGGAATTATACCCTGGAACAGTTGGAAGAGGTCACCCTAGACCAGGCGTTGAATCATCCGAAGTGGTCCATGGGAAAGAAAATCACTATTGATTCTGCGACCATGATGAACAAGGGGTTAGAGGTCATTGAGGCTAAGTGGCTCTTTGATGTTCCGACATCTAAGATTGAAATTCATGTGCATCCAGAAAGTATCGTTCACTCCATGGTGGAGTTCCAGGATACCTCTGTGCTGGCTCAGATGGGATTACCGGATATGCGGATTCCAATCAGCCTGGCATTGGGCTATCCGAAACGTCTTCCCTATAGCGGTGAAAGTTTGAATTTCTTTGATGCTGGTAAAACTCTTCACTTTGAGAAACCGAATCCGGAGGTTTTCCGGTGCATTAAATTAGCCTACCAAGCTATTGAAACAGGTGGGAGTTATCCGATTGTATTGAATGGGGCGAATGAGGAGTTAGTCGCGATGTTCTTACAGAAGGAAATTCGGTTCTTGGACATTCAAAGAACAATCGAAAGAGTGCTGGAAGAGCATACTATGGCCACACCGAACAGCGTGGAAGAAATTCTGGCAATCGATAGGGAGGCACGCACTGTTGCGAGGAAATCAGCCTTAGCAAACCGTTAATTTGAAAATAGAAACGAGGATAGATTATTGCTGACAGCGATTTTAACCATAGTTCTTTTCTGTATTATGATTATTCCCCACGAATTCGGCCATTTTGCAGTGGCGAAGTTGTGTGGAGTGCAAGTCAATGAGTTTTCCATGGGGATGGGTCCACTGTTGTTTCAAAAACAGAAGGGAGAGACCTTGTATTCCGTAAGGCTATTTCCCATCGGTGGGTACTGTGCCATGGAAGGAGAAGACGAGGAGAGTGAAAATCCAAGGGCTTTTGGAAACAAGAATGCTCTTCAGAAGATTGCGGTTCTTCTAGCCGGAGCGGCCATGAATGTACTGACCGCAATCCTGATTATGATTATTGCCATGACTGCAATGGGAATTCCAACGAATACCCTGGATTCTGTGGTAAAGAACTCTCCCGCATATGAAGCGGGCATTCAATCCGGAGATACCGTTGTGGCGGTGAATCAACAGAAGACCGATTCCTGGAGTGATGTGGTCGAGGCCATTGACAAGAGCAAAAAGGGTGAAAGTATCACCATGACGGTGGAGCGAAACGGAAAGAACAAAAGCTGTACCGTAACACCAACCTATTCGAAAAAGGACAAGCGGATGATGGTGGGAATCGCTTGCAAGCAGAAGCACAGCCTGATTTCCGGTATTAAATACGGCGTGATTGCCACCGGGAATCTAAACAAGCTGATGATGCAGAGCTTGAAAATGTTGTTCACCGGAAAACTCAGCAAGGACGATGTGTCCGGACCGGTGGGTATGGTTTCGATTGTTAACCGAACGGCGACGATGGGTGTGGTGCCATATCTTTATCTGGCAGCCATTATCTGCTTGAATTTGGCTTATATTAACCTGCTGCCCCTACCGGCACTGGATGGCGGACGAATTCTCTTCGTGATTATTCGGAAGATAACAGGAAACCGAATTACGGATAACATGGAAGGGTATGTCCACCTGGCCGGAATGGTGCTGCTGATTGCGTTTACTATTTTTATCACCTGGAATGACATCATGAAGTTGCTGGGGTAAAAGAATATCGGAATAGGAGTGAGTTATGACGAGACAAGTACAATGCGGAAAAGTTGCGATTGGTGGTGGTGCACCGGTATCCATCCAATCCATGACCAATGTGGATACGAGAGATTCCGTGGCTTTACTGAAGCAGATTCAGGAATTGGCCGAGGCAGGGTGCGATATTGTTCGGGTGGCGATTCCAGACAATGAAGCACTGATGTCCTTTGCTCGGGTGAGAAAGCAGACAGACATGCCTCTGGTAGCGGACATTCACTTCGATTACCGTCTTGCCATTGGTGCGATTGAAGCAGGCGCGGATAAGATTCGAATTAATCCAGGAAACATCGGCAGTGCAGAGAACGTGCGGAAAGTGGTAGAAGCCGCGAAGGAACACCAGGTTCCCATTCGCGTGGGTGTGAATTCCGGATCTCTGGAAAAGCATATTCTGGAGGAATACGGTGGCGTTACCGCAGAGGCGTTGGCGAAGAGTGCATTGGAAACTGTGGACTACATGGAGAATCTGGGATTCCACGATTTGGTCCTGTCCATCAAATCCTCCGATGTTCGGATGACTTATGATGCATATACAATTGCCAGCCGGAAGACCGATGTACCGATGCATATTGGAATCACAGAATCGGGAACGCCGGCCAATGGCAAACTCAAATCCGCCATCGGTATCGGCGGACTTCTTCTTAGCGGTATCGGAGACACGCTAAGGGTGTCTTTGACCGATGATCCGGTGCAGGAAGTACTGTTCGGAAAGCGAATTCTAGAAGCGATAGGCCTTCGAGAGAAAAGCATTGAAATTGTATCCTGTCCAACATGTGGAAGAACAGCCGTGGATTTGATTTCACTGGCAGAGGAAGCCGAACGAAGACTTCAACCGATTGCAGTAAGACGACAGGAGAAGGGAATGAAACCCCTTAAAGTTGCGGTAATGGGGTGTGTTGTCAACGGACCGGGGGAATCTCGGGAAGCGGATTACGGAATCGCCGGTGGAAAGGGAGAGGGTCTTCTTTTCTCCCACGGAGAGATTATCGGGAAGATTCCAGAGGAAGAGCTTATTGACAGTCTGATTGAAATGATAGAGAAGGAAGAAAGCGAAACGCATGATTAAAGTCCCTCAGGATATATTAACCAAAGATGAGATTTTGCGCATTTCTGGTATGAAGGAAGAAGCGGTTAACATTGAAATCTCAAGAGTGTTTCTGGAGAAAGAGAGTTTGACACTGCTGGTTGGTGTCAAACTCAATTTTGTGATACCTAAGATTTATGAGAAACGGATGGGGGAACGAATCCTTCAGAAGGTGGAAGCTGCCAAAGAGGTGCAGTTTCGTTATGCTTATGAAGCATCTGAGGCACCGGCTCCAAAGAGAAGTGGGGCGAAGGGAAGCGGAAACGGAAAGGGAAAAGAGAAGAAAACCATTTCCAGCGGGGTGCTATACGGTACATACATTTCTGCCCCTCCGATTAAGATTGAAGAAATCTACGATAAAGTGGGCGAACGGGGTCAGGTGGTCATCATGGGAGAACTCTTTAGCCTGGATTCCCGTGCCATTAAGAACGGAAAGCTTCTGGTGACGATGGAAATCACGGACACGGAAAGAGCTACCTGTTGCAAGGCCTTCATGAAGACAGAAGACTTCGAACTTCTAGAAGAAAACGTTTCCCTGGGAGACTGGGTAAAAGTCTCCGGTAATGTGGAATTCGATACTTTTGAGAATGAAGTGGGCATCATGGCCAAGTCCATCAATCAGGCGGTCAAACCGGAGCGCAAGGATGAACACGAGGGTCCGAAGAGGGTGGAGCTTCACGTCCATACGAAGATGAGCGATAACGACGGATTCAACGAAATCACGGATTTGGTGGATCAGGCAGTGGCCTGGGGTCAGAAAGCCGTGGCCATTACGGATCACGGCGTGGTACAGGCTTTTCCAGATGCGGCAAATCGGGCCGCCAAGCATCGGAGCAAGGGGAAAGAAATCAAGATTATCTACGGCATGGAGGGATATCTCTATCCCGATGAAGATTCCATTCGTCCGGACGGAACTATCGATATTAAGAAAAATCGAACTTATCACATCATTTTGCTGGCGAAGAATTTGACGGGCCTTCGAAATCTGTACAAGATGGTGTCCTATGCCCACGTAGATTACTTTTACAAGAAACCAAGACTGCCAAGGTCGGTGCTGCAGGCGCACCGAGAGGGCATTATCGTCGGCAGTGCCTGCGAAGCGGGAGAGGTCTATCAGGCCATCAACCGAGGAGTTTCCGATGACGAACTGGCGGAGATTGCGGATTTCTATGATTATTTAGAGATTCAGCCGCTAGGCAACAACCAGTTCATGATTGATAAGGGAATGGTTCAATCCAGACAGGATCTTATTAACAATAACCTGCGAATTGTGGCCACGGCAGACCGACTGGGCAAGATGACGGTAGCCACCACGGATTCCCACTATCCGACAAAGGAATCTGCCATCTATCGAAACATCATCATGTCCAGCATGGGGTTCAGTGAAACCAATTCCAACAGCTTGTATCTGCGGACCACCGATGAGATGCTGGCGGAATTTTCTTATCTAGGGGACCGGGCGGAGGAAATCGTCATTACCAATACCAACAAGATTGCGGACATGTGTGAGGTCTTCGAGCCGGTGCCACCGGACAAATGCCCGCCGAAAATCGAAGGCGCCGAGGAGTTTCTCCGGGATACCTGCTATAAGAATGCCATCGAGCAGTACGGAGATCCGATTCCGGAGGTCATCAAGACCCGTCTGGATACGGAATTGAACGCCATCATTAGCAACGGCTACGCCGTCATGTATGTTGCCGCCATGCGTCTGGTAAAGAAATCCAACGAGGACGGTTACTTGGTGGGAAGCCGAGGATCTGTTGGCTCTTCCTTTGCTGCAACCATGGCGGGAATCACGGAGGTTAATCCACTGGATCCCCATTACATCTGTCCGAACTGCAAGAACCTGGAGTGGCTTCCGGAGGAAGATGAGGCGAAGTATGACTGCGGATTCGATATGCCGGACAAAGTCTGCCCGAAATGTGGAACCAAATACAATAAGAACGGGTTCCGAATTCCATTTGCCACCTTCCTGGGATTCAGCGGAAACAAAGAACCGGATATCGACTTGAATTTCGCCGGGGAATATCAGGCCACTGCTCACAAGTACGTAGGCGTGATTTTCGGCGAGAAGAACATCTTCAAAGCCGGAACCGTAGCCACGGTGGCGGACAAGACCGCCTACGGGTATGTGAAGCATTACGCGGATGAGTCTCCAAAGAAGCTCAGCAAGTACGATATTGATTACCTGACCAAGGGTTGCACCGGGGTAAAAAGAACCACCGGACAGCATCCTGGCGGCATCATTGTCGTGCCGGATGACCACGAAATCTATGAGTTCTGTCCGGTGCAGCGTCCAGCGAACAAGCCCGTGGATATCATTACGACTCACTTCGATTACCACAAAATCGATAAGAACCTGCTGAAACTGGATATTCTGGGACACGATGTGCCCCAGATGATTCGGCATCTTCAGAACATGACAGGCGTGGATCCTATGACCATCGACGTGGCGGATCCGAAGGTTATCAGCTTGTTTACCTCCACGGATGCGTTGAACATCCAGAATCCAGACTACAAGTTCGTTCACGGAACTTATGCCATTCCGGAGTTCGGAACCAACTTCACAAGGCAGATGTTGGATGATATTCAGCCTACTACCATCTCTGCGCTGGTGAAAATTTCTGGATTCTCTCATGGAACCGACGTGTGGACCAACAACGGCCAGGATCTCTTACGAGATGGAAAAGCCACAATTGACGAGCTGATTTCTTGCCGTGACGATATCATGAACTACCTGATTCTAAAGGGCATTCCGAATGAACAGGCCTTCTGGATTATGGAGCACGTCCGGAAAAACAAGCCGCTGACGGATGAAGAGTTAGAGACCATGAAGAGCCACAATGTGCCGGACTGGTATATCTGGTCTTGCGAGACCCTGAAGTACATGTTCCCGAGAGCCCACGCAGTGGCTTACGTACTCATGTCTATTCGAATGGCCTGGTTCAAGGTGTACTATCCTGCAGAATTCTATTCGGCATGGCTGTCTTCCAAAATCGACGATTTCGATGTGCTAGCGGCCAGGGACGGCATACAGGCGGTGGAACGAGAAATGGCGCAGTTGGAAAAGCTGGGGAACCAGATGACCACAAAGCAGAAGGATCACCTGACTGTGTTAGAAGTTATGTACGAGATGTTCTCTCGGGGAATCACTTTCCGGATGCCGGAGCTGGGAGTATCGAAACCCTGCGATTTTATCGCGGTAGACGGAGAAGTGGTGGTACCTTACATGGCCATTTCCGGCCTTGGAAAGGCGGCGGCAGAATCCTTAGAGGAAGCCTACGATGGAACTCCGTTCACTTCCTTGGATGAAGTAAAGCAGAAAACCAAGCTATCCCAGAGCAACATTGATGACTTGAAGGTGGTAGGTATGTTCCAAGGCGTACCGGATACTGCACAAGTATCGATTTTTGAATTGTTTTAGCTTGAATTGGGAGATTAAAAAGTCCTGAGAGAATTTTTCCTCTCAGGACTTTTTGTCAGTGATTATTGATGTCAGGAGTACCTTTTCCTCCGGTATATCGGGATAAGGCAGCCACATAGCTTTTTCCAAGCCGACTTAAGGAACCTCGTCGATGGGTGATGTACCCAATTCTCATAGCATCTTCTCCCTCTAGAGGAACAGCGATAATATCTTTTCCGTTCAATTTCTCATCAATTACGCCACTACATACCGTGTAGCCGTTCAGTCCGATGAGAAGGTTGAACAGGGTGGCGCGATCCCGCACGCGGATGTTCTTCTTGCGTTCGAAATCCGAGAATATTTCTTCGGAGAAATAGAAAGAATTGTGGGTGCCCTGCTCGAAGGAGAGATAGGGATAGGATTCCAACTCTTCGTTGCGGATGCTGGTATTTTCGGCCAGCGGGTGAAAGCGGCTGATGAAGACGTGGGGCTTTGCGATGAAGAGTTCGTGGAATACCAAATCGTTCTCTTTCAAGATTTTGCTCAGCACAGATTTATTGAAGTCATTCAGGAAAAGAATGCCAATTTCACTTCGCATTTTGGCCACGTCGTCGATGATTTCATAGGTCTGGGTTTCACGGAGACTGAAATCGTACTCCTCTTGACCGAATTCCTTAATCAAATCGACAAAGGCATTTACCGCAAAGGAATAGTGCTGGGTAGAGATGCAGAACTGTTTTTTTCCACCATCTCCATTCTTGAAGCGGTCTTCCAGAATGGAAGCTTGTTCCAGCACTTGCCGTGCGTACCCCAGGAAGTCTTCGCCTTCCCGGGAGATAGTGACACCCTTCCGGGTGCGATTGAAAATCTTCACGTTCATTTCCTCTTCCAGTTCGCGAATGGCATTGGTGAGACTGGGCTGGGAGATGTACAATTTTCGAGCGGCTTCGGTAATGGTCCCAGTTTCTGCCACAGTAAGAATATATTTAAGTTGCTGAAGTGTCATGGACATACCTTCTTTCTTCGTATTCTGCTCTTCCAATATAGCACAGATGGAGGATGAAGGGGATAAAATTTCAATGGAGGTTCTTAACAGGAGGGGAAGTTGATGATAAAATAACAAGAAAAGACGAGGAGTAGGGAAATGAATATCACCGAACTGAAATATATAATTGAAACTGCCGCAGCCGGTTCCATCAGCGCTGCTGCAAAGAATCTCTATGCTGCCCAGCCCAACATTAGCAAAGCGATTAAATCTCTGGAGGAGGAATATGGAATTCAGATATTCCAGCGATCGGCAAAGGGTATGACGCCCACGAGGGAGGGGCAGGAATTCATCCGGCAAGCGCAGCATATCGTTCAAGAACTGGACGCATTAGATGGACAATTCCTTCATCCTGGGAAGCGGAGAGTGGAACTCAAAATTGCGATTCCTCGTGCCAGTTATGCCGCCCATGCCTTCGTTCGGTATGTGAACCAACTGAAAGATGCCAGTGAACTCAAAGTTCACATTAGAGAGTGCAATTCATTGGAAGCATTGGATCGCATTGTCAGGAACCAATATAGTATGGCGCTGATTCGCTTCGAGTCCCAACATGAGGAGTATTTCCAGTCTCTCATTCGGCTGAAGCATCTGGAATCGGAGCCACTGATGGAATTCCAATATCGTCTCCTGACTGGGGCGAATAGTAAATTGGTTCACAAAGACATTAAGGGATATCAGGATCTGGAAGGATACATTGAGCTGATTCACGGAGATGACCGGCTTCCTACGGGAGATTACGTCGATGCGTTCAAATTGCCGGAGAATGCAAATTCAAAGAAGCGAATTCACGTCTACGAAAGGGGAAGTCAGTTTGCATTGCTACAGGGGCTTCCGGAAAGCTACATGTGGGTATCCCCCATGCCGGAGGAACTTTTGAATCGTTACAAACTGGTTCAGCGGGAATGTCCGTGGCAGAAACGGGTGATGAAAGACATCCTGGTTTATCCAGAGCATCGGCTATTTTCGAAGGAAGAGGAAGCCTTCGTTGAAGAATTGAAAAAAGAACGAGATAGCGTATCCGGCCACTGTTAGGGTGACCGGAATTCTTTTACCCGAATTAAATTGCTAGTAATTTAATAGGATATATCAAATTGTATATAACACCCTTGAAAAATGGTTAATATTCATCTGGAATAAATTGTGATAACATATTGTCAAGGTAGTTTATGCAATGGAAGTGAAGGGAGGCTATGAATGTTAGATGCATCCTATTACAAGAAAACCGATGAAATTATTGCGAAGCATCCTCGGGAAGAGAGGTCGCTGATTCCGATTATTCAGGAGATTCAGGAGGAATTTCGATATCTTCCTCCGGAACTTTTGACGTACGTTGCGGGAGAAATCGGGATTACAGAGACGAAGGCCTTTAGCGTGGCCAGCTTCTACGAGAATTTCTCTTTCGAAGCGAAGGGTAAGTATGTGATAAAAGTATGTGACGGGACGGCCTGTCACGTCCGTAAATCCATTCCAATCATCGAACGGGTTCAGAAAGAACTGGGACTGGACAAGAAGAAACACACTACCGATGATCAGCTGTTCTCACTGGAAACGGTATCCTGCCTCGGTGCCTGTGGTCTGGCGCCGGCGGTAATGGTGAACGACGAAGTTCATCCGAAGATGACACCGGACAAGATGATGGATCTGATTGAAGAGTTGAGAGGGGAAGAGTAGATATGAAACTGGAGAATAGAACGCAGCTAGATGATTTCCGTCAGCAATGTCGTGAGAAAAAGCAGGCCGAGGTCTGTAAGATTCTTGTGTGCGGCGGCAGCGGATGTCTGGCCGGTGGATCAGAGAAAATATATCAGCGTTTCAAAGAACTGGTAGAAGGCAAATCCGGTGTTTCCGTAGAAATTGGTGCAGAAATTGCGCACACCGGTGTTAAGAAGAGCGGTTGTCACGGATTCTGTGAAATGGGACCTTTGGTTCGCATTGAGCCGTACAACTATCTATATCTCAAAGTGCAGCTAGAGGATTGCGATGAGATTTTTGAAAAAACGGTCTGTCAGGGTGAGCCGGTAGAACGGCTGATGTATCACGATGGAACGGAGTTGTATCAGCGTCAGGAGGATATCCCATTCTATGCAAAACAGACCCGGTTGGTTCTGAAGAATTGCGGGCACATCGATGCGGAGCATATTGAAGATGCACTGGCAGTGGGAGCCTATGAGTCCTTCGAAAAAGCGCTGTTCGAGATGACTCCGGAAGCAGTCATTAAGACCATCAGTGATTCCAAGCTTCGGGGTCGTGGCGGTGCCGGATTCCCAACTGGCCGGAAGTGGACACAGGTTGCGGGACAGAAAGAAAAAGTCCGGTACGTGGTTTGTAACGGAGATGAGGGAGATCCGGGCGCTTTCATGGACCGAAGTGTCATGGAAGGGGACCCACATCGCATGATTGAAGGCATGATGATTGCGGCTTACGCAGTGCAGGCCCATGAAGGATATGTTTATGTTCGTGCGGAATACCCGCTGGCAGTTCGCAGACTTCAGATTGCCATTGCTCAGGCGGAAGAATGTGGAATCCTAGGCGACCATATTCTGGGAACCGATTTCAGCTTCCATCTGCATATTAATCGCGGTGCAGGTGCCTTTGTCTGCGGAGAAGGCTCGGCTTTGACCGCTTCCATTGAAGGTCGCCGTGGAATGCCGAGAGTAAAGCCACCTCGGACGGTAGAAAAAGGCCTCTGGGCGAAGCCGACGGTGCTGAACAATGTGGAGACTTATGCCAACGTGCCGATGATCATCAAGAACGGTGCGGACTGGTTCCTGGGAATTGGAACTCCGGACAGTCCGGGAACGAAGGCTTTTGCCCTTACCGGAAACGTCAAGAATACCGGCCTGATTGAGGTACCGATGGGAATTACCCTTCGGGAAATTGTCTATGACATCGGTGGCGGAATTAAGGACGACAAGAAGTTCAAGGCGGTTCAGATTGGTGGACCTTCTGGTGGATGTCTGACTGAGAAACAGATGGACAACAAAATGGATTTCGATTCCTTGACGAAAATCGGTGCCATGATTGGTTCCGGTGGTCTGGTAGTTATGGACGAAGACACTTGCATGGTGGAGGTCGCTCGATTCTTTATGAACTTCACAAAGCGTGAGAGCTGCGGTAAATGCGTTCCATGCAGAGAAGGTACCAAGAGAATGCTTGAAATTCTGGAGCGAATCGTTGCCGGCAACGGAGAGATGAGCGACTTGGACGAACTGGAAGAGTTGGCTCAGATGATTGAAAGCAGCTCTCTTTGCGGTCTGGGAAAGAGTGCGCCGAAACCAGTTATCAGTACGATTCAGGCATTCCGAGATGAGTACATCGAACATATCCAGGACAAGAAATGTAGAGCTCATGTCTGTGCGAAATTGAAACAATTCCATATTGATGAGAGCAAATGCAAGGGCTGCTCGAAATGTGCGAGAAACTGCCCAGCAAATGCAATCACCGGCGAGATTAAATCACCGTATCATATCGATAACGATAAATGCATCAAGTGTGGCACCTGCATGGACAACTGTGCATTTGGTGCAATCTATACGGAATAAGGGAGGAACGAATATGGGATTCATGACAATAGACGGCCGGCGTGTGGAATTTACAGATGAACCGAATGTGCTATCTGTTATTCGAAAAGCCGGTATCGATATACCGACACTTTGTTATCACTCGGATTTATCCATCTACGGTGCCTGCAGATTATGTATGGTGGAGAATGACTGGGGCAAGACCTTCGCATCTTGTTCGGAGCCACCGAAGGATGGAATGGTAATATATACCAACACACCGAGACTGATGTCTTACCGAAAGCTGATTCTGGAACTCCTTCTGGCATCTCACTGTAGAGATTGTACCACCTGTATTAAGAGTGGCGAATGCCGTCTGCAGGAGTTGGCTCACCGTATGGGCGTGCAGAACGTTCGTTTCCAGAACACCAGAGAACCACTGCCAATCGACAGCAGCTCGCCTGCAATCATTCGGGATCCGAATAAGTGCATTCTTTGCGGAGACTGCGTTCGGATGTGCGACAATGTTCAGGGCATTAACGCCATTGATTTCGCTTACCGGGGAACTGAGGCATTGGTAACTCCTGCTTTTAACAAGAAAATTGGCGAGACAGACTGCGTTGGATGCGGTCAGTGCAGAGTGGTCTGTCCGACAGGAGCCATCAGCATTCACACCAACATGGATGCAGTATGGGAGGCAATTGCGGATAAAAATAAAAAAGTCATCGTGCAGATTGCACCGGCAGTCCGGGTCGCTCTGGGAGACCTCTTTGGAATTCCAAAGGGAGAGAACGTAATGGGCAAACTGGTAGGTGCTCTTCATCAGATGGGCTTTGACGAGGTCTATGACACTTCCTACGGTGCTGATTTGACTGTAATAGAGGAATCCAAAGAATTCCGGGAACGTCTGTCCTCTGGCGAGAATCTGCCGATATTCACCTCCTGCTGCCCAGCTTGGGTGAAATTCTGCGAAACCAGATATCCGGAATTGGCAGAACATCTTTCCACTTGCCGGTCGCCGCAGCAGATGTTCGGCGCCGTTGCCAAGGAATACTATAGTGATTCGGAGAAAAACGGCGGAAAGGAAATCGTTTCCGTATCCATCATGCCGTGTACAGCGAAGAAAGAAGAAATCCTCAGGCCGGAGTCCTGCACCAATGGAAAACAGGATGTGGACTACGTGCTGACCACCACAGAGGTAGCAGCAATGATTAAGAAAACCGGAATTATATTCGACCAGGTGGAAATTGAGTCTGCGGACGTTCCATTCGGAATCGGATCCGGTGGCGGTGTCATTTTCGGTGTATCTGGCGGTGTGACAGAAGCGGTGCTTCGGACACTTCAGCAGGGACACAATCGGACGGAGATGGATGCCATCAAAACCAGCGGAGTTCGAGGTGAGGATGGAATTAAGGAATTCACCTACGACTATAACGGTAGAAAGATTCGCGCCGCTGTGGTAAGTGGTCTGGCGAATGCGGACAACCTTATGAAACGTATTCAGAACCATGAGGCGGAGTATGATTTCGTTGAGGTAATGGCCTGCAGAAGAGGCTGCATTATGGGAGGCGGCCAACCGGTAAAGCCAGAAGTAGATACTCGGGATGCCAGAACCAAGGGGCTCTACGATACGGATGTAAATACTCAGATTAAGAAATCCGACGATAATCCGATGATTCTATCCCTTTATGACACCTTGTTAAAGGGAAAGGAACACAAGTTGCTTCACCGGAATTTTCCGGAATAAATAAACTTCCATTACAATACTTCCATTGCAGAAGCAACAGAGACTGCGTACCGCGCCGTACCTGCGGTACGCAGTTTTCTGATGCGTTAAATTATTGTGTGCCTATATTAAAACATTGAAAAAAGTTTGTTTTTGGTATAACATATTGTATAGAACCGCGTTATAGAATGCGGTTTAGACTTAAAAGAAAGAACATGGAAACCGCGCGGAGAACGCCTGGTTTCATCAGGAGCATGGAGATTAAATGGAGAAGGAAGAGAACGTAAAAGATCGAATTATTCGCACATCTTGGAATCTGTTTTCGAAGAAGGGATTTGAGAAAACAACCCTGAATGATATTATTACCGGCGCGGAGATTTCGAAGGGAACTTTTTATTATTATTTTCGCAGTAAGGACACATTACTGAACACATTATCTGTTATATTTGATGAAGAGTACCAGAGTGTGGAGGAGAGAATGCCAGAGAATCTGGATTCTTTCGAGAAGCTGATGTACCTGAACTACGAGATTCACACTTACATTGGAGAGAATTTCGATTATCGTCTGATTGCCAATCAGTATGCGGCTCAGCTGACGAAGGAGGATGCATCCAATCTTTTGGACAAGAACCGTTACTATTTCACCATATTAACCCGGATTATTGACGAGGGACAGCGGAATGGCGAGCTGCGGGATGATTTTACCGTCAGCGAGATGGTCAAGCTGTACAGCCTGTGCGAACGTGCTTTGGTGACGGATTGGTGCATGAACAACGGTGGGTACTCGTTAGGTGAATACAGTAAGAAAATGATGCCCCTTCTGTTCGGTCAATTCCGGATGAAGAAATAGCGGCATCGGATGTAAAGGAGTGCTATGTACTACAGAAATAACAGTAACCTCGGATGTTTTATATTGATTTTATGCATACTTCTGTTCTTTGCAGGCGTTCTGCACCTGTTGCTATCACCGGCGTTCTGGCTGCTTGTGGCGGTTCTGGCAGTGATTTCGTGGGTTCAAAATGCCTGGAGACGAAGACATGGATCCGATGAAGGAAGAAATTCTTCAGATTCCGACTACACGGAAGGTACGGATGATCCGGAACGCATTGAAGAAGTCTATGAGACCAATGCGGTAGACGTGGACGATGTAGAGGTTACCAAAGATTAAGATGAAAGGAATGCGAAAGAGTGCATAGAATGGCATGTGGATAGGATGCCATTCTATTTTTGCATTCTATTTCCAAAAAGTTTGTTAAAAAATTGAACAAACTTTTTGGAGGTGTTATAATATCATTATAAATTTGAATTTTTTGAAAACGGAAGGTAATTGATATGACACAGGAAGAACGAATCGACATGCTGTCAAATATCGCCAACGGTCTTTCGAAGGTAATGGGAAGTGAGACCGAAGTGGCGGTACATGACCTGAAAGAAATGAAATTGAGCTATGTAGCCAACGGATATATTACGGAACGGCAGGCGGGCTGTGCCTTGGATGAGGATGTCAGCAAATCCATCGAGAAGCTTTCCGACGAGGACGGCCATCTGGTGGGATACGAAAGCCGCACCACCAAGGGAAAGAAGCTGAGGGCTTCCCACATGCTGTTTCGCGATGAGAACGGCGAGCCGGCGGCCATGCTTTGCATTAACCAGGACACAGCCACTATGGACAGCATCGTGCAGTATCTAGAAAATTCCATTCGGATTCATGTACACGAAGATGCGGAAGAAGATTTAGTCCTAGGGGGCGATGATTACGTGCAGAAGATGACCCAGGAGGTAATTCTGAAAACTGCAGAGGAAATGAATCCGGCGGAGCTAGCTACGAAGGACGGAAAGATTGAGCTTCTGCGGAGACTGAGAAAGCAAGGAGTTTTCAACGTGAAGGACATCATTCCTTTCGTTTGCAAAGTGATTTCTGTGTCACAGGCAACCCTGTACAATTATCTGAGAGATCTTCGAAATGAGGAGAGTCTTGAGCCGATAGAGCGACTCAAAGTAAAATAACAAGAGGAGACAGAATAACCATGGAAAAGTACAATCTGCTTACGTACAAAGAGCGTAAGGGTTCCAATTCCGTCAAATGGGACACGTTAGAGGAGAAATTCGGCAAGGAGGATTTGCTAGCCGCCTGGGTGGCGGATATGGATATTGAAGCACCGGAATGCGTGAAAAACGCCCTTCAGAATTACGTGAACTATAATGTATACGGATACTACGCCGTTCCGGCTTCTTTTACCGAATCCTTCATCGACTGGATGAAAGAACACCACGGATATGAGGTGAATCCCCTGTGGATTCGATACACGCCGGGAGTGGTGCCTGCCATCTACTGGATTATTCAGATGCTGACGGAAATCGAGGATTCTGTAGCAATCATGTCACCGGTATATTATCCTTTCGCCAATGCGATTCGGGATACATCCAGAACCCTGGTGGACGTTCCACTTCAGAAGGATGAGCTGGGACGGTACCAGATGGATTTAGAAGCATTCGAAGAGACCATTCAGCGGAAAGATGTAAAAGTATTTATTCTCTGTTCCCCCCATAATCCGGCGGGCCGGGTATGGAGCGAAGAGGAGCTCCGAAGTGTGCTTGACATCTGCCGTAAGAACGGAGTCTACGTGATTTCCGATGAGATTCATCACGACCTCATCATGCCGGGGCAGAAACACGTGACGGCGGCTACGGTGGGAGATTACGACAGCATTCTGATCACATTGACATCGGCTTCGAAGACGTTTAACCTGGCGGCTTGCCAGAACGCCATGGCAATCATTCCGAACGATGCACTTCGGGCGAAGTTTGATGCCATGACTCGGAAAATCAAGGTACAGAACGGAAGCAGCTTTGGTTACATTGCTTACGAGGCCGCATTCCGTGAAGGGAGCGAATGGCTAGCACAGCTGAACCAGCTGATTTACGATAATTACCAGATTCTCCAGAAAGGGCTGAAGCAGAAACTTCCAGAGGCAGTGGTGTCACCGCTGGAGGGAACCTACCTGGCATGGGTGGATCTCGGTGCATATCTGGAAGATTTAGATACCGAGCGGACCCTTCGGGATGTATGTAATCTGGCAGTGGACCTGGGTGAATGGTTCGGCCGGAATAAGTACGAGAATTTCATTCGGGTGAACCTGGCTACCTCTCCGGATAATGTGAGACAGATGGTGGCAAGATTGGATCGGATTAATCGGTTAATGGAAAGATAGATAGTGAGGAATATATGGGGGACTCAGTGAATTTAACCAGGAAGCGGCTGATTGTGTTGCTTCGATATCTTTATAATATGACGGACGAAGATCATCCGGTATCCACACCGGATTTAATGGAGATGCTGACGGAAAATGGCATTCCCACGAACCGAAAGACGTTGATGACGGATTTGGAATTTCTATCAGATGAAAATTCTCCTTATGACATTATTGAGGTGCGGGGAAAGCCGAATCGGTATTTCTGGGGCAGCCGGACTTTCGAGAAATCGGAACTGAATCTGCTGATTGACGCCGTATCCTCGGCCAAGTTCATCACGGAGAAGAAGAGTCGGAAACTGATTGAAAAGCTAGAGAGCTTTGTTTCCGTTAGTCAGCGGGAGGAACTGGCAAGAAGGTATGCCCAGAATGCCACCGTTAAGGCTGCTAATGAGTATATCTACTACAACATCGATATTATTCAGACTGCCATCAGCCAGGAGCACATGATTGAATTCCAGTACTACGAGTACAATGCTCGGAAGGAACAGGTGCTTCGAGGAAATGGTGAAGTGTATCGTCTAAGTCCTTACGAAACTTTCTGGAATGACGGATTCTACTATGTTATCGGTTGGTCGGACAAGCACCAGAACATCTCCTCCTTCCGCATTGATCGGATGAAGCAGGTGCAGGAGCTGGAAGAGAAGAGTGCTCAGAAGCCGGCGGACTGGGACGGTGATGAGTACAACCGGAAGATTTTCGAGATGTTCCGAGGCAAAGAGGCGAAAGTCACCCTCCGGTGTCAGAACTCCCTGATGAAGTACGTTATCGATCGATTTGGCAAGGAGGTCACCACTACGATTGTAGACGAGGGGCATTTCCTGGCCATTGTAGATGTATCCCTGAGTCCAAATTTCTATTCTTGGATATTCCGGTTCAACGGAGGAATTCGGATTGTAGCGCCTACATCGGTAAAAGAAGATTACAAAGCCATGATTGAAAGAACTCTGGAAGAGGGATTCTAAGGTTCATCGGAAACACCGGCATTCAAAAAGCTGTTTTTAGCGGATTCGCTAAAAACAGCTTTTTCTCGTATCAGATTTCCGGCAAGGCGGCCGTTTCGAAAGGCTACAGAATGGTTCCGCCACCTACCACATAATCTCCGTCGTAGAGGACGACGGACTGACCGCTGGTGATGGCCCGCTGCGGCTCATCGAAAATGATGTGGGCCGTGCCTTGGCCCGTCGGTACGATGGTGGCATCGGCCTCTTTGTGCTTATAGCGGATGCGCGCCTTGGCCCGGATGTCCCCGGTCGGTGGATCCATGGCAATCCAATTGAACTCGCCTGCGTCGAACTCTCGGGTGAACAAATCCTGATTATCTCCCAGAACCACCTGATTCTGGTCCATAT
>JAUNEW010000001.1:70309-73703 GCA_030525365.1 Eubacteriales bacterium
TCTCGGGTGAACAAATCCTGATTATCTCCCAGAACCACCTGATTCTGGTCCATATCCAGCCGCTGCACGTACATCGGCTTTTTGAGTGCTAAGCCCAGTCCTTTTCGCTGACCGATGGTGTAGTGGATGATGCCCTTGTGTTCGCCCAGTACGTTTCCCTCTTGATCCACAAAATGTCCGGATGGGTATTTCCGGTTCGTGTACTGCTCAATGAATCCGGCGTAATCTCCGTCTGGAATGAAGCAGATGTCCTGGCTGTCGTGCTTGGCTGCGTTGATGAATCCCTGCTCTTCCGCAATCCGGCGGGTTTCCGTCTTGTGAAGACCGCCCAGCGGGAAGAGGGTGCGGGAGAGCTGATCCTGGGTCAGGGAATAGAGAACGTAGCTCTGATCCTTGCTGAGATCCACGGACTTCTTCAGAAGATAGCGATCCGTGGCGTGATCCTTCTCGATGATGGCGTAGTGGCCGGTGGCGATGTAATCCTGATCAATTTCTTTTCCCGCCGCATACAGGTGGTCGAATTTCAAGTAGCGGTTGCATTCGATGCAAGGATTTGGCGTCCGGCCGTGCTCATAGGCATCGATGAATCGCTGGATAACCTCCTTCTCGAACTCTGCCCGGAAGTCATAGACCAGGTAGTAGATATCCAGCTTGTTGGCTACGCTGACCGCATCGTTAATGCTTTCCAGACTGCAGCAGGTCTTGGCACTGCTGAGGCCGATGGTTTCGTTATCATAGAGCCGCATGGTGACACCGGTGGTTTCGTATCCTTGTTCCCGGATAAGGTATGCAGCCACGCTGCTGTCCACACCACCGGACATAGCGACCAGTACTTTCTTAGGCATGTGTCTCAAATGCTCCCTTCAATATCTTTATATGCACACATTATATCACAGAATCATGGTATAATTATCTATAATACATTAAAATACCATTCCGGTAGGCATTTTGCAAGGGAATTGGCAAATGAAAAATTTATCTAGAAATATCAAGAAGAGGTAACACTATGGAACGTTCCGAAATAATCCGAATCAGGGATTTGCAGAATCAGTATTTCTTAAGCGGAAAGACTCTGGATGTGAAGCATCGAATTTCCGCACTTAAGACCTTGAAGGTAGGCATAAAGCGATATGAGGATGAGCTTTGCCGGGCGCTGCAGGCAGACCTGGGAAAGAGTGCATACGAGAGCTTCATGTGCGAAATCGGCATGGTATATGACGAAATTAGCTACATGATTCGTCATACGCCAAAGTTTGCGAAGGAAAGGCGGGTGAGGACGCCACTGGCTCAGTTCCAGTCCCGTAGCTTTGCCAAGCCAGCGCCGCTGGGAACAGTGCTGATTATGAGCCCTTGGAATTATCCATTCCTGCTCACCATGGATCCCCTGGTGGATGCCTTGGCAGCGGGAAACACCGCCATGGTAAAACCAAGTGCGTATTCCAAGGAGACCAGCCGGGTGATTCAGAAAATCATCAACGCATGCTTCCCGGAAGACTACGTGGCAGTGGTTACCGGAGGAAGACAGGAGAACCAGTATTTGCTGGATGAGAAGTTTGACTTTATCTTCTTCACCGGGGGCACCACCGTGGGAAAGCTTGTGATGCAGAAGTCGGCAGAGCACCTGACCCCATTTGCTTTGGAGATGGGGGGAAAGAGTCCCTGCATCGTGGACAAAACCGCTAATATTCCACTGGCCGCACGCCGTATTGTCTTCGGTAAGTTCATGAATGTGGGCCAGACCTGCGTGGCACCAGACTACATCTATTGCCATGAATCAGTGAAGGAAGAGTTGGTGGAGGCGCTGAAGAAGGAAACCATTCGTCAGTATACTAGCCAGCCCCTGCAGAATCCAGATTACGGAAAGATTATCAACGAGAAACACTTTCAGCGTCTGAAGGGCCTGATTCAGCCAGAGAAGGTAGTGTTGGGCGGGGGCTCCAACCCGGATACCCTTCAGATTGAGCCCACTATTATGGACGGCGTAGAGTGGTCAGATCCGGTGATGGGGGAAGAGATTTTCGGACCGATTATGCCGATTCTCACCTATTCGTCTACAGAGGAAGCGGTACAGACATTGAACCGGCAGCCTCATCCCTTGGCGTTCTATGTTTTTACTGGCAAGAAGAAAGTGGCGGAATACTTCCTATCTCGGTGCCGTTTCGGTGGCGGCTGCGTGAACGATACCATCATCCACATCGCCACCAACAAGCTGGGATTTGGCGGCGTCGGAGACAGTGGCATTGGAAGCTACCACGGAAAGTGGGGATTCGATACCTTCTCCCACTACAAGGGAATCGTAGACAAGAAGACCTGGCTGGATTTGCCGATGCGGTATCAGCCTTACAAAGAAATTTACGGGAAGGTGCTCCATGTGCTGTTCCGATAGAGAGAAGGACCTGCTTCGACTTCGGCCGGTAGCCAGGATTCACACGGATTTCAAAGAGAAGTTCGGAATTCCAAGACAGCCAGGGCTGGTGGAAGGTCTTACTGGGACCATTGAGTTCTTGGACGAATTTCGAAATCCCGATGTGATTCGGGGAATTGAGGACTTCGAGTACCTGTGGCTGATTTTTGGCTTTTCTAGAAATTGGCAGGAAGATGAGAGGGGAAATTCCGTTCCGAAGTGGTCCGGGTTGGTGCGTCCACCCCGGCTGGGCGGAAAAGAGAAGAAGGGCGTATTCGCCACTCGATCTCCTTTTCGTCCCAGCGGCTTGGGGCTTTCCAGTGTAAAACTATTAGACGTTCAGACGGACAAGTCCGGCCATCCGCTGCTGATTGTAGGCGGTGCAGACCTGTTGGATGGAACTCCTATCTACGATATCAAACCTTATAGTGAATACTCGGACTCCCATCCGGGCGCTGGTTCCGGGTTCTCGGTGCCGGATCGGAAATTTCTGGAGGTGGAGTTCCCAGAGAATTTGATGAATCAAGTGGCGGAAGAGAAACGAAAACCCCTTCTAGGTGTGCTGGAGCAGGATCCCCGGGCGGCTTATGAGAAGAAGCCGGATTATGTGTACGGACTGCGGTTCGCAGAGTATGATGTCCGTTTTCGGGTGGAGGGTGAAATCCTTACCGTTACGGATGTGCAAAATGAGGAAATGTTGCAGTCTGGTGGCGTCGAAAAAGTGAAGTGATATTTCAATCGAAAGGATGGAAATTTATGTTTAAATGGTTCATGTTGGGAGTATTTCTGGTGTTTCTGGTGTACACCATGTGGCACTTCCACTTGGGACTGAAGTTCGTTACAGGAAGGCGGCGCCGAAATCTGGTGATTCTGTGTGCCGTGATTGTGGCATGCTGCTCTACTATTATCGTCGGGCGATTCCTACCCACCGGAGAAATCCGAAACGGGGTCATTCTTTTCTCCAACTACTGGCTGGGACTCTGGATTTAT
>JAUNEW010000088.1 GCA_030525365.1 Eubacteriales bacterium
ACGTTGAATCCGATGATGATGGCATTGGATGTCTCTGCCAGCATTACATCCGACTCGGTGACGGTACCCACACCGGAGTGGATAACGTTGATGCGTACATCTGGCGTATCCAGCTTCTCCAGGGAAGAAATGATGGCGCCTACAGAACCCTGTACATCGGCCTTGATGATCAGGTTCAGTTCCTTGGCCTCGCCCTCCTGAATCTGGGAGAACAGCTTGTCCAGTGTCATGCTGGCGTTCTTTGCCAGTACATCTTCTCTCATCTTCTCCGCACGGCTGGTTGCAATCTCTCTGGCAACCTTGTCATCCTTAACGGCATTGAAGGAGTCTCCGGCCATTGGAACATCCGACAGGCCCAGAACTTCTACGGCAGTAGCCGGACCGGCCTTACGGATCTTGTCTCCCTTGAAGTTGGTCATTACACGGATCTTACCGGAGCATGTACCGGCAACCAGGCTCTGTCCCGTCTTCAGTGTTCCGTTCATTACCAGCAGTGTGGCAATCGGACCTCTTGCCTTATCCAGTCTTGCCTCGATAACGGTACCCATAGCCAGACGATCTGGGTTTGCCTTCAGTTCCAGCATCTCTGCCTCCAGCAGAATCATCTCCAGCAGGTCGGTGATTCCCTCACCCTTCTTTGCAGATACCGGTACGCTGATAACGTCACCGCCCCAGTCTTCCACCAGAATTCCGTTGTCTGCCAGATCTTTCTTAACCTTATCTGGATTTGCACCTGGCTTATCCATCTTATTGATTGCAACGATAATCGGCACATTTGCTGCCTTTGCGTGGCTGATGGACTCGATGGTCTGTGGCTTAACGCTGTCGTCTGCGGCAACAACCAGTACGGCAATATCCGTAATCTGCGCACCACGCGCACGCATGGTGGTGAAGGCTTCGTGTCCCGGTGTATCCAGGAAGACAATCTTCTTTCCGTTAATGGTAACCTCTGAAGCACCAATATGCTGCGTAATTCCGCCGGACTCTCCTGCAGTTACGTTGGTGTTACGGATGGCATCCAGCAGGGATGTTTTACCGTGGTCAACGTGACCCATAACGGTGATGATTGGTGCTCTCGGTTTCAGTTCGCTTTCTGCATCTTCGTGGAGATCCAGACCTGGTTCTGGTTCTTCCTCTACTTCTTCTGTAACCACAACACTGATTCCCAGGTCATCAGCCAGCATTTCAACCACGTCCTTATCGATGGTCTGGTTCATTGTTGCCATGATACCCATCTTCATCAGGGACATGATGATGGAAGTGGACGAGATTTCCGCCTGTTCTGCAAGGCCGGCTACGGTAATCGGAACGGTTACCGCAATGGTGCCTTCTGGCAGAGTCTCCTCGATGCTTACCTCTGGCTCCACATTCTTCGGAGCTTTCTTCTTCTTGTGTCTGGTCTGCTTCTCCAGAGAATTGTCGTCGAAATATCTGGAGTTCTTTCCGCCGCCGTTTCCTTCGTGACGGTTGTGTTTTCCATTGTGACGATCGGAGCGATTCCGGTCATCGTTCTTATCCTTATTGTGGTCGAAGAACTTCTTGCTCTTGCCCTTGCCGGACTTACCGGTTTCCATCGGTGCCGCTTCTGCTGCTGCGCCGCCTCTTCTTGCCGGACGATCGTTACGGTTCTCATTGCCGCGACGATTTCCATCCTTGCGGTCCTTATCGTCTCGGTTCTTTCTGCCATGACCGTCGTTCTTTCCGTTCTTCTTTCTGCCGCCTTCGGATTTGCCAGAGCCCGCATTGTCGTTGCTTGGCTGTGGTGCCTTGGAAGCGTCAAAAATCTTCTTGAATCGCATCGGCTTGTTCGGTGCGTTCACATATTCTTCCTTCTTCTCTGGCTTTTTCTCCGCCTTCTCTTCGGAAGTCTTCTCAGCCTTCGGTGCCTTCTCGGCTTTCTTGTCTGCTTTCTTCTCTGACTTTTCTTTCTTTGGAGCAGCAGATTTCTTCTCGGCCTTCTCGACCTTCTCCGACTTTTCGGTCTTCGACGCTTTCTTGGCAGCCTTTTCTTCCTTTGCAGCAGATTCCTCTGCAGCCACTTCTGCGGCGGTCTTTACAATTTTCAATCCAATCCGCTTCTTTGGCTCTTCCTTCTTGTCCTCTTTCTTCTCCGATTTCTCGGTTTCCTTGGTCGCTTCCTCTTTCTTCACCGGTTCTGCTTTCGCCACTGGCTTTGCAGCCGGCTTGCTGATAATCGGTGTCGCCTTAATCTTCGGCTTGTTGGAACGCTTCTCCGGACGATCATTTCCTTTCAGCATATTGATGGTGCTGATGATACGGTTCGCATCATTGTCCTCCATGCTGCTCTTCTCGCTGGAGACTTTGATTCCCATCTTGTCCGCATTTTTCTTCAGTTCCTCATAGGTAACGCCAAGTTCTGTCATAATATCAGATACTTTCTTCCCCATTCACTACCTCCTTCACAGATGCCAACGCCTCATCGAACGCGGTATCCGTTATTATCTGTCCTATTTGTCTCTTATAATTTCGCTGCAATGCATTGCTCTTTCGTGCCTTTTCGATGCATTTCGGATTCTTGCAGAGGTACACGCCACGCCCCGGGGTTTTTCCATTCCGGCTCACGTGAATCTCCTCATCCCACAGGCTCATTCGAATGAGCGTATTCTGCGGAAAGGATTCCCTGCATCCAATGCATCGCCGCATTGGAATTCTGTGATCTTTCATGCAGACCTCTACTATTCCTCGGTTTCTTCCGATGCTTCCGCTATTGTTTTTTCAACTTCTGGAATCTCAGCCGTTTCATCTTCATCATCGTATTCGTCAAAATCGAAGCCGCTCTCTTCCAGCTGAGCCTTGCTCTTGATATCAATCTTCCACTTGCTGACCTTCGCTGCCAGACGAACGTTCTGTCCCGACTTACCGATGGCCAGAGAAAGCTGCTGTTCCGGAACTACCGCAATAGCAGTTTCGTTGTCTTCGTCTACATATACCGCTTCCACAGCCGCTGGGCGAAGTACATTACTGATTAGAACAGCCGGATCATCACTCCATTCGATGATATCAATCTTTTCGTCATTCAGCTCGTCCACAATCGCCTGCACACGAGTTCCTCTGTTCCCCACGCATGCGCCGACTGGATCCACATTCTCATCGTGGGAATATACCGCAATCTTCGTGCGGGATCCCGCTTCTCTGGCAACGTTCTTGATTTCCACAATGCCATCGGCAATTTCCGGAATCTCCAATTTGAAGAGTTCCCGAACCAGTCCCGGATGGGAGCGGGAAACCAGAAGCTGAGTTCCCTTCTGATTTTCTTTTACATCCATCAGATACAGCTTGACATAGTCGCCCTGATGCAGAACTTCTCCGTTCACCTGCTCAGCTTTGGACAGGGAACACTCCGTATTCTCTACAGACAGGAATACTCGGTTCTCCGTAACTCTTTCTACTCGTCCAGTAATCAGCTGCTCCTTGCGGTCGATAAACTGGTTGTAAATATTCTTTCTCTCCGCCTCACGGATGCTCTGTACTACCACCTGTTTCGCCGTCTGTGCCGCAATCCGTCCGAAGTCCTTCGGATCAATCTGATACTGAATCTCGTCTCCAATATCATACCGTTCATCATAAGATCTCGCCTCTTCCAGGGATACCTCGACGGAGTCATCCATTACCTCTTCCACGACCTGTTTGCTAACAAGTACACGGACCTCGCCGCTTTCCTGGTCAATGACCACATCAACCTTCTGATCTTTTCCATAATTTCTCTCGTAAGTGGTTTTCACCGCTTTCTGAATCGCATCAATGATTTCTTCCTTGGAAATATTTCTTTCGCGCTCCAGTTCATCGAGTGCCAGTAGAAACTCCTTGTTCATCTCATCCTCCTAAAATATAACTGCAAGGTTGATCTTGGAAATCTTCTTGTGTGGGATTTCCATTCTCTCCCCGTCAACGTCTAATTGAATCACATCTTCTTCTGTCCGTCCCAGAAGAACCGCTTCGAAATTCTTCTGTCCGTTCAACGGCTCATACAGGCGAACCTCCACAACTCGTCCTGCGAACCGCTGGAAGTCCTTATCGTGAATCAGTTCCCGATCCATTCCCGGAGATGAAACCTCGATGGTGTATTTCCGATCAATCAGTTCAATCTCATCCAGCTTATCGCTGAGATACCGATTCACCTCTTCGCACTCCTCAATGTTGACAAATTCCGTTTCGCTATCCTCCGGCTTGTCAAGGTACACCCGAAGCTTCCATTCCGGGCCTTCCTTCCGGTATTCCACGTTGTAAATCTCTAAGTCTTTGCCGCTGATAAACTCTGCAAGAAGCTCCTGCACACGGCCGATTACATCTACTTTTGCCATTACTCCTCCGGAAAAATCCAAATACAAACGAAAGAGTGGGCG
>JAUNEW010000089.1 GCA_030525365.1 Eubacteriales bacterium
GTGATGTAGGCCTTCTTTCCGAACTGCTGGGTGTAGATAATTCCGTGGTAGGATTCATCCGGTTCCGTCAGGCCATGATACTTGTGGCCGTGCTTTTCCCAGTCGAAGTTCCCGCTGTCCACAATGGCACCGCCTACCTGTACCGCATGTCCATCCATGTACTTGGTGGTGGAATGGGTCACAATATCGGCACCCCATTCAAACGGACGGCAGTTCACCGGAGTTGGGAAAGTGTTGTCCACGATGAGCGGTACTCCGTGTTCATGGGCAACTTTGGCGAATTTCTCAATATCCAGAATCACCAGCGCGGGGTTCGCGATGGTCTCTGCGAATACCGCCTTAGTATTTGGCTGGAAAGCCGCTGCGATCTCCTCCTCGGAGGCATCCGTATCCACGAAGGTGCAGTCAATCCCCAGCTTCTTGAAGGTCACTGCTAGCAGGTTGAAGGTTCCACCGTAGATTGTGGAAGCCGCCACCACGTGGTCTCCTGCTTCGCAGATATTGAACACCGCATAGAAGTTGGCGGCCTGACCCGAAGAAGTCAGAATGGCAGCCACACCGCCTTCCAGATCTGCAATCTTCGCTGCAACCGCATCGTTGGTCGGATTCTGCAGTCTCGTATAGAAGTAACCCTCGGCCTGCAGGTCGAACAGCTGCCCCATCTCATCGGTGGTATCGTACTTATACGTCGTGCTCTGGTAGATTGGAATGGCGCAAGGCTCTCCCTTGGTCGGCGTGTATCCGGAGTGGATACACTTGGTTTCTAAATCATAATTGCTCATACACATTAACCCTTTCTGTTGTAGTCAGTAAAAATAATTATACTCTGACCACCCAGTGATTTCAATTCAGGCGAAACAACCGAATTTCTATCACGAGATATAGGTTGAATGTATATCTTCCCAATTTGATTGTATTTTTTTGAAGTTTATCTGGAAATAGAGTGTATTGCTTTGAGTTCTGCTTTTCGGCATGGTAAAATAACATCAGCTTTTATGTACAAACATGTAAAGGATATAGACTATGAGTGACAAGAGACAAGATGAATATGAATTAATGCAGAAACTTGCCAAGCAGATGGCAAGGGAGAAGCTGGAAAGAGAGAAGGCCGCCCGCCGAATGGCAGAGGAAAGCCTCCGGAAGGATTCGGTAACCCCGAAGTCCGCTTCCGACAAGACGACGGTCATTGATCGGAACTCGGTAAAAAAAGCCGACGCCAATCCTCTGCCCTCCGGGCGGTCGAACAGACCGTCTGTAACCAATCCACGCAGTTCTTCTTCCAGCAGAACCTCCGGTCAGAGCGATTTGTTCGACGACATCGCTTCCTTTGAACAGGAATTCATGGGAGGGATGAACGACAATTCCGACAAACACTCCGCCTCAACGGAGGAGTCCGTCAAGAAGAAATTTAATTTTGGCCGGAAGAAAAAGGCGTCCGGCAAACAGCCGAATCACAAATCGGAAGTGCCACGGAAACCTCGTCCCAATGTGAAAGCCGGAAGCATTCAGGAGAAGTTCTATAACTTCCGAGACAAGCACCCGAAGGTGGATGCTTTCCTCTACGACCTGAATCCGAATCACTGGGTGGACAAGGATGGAAATCCCCTTTCCCGCAAGAAGAAGATTTTCAAATTCGGAAGACGTACGGTAGCCACCCTGGTTTCCCTGGGAATTCTGTATACGGCCTTGGTTATCATTACGGCACCGAGCATTGACCCGAAGAATATTTACGATTCCATCTCCACGGACTCCATCGTATACGATGACGACGGACAGAAGGTGGATACCGTCAGCAGCGGTCAGCAGCGAACCATTGTCAAATATGACCAGATTCCGAAGAACATGGTGAACGCCATCGTGGCGCTAGAAGATAAGACCTTCTGGGATCACCACGGATTCAACTGGAAGCGTATGATTGGTGCGGTTCTCCAGTCCTTTACCGGAGGAGGCGGCATCAGCGGAACCAGTACCCTGACTCAGCAGTTGGCGCGAAATGTATACCTTCCGGATATCATGAGTCAACGAAGTCTGCGGCGTAAAATCATCGAGATGTGGTATGCGGCGCGGATTGAGCACGCACTGTCCAAAGAAGAAATCGTTACCGCGTACCTGAACAGCATCTACTACGGCTACGGAAACTACGGAATTGAAGCGGCCTCGAAATGCTACTTTTCCAAGGATGTGAAGGATTTAAGTCTGGTAGAATGTGCGGCACTGGCGGCCATGCCTCAGTCCCCGGACACTTACGCCCTGATTAAGGATACCAGCACCACCGATGCCACATCGGATATGACCAAGATTACGGTGAACGGTACCAAATACTACGCCAACGATATTGCGAAGTCCCGTAGGCAGCTTTGCCTTCAGCTAATGAAGGATCAGGGTTATATCACCGGGAAGCAGTATCAGCGAAACAAGAACAAGAAGCTGACCAGCTTCATTAACCCGACCATCAAGACTTCTTCGGACAGCACATCTACCTACTTCAAGGACTACATGGCGGATGAGATTATCAAGGATCTGAAGAAGGAATACAACATGGATGAGGAAACCGCACAAAACATGGTCTACAGCGGTGGCCTTAAGATTTACTCCACCATGGATTCGGAAGCCCAGAAGACGGTGGACGATGCCTTTGCCAACTCCAGCAATTTCCCATCCCTGTACAACGTAAGCACCGATGGAAGCGGCAACGTTGTTACCGATGCAGGAGCGATTTCGCTGTACAAGCACAGCAACCTGGTGAACAGCAAGGGTGACATGACGCTAAAGAGCAGCGAAGTCAAGGAGAATTCCGATGGCTCCCTGACCCTCAAGAAGAATAAGCGACTGAACATCTACGAGACCACAGTGGACAGCGGCACGGACTACAGCATCGAGCTGAAGCCGTCCTACACTTCGGAGAACGGCAGCTTCTACATCTACCCGACAGGATACGTGAATGTTCCTGCAGCCGATAAGAAACTGGATTCCAAGGGAAATGTTATCATTTCCGCAGATTACCTCAAGAAGAATCCGAACATGATTAAGAAGTCCGGAAGCAACTGGGTCATCAAGGATGCTGCCATCACCATGGCGGACAAAGTCATCCAGCCTCAGGGAGCGATGGTCATCACCGAGGTGGGTACCGGTGAGATCAAAGCCATGATCGGTGGCCGCGGCGTCAAAGGCAGCGGCCTTTACAACCGTGCGCTGAACCCACGTCAGCCGGGATCCTCCATCAAACCGCTGGCAGTATACGGTGCCGCCCTTCAGAAGAGTTACGACTACCTCCAGAAGGACGAGAAATACCAGTACACGAACTATCACAATGATACACAGGGCACCAACTACTATGGAGATTACATGACAGCTGGCTCCACCATCGTGGACGAGCCAATCAAGTTCGAAGGAAAGACCTGGCCGACCAACTCCTATGGTGGCTATAGAGGCCGTGTATCCATGAGAAGAGCCATGCAGCTTTCCTCCAACGTCTGCGCGGTAAAAATATTCCTTCAGGTAGGTTCCAAGTATTCCGCCAATATGGTAGAAAAATTCGGAATCACCACGCTGAACCGAGATGGAGATAACAACGATGAGAACGCAGCAGCACTGGCGCTGGGCGGTCTCACCGAAGGTGTCACACCACTGGAAATGGCCCAGGCCTACGCAGCAATCCCGAACGGCGGCGTCCGTCAGACATCCGTGGCATATAAGAAGGTGCTGGATCGAAACGGCAACCTGCTTCTCACCTCCGAATCCAAGTCTCACAAAGTACTGGACGAGGGCGTGGCCTACATTCTGACAGATATGATGAAATCCGTTGTAACCCAGGGTACCGGTACTGCAGCCGCATTGTCCGGCGTACAGGCCGGTGGTAAGACTGGAACCACATCTAATAACTACGATATCTGGTTCGATGGATTTACGCCGAACTACGCAGCGACCTTGTGGATTGGAACGGATTACAACATCCAGCTGACCTCCGATTCTTCCGGTGCTGCAGCGCTCTGGGGAAGAATCATGAACAACATCAGTGCGGCAAAAGAAGGAACCTATCCATCTAAGCCATCCGATGTAGTTGAGAAGAACGGTGAATACTACGTGAAAGGAACGGAAGGAAATTCCGGATCCTCTTACAATTCTTCCTCCGGCACAAGCTATGGAAGAAGAAGCTACACGCCGAGCACTAAGCCGAAATCCCATTCCGGAAGCAGTAGTAGCGGTGGTGATAACACCGGTGACAATTCTGGTGGTAACTCCAGCGGCGGTAACAGCAGCGGTGGAAACTCCGGCGGGAACCACAGCGG
>JAUNEW010000090.1 GCA_030525365.1 Eubacteriales bacterium
TTAACGTTGTTCAGGTCGATGGTCTTTCCGTGCTTGTGTGCTGCAACGGATACACCGCCACCCAGATGAACACCAATCAGGTTCAGTTCTTCATAAGGCTTGCCAATCTGCTTTGCCGCCTCACGGCATACTGCTTTCTGATTCAGTGCGTGCCAGAAGCTCTGTCTTTCCATTCCCTTCAGTCCGGAGTAGCGAGCCACATCTTCCAGCTCATCAACTGCAACCGGATCCACGAAGAATGCCGGAATGCCAACCTGATCTGCCAGTTCCTTGGATATGTAGGAACCCAGGTTTGCAGCATGCTCACCATAAGGTGGATGCTTGATGTCTTCGATTACTGCATCTGTAACCTTATATGTGCCAGACGGAATGTGCTTTAAGAGACCGCCTCTTCCGCAGATTGCATCGAAATCCGAAAGCTTGAATCCCTTCTCCTCCAGAGTCTTCAGAATGATGTCGCGACGGAATGGCATCTGATCAACGATTTTGTCGTACTTATCCATCTCTGCCGCATCGTGGTCAATACCCACGCGCATTACTTCATTCTCATCCTCGTAGACTGCAATCTTAGTGGAAGTTGCACCAGGGTTGATTACCAGAATCCTTTTCATTAGTTCATGTTCTCCTTTCACCTTGTGAAAAATACCGATAGTCTCTAATCTCTTACCCTACTCGTGCTATTATATTATTTTTCTTCTGTATTCTCAAGTGTTTCTAATGTAGCAATTAGCTGACCGGATTTCACACTGTCCGCTTCCTTGACGTAAATCTTCTCGATTACGCCATCTCTCGGTGCCAGAACGTTGGTCTCCATCTTCATGGCTTCAATAACCGCAATCGGCTCCCCTTTCTTCACCGCATCGCCGGCCTTCTTAACCACCTTCACGATAGTTCCTGGAATGTTTGCACCGATTTCATCCGGATCGTCCTCGCTAGCATACTGAATCATACTTCCATCCTGAACCGACGTAGTCAGCGCCTGTTTGTCCTTGACAGAGATTACTCTGCGGTTTCCGTTGATGGTAAAAGTAAGATCTCTCATTCCCTCTGCATTCGGCGCGCTGACACTCTCCAGAGTGATTACCATGGTCTGTCCTTCGGTCAGAGTGATTTCCGCCGTCTGTCCTAGCGCAATGCCGTGGAAGAACACATCGGAACCCATGTTCCGGAAGTTCCCCTTGGTCTTGAGGGCTTTGACATATTCGTCGAATACCTTGCTGTAGATTGCATAGCTCAGCTGCTGCTGCTCGGTACCTTCCAGACCCAGGTCCTCCACGATGTGACGCTTGAATTCATCGTAATCGTCATCTTCCAGAAGCTCGCCCGGTCTGCAGGTAATCGGCTTTCTTCCCTTCAGAACCACCTTCTGCAGGTCTTCTGGGAAGCCGCCTTCTGGCTGACCAATCATACCCTCGAAGTAGGATACTACGGAATCTGGGAAGTCGAAGTCCTTTCCTTTTTCCACAATATTCTCCGGCGTAAGGTCATTTCGAACCATGAAGATTGCCATATCGCCTACTACCTTCGAGGACGGTGTAACCTTGATGATATCGCCGAACATCTTGTTCACTTCCACATACATATCCTTCACGTCGTCGAAGCGGTGACCGATTCCAAAGCTTTCCACCTGTGGCTTCAAGTTGGAGTACTGTCCTCCCGGAATCTCCAGACGGTAGATTTCTGCGGTGGTGGACTTCAAATCCGACTCGAACTGGCTGTATACTGGACGAACGTCTACCCAGTAATCGGAAATTCTCTGAAGGCCTCTCTGATCCATTCCCGTGTCTCGATCAGAGCTTTCCAGTGCGGCAACAATGGAGTTCAGCGCCGGCTGAGATGTCAGTCCAGACATACTGTTGAATGCTGCGTCCGCAATATCCAGACCTGCGGAAGCGGCCATCAGAACCGTTGCTACGCCGTTGCCGGAAGTATCGTGGGTGTGCAGGTGAATCGGAACGGTGACTTCGTTCTTCAGCGCACGAACCAGCTTCTCTGCCGCAACTGGCTTCAGAAGGCCGGACATATCCTTGATGGCAATGATATGTGCCCCTCTCTTCTCCAGTTCTTTTGCCATGTTGACATAGTACTTGAGGTTGTACTTCTCTCTGCCTTCATCCAAAATATCGCCGGTGTAACACATGGAAGCTTCGGCAATCTTGCCCTGGTTCAATGTCTCGTCGATGGCGATTTCCATGCCCTTGATCCAGTTCAGAGAATCGAAGATACGGAATACGTCAATGCCGGACTTCGCCGACTGCTGAATGAACTTCCGGATGGTGTTGTCCGGATAGTTCCGGTAGCCGACTGCGTTGGCGCCACGGAAGAGCATCTGGAACAGAACGTTCGGAATCTGTTCTCTCAAGGTCTCCAGTCTTTCCCATGGATCCTCACCCAGGAAACGCATGGCTACGTCGAAAGTAGCGCCGCCCCACATTTCGAAGGAGAAGAAATCCTTTCCATAGGTAGCCATAGCCGGTGCAATTTTCTCCAGATCCTTGGTTCTCATCCGTGTTGCAATCAGAGACTGCTGTGCATCACGGAAAGAGGTATCTGTAAGAAGCAGTTTCTTCTGGTTCAGTGCCCAGTCTGCCACAGCCTTCGGACCCTTCTCATCCAGCAGCTGCTTCGTGCCACGGAAGGTAGGAATCTTGGATTCATCCACTTTCGGAACCACCGGAATGTTGTAGTCCGCACGAACCCCCTTGGTTTCGTTGACGTATTTCTCACCCAAGAACTCCAGCACCTGCAGTTCCTTGTTGGTGACCGCACGGATGTTCAGAAGTTCCGGATTATCGCCGATGAATCCGGTGTTGCAGTTTCCGGCACGGAAAGTCGGATGGTTCAGCACGTTCAGCAGGAATCCGATGTTGGTCTTTACCCCTTCAATCCGCATTTCGGTCAGTGCACGAACCGCCTTGTTAATGGCATCGTCGAAGCTTCTGGCATGCGAGCATACTTTTACCAGAAGACTGTCGTAGTATGGCGAAATTTCCGAACCGGTAAAACCATTTCCGCCATCCAGACGGATTCCAAATCCAGCTGCGGAACGGTACATACTGATGGTACCGGTATCCGGTGCGAAATTGTTCGCCGGATCTTCGGTAGTAATACGGCACTGGATGGCATATCCATTGGTGGAAACATCCTTCTGGGACTTGATGTTAATTTTCTCAGAATCCAGAGCATATCCTTCCGCAATCAGAATCATATCCTGCACGATATCGATGCCGGTTACCAGCTCCGATACGGTGTGTTCTACCTGAACACGGGTGTTCATCTCGATGAAATAGTGGTTTCCGCTCTTGTCCAGCAAGAACTCACAGGTACCTGCACTGCGGTAATCCACTGCCTTTGCCAGCTTGAGGGCGTCATTACAGATGGCCTCTCTCTGGGCATCGGTCAGACACAGTGCCGGTGTGAACTCGATTACTTTCTGGTGTCTTCTCTGTACCGAGCAGTCTCTTTCGTACAGGTGCACCAGGTTTCCGTACTTATCTCCCAGTACCTGAACCTCGATGTGCTTCGGCTCCTCCAGATATTTCTCGATAAAAATATCTCCGTTCCCGAAGGCCTTTACCGCTTCGTTATGGGCACTGCGGAACTGAGGAACCAATTCTTCCTCGCTTCTGACGATACGCATACCTCTGCCCCCACCGCCAGCAGCTGCCTTGAGCATCACCGGATATCCGCATTTTGTGGCAAACTCAACCGCTTCGTCTTCGGAGGAGATTGCTTTATCTACGCCTGGAATGGTTGGAACTCCGACGCTTTCTGCCACCAGCTTCGACTGAATCTTGTCGCCCAGGGCATCCATCATCTCATGAGTCGGTCCGATGAATTCGATTCCGCTCTTCTCACAGGCTTCGGCGAAGTTGGCATTCTCTGCCAGGAATCCGTATCCCGGATGGATGGCATCGCAACCCTTTGCCTTTGCCATGCGGATGATTTCGTCGATGTCCAGATAGGCATCGATTGGGCTCTTTCCCTTGCCGATTTCGTAGGCCTCATCCGCCTTGGTGCGGAACAGCGAATTCTTGTCCTCTTCCGAGTAAATCGCAACGGAGCGAATTCCCAGTTCTTTGCACGCACGGATGATTCGAATCGCGATTTCGCCGCGGTTCGCAACCAGTACTTTCTTAAACTGCTTGATTCTTCCCATTTTGTTAACCTCACTAATTTTTGCAGGCAATAATTTATCAATAAAAACAACTTATTATAGCACATTAATTATGAATAAAGCAAATCTCAAATTGCATTATTATAAATAAA
>JAUNEW010000091.1 GCA_030525365.1 Eubacteriales bacterium
GGCCGGAGGCAAAGCACATCGCTTATTTCCAGAACCACACCAACACCTACGCACCGGTTCCCTACCTGCGAAAGCTATATTACGATGCACTGGAAGATTCCCGCATTGACGGAATCGCCATCGCCACCCGGCCGGACTGCCTGGGAGAAGATGTCCTGGATTTACTGGAGGAAATCAATCAGAATCACTTCCTCTGGGTGGAACTGGGGCTTCAGACCATCCACCCGAAGACCTCCGAAATGATGGGAATCGGTTACTCCCTAGAGGTGTTCGAGAAGGCCATGTCCGCTCTCAAAGCCCGAGGCATCCGAACGGTACTCCACGTAATCCTAGGACTTCCCGGAGAAAGTCGCCAGGACATGTTCGAAACTGTTTCTTATGTGGCCAAAATTCACCCCTTCGGGATGAAGATTCACATGCTCAACCTGGTCCGAGGATCCCGGCTCTACAACATGATGCCAGACTACGTTCCCTTTCACTCCATCGAAGAATACTGCGAACTGGTGGTGGATCTGCTGGAAATCATCCCGCCAGATGTCACCATTCACCGCTTGACGGCGGACACCCAGCGTGGTCTTCTGGTGGCTCCAGAATGGAGCTACCGAAAACGCACCATTCTGAATACCATCAATCGCCGGTTAAAAGAACGAAACACCTGCCAAGGTGCCCGGTACAATCCGGACAGCGCCCGCTAATATTGTATCTGACGAAAAGAAGTCTCCACCGCATGAATTGCGGTAGAGGCTTCTTTGTTCTCGCTTTTGATTTGTATGAATTCGCTGCAGATGCTTCGCTATGGAAGTTTTTCTATGGAAGCTTCGTGGAGGAAGGCATCGACCGATAAATTGGAATCTCGAATACCAGTTTCTCCTCCGAAATTCCGTAGGCCTGATAGGCCTTCTGCATGGACAGGGATTCCGTGTAAGGTGCGGTGATGTTGGTCATGTACTGGTGCGTCCCCGCCATGAGCCAGCCGTTCTTCACATTGAAACGCTGGTAGTATATCGTGTTCTGATTCTTTCCGATATAGCTTCCGCTGATTACCTGGGCGCCGCCGTATACGGCTTTCTTCCGAGTCGTCCATCCCTTCGAATAAGCGTACTGAAGACCCTTCACTACCGGATTGGAACCGGAGGTGGCCCCGATATTGTAGGGATTGTATACCGTCTTTCCCTTCACCTTATATCCTTTGATGGCAATGCTTCCACCACCGGTCTCCTGTCTGGCACGGGATGCCAGAAATATCGGGCTGACTCCATACTTCTTTCCTGCACCAGTAAAGAGCGAACTATTAAATCCATGTTTCGGAAGCTCTGTTCCATCCAGAACTTTTTTTACCGTAGCATCTTTCTGATAGGAATGATAGCTGAGAGACAGGAACATGTAGATGTTCTTATCGTTCAGGAAATTTCGCGGGTCCTGGTAGTGGGCCACCACCTTCTTGCTGGCATTGTACCAGCTGGATCCTTCCTTCGCAATATACTTTCCGCTCTTGTAACTCTTGCTGCTCTTGTCCCGGTACGATTTCGGGTAACTCTTGTAGATCAAGGACACCTTGTCCCGGGTCTCCCGAGAGAGTACCGTATCGAAAGTCAGGTTCGTCTGTTTCGCCTTGAACACCCAGTTCGGGTGCTCGTTGTGGAGAATCCGGAGCTTTTTCTTGTAAGCTTCCGGAAAACCTTCGGCGCTGAGATAAGCCTCGAAATCCGAAGAGGAAACTCGGTCCATCCGTGCGGACAGAACGTATCGGTATTTCCCACCGATTCGGACCTTGTCCCACCACTGACCCGAACCTCGGTACCTGGCGCGTAGGCGAACCGACACAACTCTTCCCTTGGCCAGGTTTCCCTTAGATTTCATCGTTGTCCTCGGTCCCACGCGATAAGACACCTTCCGGGAAGCCCTTCCAAGCACCGCCTTGTAGTGGATTCCATCCACCCGGCGGGTCATGACGTATCCCTTCTTGGATCCCGCCTTCACGTAGTACCAGCGATATCGGGAGGCAGTGTTTCGCTTGCTGGTGAAAACCTCGTAATACACGGTAATTTTCGCATTGTCCTTGAGCTTCTTGACCTTTTTCGCGGATGTACTGGCCTTGGCCCGAAGCACCGTGCCGTGTTTCGCGTGAATCTGCCCCGTGGCGTTTCCTGGAACGGCTTTCGCCGCTGCATGGGAAGATGCCGTTCCCGCCATCCAAAGGAGCAAGGCAAGCGTACTCACGAGGATGATTCGGATGCCTATTCTGTTTTCTCTTCTCTCTGATGCCACATTCATCTCCGATTCCTCATTGCCATTGCGCGATCATCAATCGAAATCATCCAATCTCCCGTCATTGTAATGCTTCCGGCAGAGGGATACGTACATGTCGTTGCCACCGATGACAATTTGACTTCCGTGCTTGATAATCTTTCCGTCCTGAATTCGGGCCACCATGGTGGCTTTGCGACCGCACCAACAGATGGTCTTGATTTCCTCAATCTTGTCCGCGTAGACCAGGAAGTAATAGGATCCCTCGAACAACTCGTTCTTGAAATCATTCTTCAGCCCGTATGCCATCACCGGCACATCGAAGCTGTCCACAATCTCCGCCAGCTCCTGCACATGGTGCTTTCGAAGGAACTGGCATTCGTCGATTAGAACGCAATCAATGGGTTTCTGCATGTTCTTTTCGATGAAAAGATTCATAATATTCGTGTCATCATCCACGACGAATGCCGGCCTTTTGAGTCCCACTCGGGAGGTAATCATCCCCTTCTCCCCCCGGTCGTCCACCTCCGGAACGAGGCACATGACGTGCTTCCCGCGCTCCTCGTAGTTGTTGGCCACCTTGATAATCTCCAGGGACTTTCCCGCATTCATCGCACTATATCGATAATACAGCTGTGCCATATTCGTCTCCTTTTAACCTTTAATCAGATAATTTTACCATGTTTATCTGTAAAGTTAAATATTTTTGTGCAAAAGAGGCTGTCGCATTGATATGCTCCCTTCTAAGTAGACAAGTGAAATAATGAAAACTTGTCACTTAGGAGGGAGCGGTTCACATTGCGACAGCCCTCTCCAGCCGGACGACTCCGGCCCTATGAATTCTATTTTACAGTAAAGGTGACATATACCACGTTCTTCTCTTCCGGGTTGCTCGGCTGAGTCGGTTCATGCTCCGATGTCGGCAGCGCCCCTTTCTTTACCGCATACTTCGCGTCGCCAACAGAGCAACTTGCTGGCTGAAGGAGTCCATCCCTGCATCCGGAAAGGCTGACCAGACAGCCTCTCTCCGTATTCGGTTCGGAGGCCCTGTTGAACTCGGCACTTTCTCCTGCCACCGTGAATTCTTCTAACGTATCCGAAATTGTGCCGGATCCCTTCTTCGTGAAATCATCCCATTTTACCGAAATTTCCAGGGAATTCTTCGCACCAACTTCTTCCAGTGCCTTGGCCAGCTGTGGGGACATTACATTAGTCTCCAGAACGGAATCCTTTCTGTGGCTACTGGTTATCTGGGTCAGATAATGGGACATTTTCTTTACTGGGTCGGAATCCAGGTCCGGATTCTTTACAGCCGCCACCGTTACCTGCTTTGTCTCCTTATCCACCTTCGGCTGCGACATCACCGGTCCGGTCCAACTTCCCATGCCACCTTGCTGGATGATGATTTTCTCCGCTGGAATATTGTAGTCCTGCACCAGGGTTTCCTTGGCGTTATTGGAATACCGGGTTCCGCTGTAGCACATCACCACAAAGATGGCATCTGGGTTCTCCTTCACCACTTCCTGGAAATTATCTTTCCGTTCCTCTCTACTTAGGATGCTGCTCTTCGGGTTTTCCTTGTTGTCTCCTGCCCGGCAAGGCGCATTCCATGCCCCGGGTGCATGGGCGAAATCGTATTGCTCCTTGGCCCTTGCATCGATGATGGTGTACAGCTGCTTTCCAGCCATGTCCTTCTGAAGCTGCTGCTCTGTAATGGTGTCTTTGAAGGACCAGGTACTCGTTTGAAAGGATTTCACAATATAATCTGGATAGGCTTTCTCCCAGGCTGTGAGACCTAGATGTCCCGTCATCTTTCCGTTGTCCGAAAGAATATAAATTCTGGATGATTCTACGCCATTCTTCTTAAGAAGTTCTATTCCGCGCATCTCATAGCGTCCCCCATCTCCAATCAGGAGATAGTTCCGATTTGTTCCATACTTGGAAACCGCATTCCCCACATTCTCTTCTCCGGATTTGGCTTCGATGGAATTCTCG
>JAUNEW010000092.1 GCA_030525365.1 Eubacteriales bacterium
TTACAATATCTATATCGTGGTAATGTCAATCCCACGAAAAAAATGATTGACCCATAATTTCTGTAAATCTATCTTATTTCGAAATAATCGATTGAACTTGTAGTTTCATTCTCCTAATGCGGACGCCCTCTAGGCGGCCGCCGGTTAACGAAAGTCTAGGAAAATAGTTCATTACGTTTTTCTAGAGGATTTAATCAAAACGCAAACCTTCATCTGTCGTGAAATGTGTTGACGCGGTGATATGTTGGTGGGACAAAGCGGGAAACCCATGCTTTTTGGACATATCCCACCACAAGAATACTGGATTTCACTTATAGTGTATCAATGAGGTGGTGGGACAATATGAATATATAAGGGTTTCCGAGTAGCATCCCACCACATTTTTTTCAGGAGAAATCAAAAAATCGGCGAATTTCGAGAGTCTTGTGGTGGGATGACTCCAGCAAATAAGGGAGTTGGGATGGATTCCCACCAACATATCACGCCGTCAACACAATAAATAAGATCGGCCAACTGCTAGATGGCCGCCGTTCTAATAGTTAATAGTGACAAGACAACGAAGAGTGTCGCACTTCCGTGCGGCACTCTTCGTTGTCTTCCCTAATATTAACTTCTCTACTCCGCTTCCGGCATCCACATCAGGTAAATCTTGCCTTCTGCTTCCACCATCTGGAAGGTCATCTTGTCGTTGGTTTTCAGTTGGTAGCCATCCTGTTTCGGCGGTTCCAGAAGTTCTCCGTGGATTTCGGTTTTGCCGAAGCCGGTGCACTTCACCCAGACGTATTCTGGGTACAGCCCTTCCTTCTGTACGATTACGCTGACGTACTCTGGGCATTCCACATTTCGGTTCCCATCGATGAGTTCCAGGTCGTAAATCATCTGGCGGAGCTTTTCCTTGGTTTCAAACTGCTCCTTGGTATAACCCTTAATGGATTCGAATAGAGACCAATCCACATCCAGAGAATCCTGATCGGCAAAGGAACGATACCACACATCCCGGTAGCGTACCCGAGCCATCTCCTCGGTTACGTCTGTGCCGGCTTCGATTACGTTTCCGTCGTTCTTTGCGGCGCATAGGATGTAGAAGCTGAGACCCAGGCCCTCCTCAATGTAACAATAGGTGAGGATTCCGGTGGCCCCCTCCATTACTGGGAAGGACTCGCCAAGGGATTCCATATCCTCTGGGCATTCGATGTACTGGAAGCGATGATATAGTTCCCGGAAATTCGCCTCTTCCATCGTCTTAAGCTTCGGCTGAACGCCCTGCTGCATTCCCTGCAAATCCTCCTGCGTGTTCGTATTATTAGTAAAATTCTCTGCCATTAATTCTCTGCGCCTTTCTCTAATTTCTTAATCATTTTCTCCGAAGACATGGACAATGCCGACTCCGTATCGAAGCAAGACCAGATGGAAGTATCATCGTAACCGCTGAACAAAATGGCCTGATCGATATCCTTGAAGGCCTTGCGGAACAACGTCTTTCCCATCTTCTCGCTGATTTTCTTTCCGTTCCGATGGTATACGTCGGAAATCTCATCCGGATTGTCCTTGGACGGGCCATAGACGTTATCCACGCGGGACAGAAGCTCAATCTTTCCATCCTTCACTCTGTAGGTGTTCAAGCAATAGGTGATGGATTCATCCCCACGGGTGTGATAGATGCAGAACTCCCCAGTCTTCCGAGTGAATACCACGTAGTTCACGCCCGCTGCCGCCTGCACATCCGTCAACGCCTTCTCATCGGAGTCCATGGTATATTCCATCTCCGAAACTTCGCCGTCGTTATAGCGATAGATATGAAGAGACGCTTCATACTTGTCGGAAGCCTCCATCAGGAACAGCTCCGGCACTCCATCTCCGTCAATATCGCACAGCGCCGTCTGCCGCTGGATTTTCACCAAATCCGAGCTGACATCCCGCTGCCAGTCGTAATTATCGATGCTGTCCTGATCATTCTGGACCTGCACCGCATAAGCCGCATACACATCCGACAAATCCACATCCGTCTTCTGGCTGCTTTCCTCCTCGTTCTGCACCGAACCCTCGTCCGATGCCGGTGCGCTGTCCTCGTCCTTCGAGTCGCTGCATCCGGCCATGCAGATTACCAGCGCTGCCACGCACAGACAGCTGACCCATCTCCGAATCTTCATGGCTTCCCCCTTTCTGTCACGCTATTTTCTCCATTATAGCGGAGAACACCTCGTCTCGTGTGAAATCTCTTAACACATTTGCCGGTAAAAATAGAATTTTCCATCATAATTCCCGGCTTTTACCAGTTGGTGGCCACGTCAATCTGAGTCGGGTTCCGGCTGGCAAAGCCACCGGTGTCGCAGACAATGGCCAGTCCCAAGCTAGTCTTCACGATGGAGCCCCTCGGGTGACGGCTCAGGTTGGCGGCTACCATGATGTAGTTTCCCAACATCTTACAGCCATCTTTCCGTTCCCAGTAGGCATCCGTATTTCCCATTCCCCGCATGGTCCGTACCACGCCAGACATGTTCAGGTTGTAGTAAGTCTCTTTCCCGTTCGGGCCGCTGGCGGTTCCGCTGGACCGGGATAATTTCCCGCCGCTGTAGCTGTACGCACTCTGGACAATGTCGTAGACCTCCGAGGCGCCAATGTTGGTGTCCGTCGAAGCTGGGACATATTCCAGATTCTCGGCCTTCTTGGCAATCTTCCGGACGTAGGCCTTCTCGATGAGATCCTTCCCCACCGTCTTCGTCCGAGTCGCAGTGGACGCAATCTCCTTGCTGATTTTCGTTCCCACCAGGTCAGTAGCAATCGCCTTCGCCTGGACCTGCAGCCGCTGATTCTGCTGAGTCAGCCAGACCGTCCAGAGGATTCCTGCACTCAGTCCCACGCAGGTAATCACTTCCAGCGAAAGAATCACGGCCAGCACTTTCTTGCTGAGATGTTTGATTCTATGCATAATATCTCCATTCCGAATTTCTTCTTACGATGGCTCCATTATACCACAGGCCCCTTTAAAGCCCAAATTCTATTCATTCTCAGCGAAATATCGGTGGCTCTTCCGATTTAAAATTAATTTAAATTGGCAACCTACAAATCCGCCAATACCTCCTGGATTTCTTTCTCAATCTCCGAAAGCTCCTCGGTGAACTCCCTAGAAGAGGTTCTGGCAGCGCTGTGTCCCAGTGCGTTCTGCTGCACCAGGGCATCGGAGGAAACCACCCGAACCCTGCGGGTCCCCTTTGCCTCATCCACCATCTTTCCGATGAGGATATCCGCCGGTTCCTCTTCTCTGGTGTAGATTACTTTTACCCCAAAGTGCTGCTCCCACCGCTCCACACCTTGTGGTACCCGGTAAGCATCGAACACCACCACTAGCTCACAGCGCATGTAGCCCTGGTAGTTCACCAGTCGGTCGATGAGCTGCTGCCGTGCGGCGCCAAGGTCTTTCGTCGCCAGGTCCCGAAGGGGCTCCGAGAAATTAATCAGGTTATATCCATCGATGATGAGAAGTTCCGATTTCGGTTCGGTTCCGGAATCTCGGTTCTTCATGTGCTTCTTTCGAATTTCCTCGTTTCGCGCCATGGACTCCGGTGCGATTTCGTCCTGTTTCGTCCGTCTTTCCACCGGTCCCCGGTGCAGAACCTTTTTGCTTTTACCGTAGGTTCTCTCGAAGATGGCACGAAGTTCCTCGTCGGAGGCCATTTCTCGGCGCAGGCGTTCTTTGCGGGCGTCCCGGACGCTTTCCTCTGGGGCGCTGCTCCGAAGGGCGGAGGGCAGGTGCATGTGTTCTTCCACTTCGTCCCAGTGGACGATGCTGGTGCCGCCGTGGGAGACGAAGACGGAGTCTGCCGGATTGTCCAGGTCCCGCTCTGGGTCATAGGGGTACTCCGCCATGACCTGGTCTCGGCGGGTGCAGATATCGTAGCCCTTTAGCATGCAGGTAATCCGGCCCTGTCCGCCGGTGTAGGAGGCCAAGGTCACCGGGTAATCCAGAAGCCCCGCTGCCGGTGCCTCTCCTGGCACCACGGAACGGTCCAGGGTCTGCTCCAGATCGAAGACACGGCCCCCCATCTGCTGGACATCCGTCATGGCCCGGCCCACGTACTCCGTTGGAAGTTCTATCCGGAAAGAGAACCAGGGCTCCAGGATTTCGGAATGGGCTTTCATGAGGCCGTTTCGAACGGCTCGGTAGGAAGCTTCCCGGAAATCGCCGCCGCTGGTGTGCTTTTCGTGGGC
>JAUNEW010000093.1 GCA_030525365.1 Eubacteriales bacterium
TCGCTTTGACGGCCGACACCGCGCTTCCTCACTTCGGCCGTCAAAGAACTCACCTCTTCCCCGGCCCTACGCTCTCGCTTTGACGGCCGACACCGCGCTTCCTCACTTCGGCCGTCAAAGAACTCACCTCTTCCCCGGCCCTACGCTCTCGCTTTGACGGCCGACACCGCGCTTCCTCACTTCGGCCGTCAAAGAACTCACCTTTTTCCCCAGCCCTACGCTCCCGCTTTGACGGCCGACACCACGTTTCCACACTTCGGCCGTCAAAGAACTCACCTTTTCCTCTGCCACAAAGACTCAAAGCAGCAGAAAGTGGAGCCGCCCCCCCCTCGTTCCGAGTGGTACCGGCTCCACTTTCTCCCATCACCCCAAATACAGACAGGACCCCGGCACTACCGTGCCGGGGTCCTACCCTACATACCTTTACACATCTCACAATATTTCATCGTGATTCTGATGTCGTGAATCTGTTTCCCTCCTAGGGATTTCGAACTTATGAATTAATATCTTCCCAGACTGTCCACGAAGTGAATACGCTTCCGGAAGCTGGTGTCCTTCTTTTTCTTCTTGGCTTTCTTCGTCTCCTCTGGTGTTTTCTCTGGGTATCCCAGTGTCAGGATTCCCATCGGCACGTATTCCGAAGAAATGTGCAGTGCTGCAGAAATGGCCTCCTGCTGCGCCTCATCTTCCATGGCGTTGACCCACTCGCCGGCCAATTCCATCTCTTCCATGATAACCAGCATGTTGCCAATAGCGCGGCTCTTCTCGACATCCTCCGCAGTCGGCGCATCCCCCTTTGTGCTATATACTGGAACGATGACTGCCGGTGCATCGCAGACAGCACTTGCGTTCTCGCCGGACTGCGCCAGTTCCTTCAGTTCCGGCTTGCCTTTGGTTACATAATAATTCCAGGTCTGCTCGCTTTCAATATGCGAAGTCATTCCGGCTTTGATGACCTTCATCAAAGTCCCGTTGGCCACCGGTGTTTTCTTATACTGAATCTGATCGTTCTGCTCCATCTGAATCTCTCCTCCTGATTATACTCTTCATACTCCGAATGCCATTATACACCGCTGAAACCCTTTAATAAAGGGCTTTTCAGGCTTTTTGAGCGTTTAATTTTTAACTAATTCGGTTTTCCAGATGGAGCCTATCCAATTCTCAGCCATTCTTCCTTTTCTATTTTCCATTCTATTTCTCTAGAAAAGAAAGCACCCGCCGGTTGAACTCCTCCGGATTCTCGCTGGAACAGAAGTGGCTTCCCGTCACGAAATCCAGCTCCGCCCCCGGAATCCGCGAGGCAATCAGCTCCGTGTGCTCCGGCAGAATCAAATCCTTCGTCCCCGCCAGCACCAAGGTCGGCGCTTGAATCCGCTCCAATTCCGCCGGTGCAATATTCGGGTCATGAATCATCAGATTCAGAATCTCCGCCCGCACCCGGGCCTTCTTATCGTGATCCGACTGAGCCAGCATCTCGGCGTAATCCCGTTCCACGTGGGCCTGTACAGAAGGCTTTACACCGGAAGGGTCCAGGTTCGCCCCGTACACCACCAGGTGACCGATTCGCTCTGGGTACTTCATGGCCATAATCAAGGCCACATTGCCCCCATCGGAGAAGCCGATTACATCCGCCTTCTCAATCTCCATCTCATCCAGGAATTCAATCATATCTCGGGCAATCCGCCGAATGGTCAGCTTTCCACCCCCTCTCGGCGTCTTCCCGTGGGCCCGAGAATCCGGTGCAATACAGCGGAAGCCCCGCTTCGAGAAGAAATCCAGCTGGGGCAGAAAATACTCACAGCAATCCTCATTTCCGTGAATCATCAGCAGGGGCCGCCCGCTGCCCCTCTCAATATAGTTCATCTGAATATCCATCACTCCACCTCCGATTCGGCGCCATCCCGCAGTCCGTCAAAGTACAGGTTCAAATACATCTTGTAGGCTACCGCCGATGCGGTGTAATCCAGCATGTTTCTTTTACCCGATGCCGACTTCTCCTCGCTAAAAGAAACCAGCGCCGCCTCCATACACTTCCGGAAATACTCATATCCCGCTTCCATTCCGGCCTCTTCGCCCATCATGGCGAACACCTTTCGGATATTGTCCATGGAAAGCACCGTCTTCGCCAGCACGATGAACAGAAGCGACGCAATTTGCTCTCGGGAATACATCTTCTTCACCGGCCGGGAGACCATCTTCAGCTTAACGTAATTACTAATCATGGATGGAGTGGCCTGCATGTCCGGAAAATCCCCCAGACTCTGGTTGATGAACCGAGTCACCTGCTCCAGATACAGCCCCACATCCGGGATTTCCCCATAGGCCGGCAGCCGAAAGCTTCCCAGAATCTCACGGATTCTCTCAATCTGTTCCTGGGATTCATTGATTTCCAGAACCTCTTTCTGCTTCATGATTTCCCCTCCTACTCTTCCGTTTTTCTTCTATTGTAATCAAAATACACATAATCGTCAACTATCGTTCAAATTAACGCTTGACAAGTTATTCAATAACCGATAGTATATTGATAACGGTTCATCGGTTATTGATTAACCGGTCATCTGTTTCCAACGACGAATCTTTTTGCGGTAAAAACAAATACATTTAAATACGGAGGTGTATCTCTATGAAAACGATTAAAGCAACTCACTATGCCGCCACTGCTGGATTGGCGATTTCGCCCCTGCCGGAGTTCCGGGCTAAGGACCCGATTAGTGCGCTGACGCATTTCATCGGCTTTCTGATGGCCATTGCGGCCACGCCGCTGCTCCTGATTCACGGGGCTTCCCTGGGAGCTTCTAGCCGGAACCTACTGGCTTTGGGGGTGTTCATGCTGAGCATGGTTCTGCTCTACGGCGCCAGCGCATCTTACCACGCCTTTAATCTGAGCGACGCTCAGAACCACCGGCTCAAATGCCTGGACCACATGAGCATCTTCGTTCTCATCGCCGGATCCTACACGCCGGTGTGCCTCATCGCTCTTCCCGGTGCGAAGGGCGTCCACCTGCTTACCATGGTCTGGGCCGTGGCCGCTGCCGGCATTCTCTTCAAGTTCTTCTGGGTGGGCTGCCCGAAGTGGGTTTCCTCGGTTATCTACATCGGCATGGGGTGGCTCTGCATCTCCGTGCTGCCGGAGATTTACCACAGCCTGTCTACGGCAGGGTTCCTCTGGCTCTTCGCCGGTGGCCTCCTGTACACGGTGGGGGGCATCATCTACGCCCTCAAGCTCCCGATGATTCCGAAGAACGACAAAGGTTTCGGGAACCACGAACTGTTCCACCTGTTCGTCATGGCGGGCAGCTTCTGCCACTACATGATGGCATATACTGCGCTGTGCGGAATGGCGTAGAAGTAAAGAAACATCCTCCCGTCGCAGAATTGATGCGACGAGAGGATGTTCTTGTTTCATTTATACTTGGCTAAATCAATATATCCACATATCATTTTCGGAGAGTGATTCACACATTCAATATAGTCTATTAATACCTCTTTGTTCATTTCTTAATACCTGAATCCTTTCCTCGATGCATTGACAAACCACACAGAGGAAAAATCAAAACCAAATCCGTGCGACACTGTCGCACCATTTTTACCTCACGAAATTTCAGTATTGATTTGAAGAACACATGTTTGCTATAATGGCGTTAGGTGCTACCATACACGGTAGGCGGTTTGCCTCCACGTAAGAGTTGTTTCTTACGTTATATCTGGAAATCCATTAAGGAAATCTGATAAGGAGGTGTGTGCTTATGCTTACGACAGAACTATTTATAGCCATTATCAGCCTGTGCACAACGTGCTTCGCTCTTGGTTATACCATGGGTTCTAAGAGCAATGATAGGACACAAAAATAACCGCCCCCATTCCCATAAGTGTGGCGGTCATTTTTGATCGTACCCTTACTGGAGCTAACCGTCTATCGGTAGCACCTTTTACTAGTATAGTATCAAATAGCTTCTTCCATGTCAAACACATATTCCCCCTCCTCTTGCAACTTCCCCCCTCCCCCCATATAATATATCGAGTAAGCTAAGATTTCATTTCGAACGCGTTCTCTGAGAACGCGTTCCTATATCATACACAGAAAGGAATCGGTTATCCATATGTTAAATCAGGAGCGACGCGAAGCCGTCAGACAATTCGTCAACCGCTGGAAAGACGGCGGCGACGAGAAGC
>JAUNEW010000094.1 GCA_030525365.1 Eubacteriales bacterium
CCGGGCGGACGCCCTTCGCGCTCTTATCAAACTCCGTGGATCCGGTCAGCGGATTTCGCACCGGCTCCGGCTTCGCTTCCGTCTTCTTCTTGGAGCAGCCGCTCAGCACAGCAAGGCCCAGCACCAGCACCATCAGAATCGAAACCAACTTTAAGGTTTTCTTCTTCATAAAGCATTTCCTTTCGTTCTTCATAATGTTGCTTCTATGATACAACACTTTGGGAACTGCCTTCAAGTTCCCTCGGTAAAAAAAGATTTCTTTGTGACAAAGAGGACCGGGGGAGTTCTGGGGGTTGGCGCACGCGAGCCGAATTTGCCAGTCGGGCGCCAAGGTCTGGCGGAGCCTACGTCGAAAGCAACTGCTAGACAGATGCAGGTCTTGATTTCTCTGGAACGCCGGAAGAGTCCGCCTTCAACGTAAATTCTTTTTACAAAAATAGAGTGCCGCAATTTAATACGACACTCTATTACTATTCCATTAATTTCCATTCATTCCTAGAATGTAGCTACTTCCGGATCTGCCGGTTCGCACGGGGTTACGGTCTTAGCATAGAGAACCGGTCCCTTCTCGCCGTAGGCTTCTTCGTATTCGATCCGGACTTTGGCGGTGATTTCCACCCAATCGCCGGTCTTGAACTGATCCGCACCGGCGTAGATGCACATGAGCCCTGCGAACTGGATGTCTTCCACGCAGCAGGTCATGACGTGACGTCCGAAAGCGAATCGGCCCTTCACGTTCAGGTCCTCTGCCATGGCCACGCGGCCCTTGAGTTTCAGCACCTTTCCTTCGTAGTCGTCCTCGTTCTCGTTGATATCTCGGTACCACTCCGCGTAGTACTCGTCGGCGATTTCAATGCGAGACTGGGTCTTGTCGAAAGGCAGTGGATCCTCGATGTCGTCCGGCTCCACATCGTACGGGCCATACTCGTACAGAATCTGGGAACGGCGATTGGCCACCCGAACTTCTTTGTGGAACGGCATCTTATCAAAGCCCTTGGTGCAGCGGTTGAACACCACCAGCTCTGCGGTCTGCATTTTGTCGAAGCAAAGCTGACGCATGTTCTGGTTGTACATCAGGAAGGTGGTGGCATCCAGGAACAGCATCTCCTGGGCGATGAGCCAGTTCGGTGGCATGTTTTCGAAAAGGCTCTGCAGCATCCACATTCCGTTGTACTCCACCAGCACCCGGTCGAACCGGTACTTGCTGGCAATGCGCTGCAGGTTCATCCGAGTCAGGTTCTCTTCGTCTTCAATGTATTCCACGAACACGTTCTCCGGGCTGGCAAATGCGGTTACGTCGTATTCCACCTCGCCTTCTTCACACACGAGAAGAAGGGTCGGCACGTCCGCATCGAACTCCGGCGAGTTCAGTGTATCTTGGATAAAAGTAGTTTTTCCGCCGCCCAGAAATCCGGTAAAAAGATATACCGGAATCTCTCTGGCTTGGCGCTCTTCTAATTTTACTGGCATAATTCTCCTTAATTAATTCAATCCAAACAATTCTTTGATGTGATCCTGGGCCAGGCCTACACCAATCACGCATACCATTCCGGTGGCTTCCGGTTCACCTTCCCGAACTTCCGGTTCACCTGGAACGTAATCGAACTGATACCATTTGCCATCCGTCCCTTCCACGATTCCTTTGGAACGGAGAACCTGTCCGCATTCCTCTTCGTTCTGAAGTGCTGCCAGTGCGTTCTCAATCTGCTCTTTGGTGTATTTGTGGGCGGTGGTAACACCGAATTCATCGAACACTTCGTCGGCATCGTGGCCGTGGTGGTGATGATGGTGATGATGATGTCCGCAGCCGCAGTCTTCATCGTGATCATGATGGTGATGCTCATCATGATCCTCGTCATGATGGTGGTGAACATGCTCTACGTGACCGCAGCAGCCGACTACCACTTCGTCTTCGTCGTCATGATGGTGGTCGTGGTGTTCGTCATGGTCATCGTGGCAGCAGCACTCGTCGTGATCATGGTCGTGGTCATGATGATGATGTTCTGCTTCATGCTCCGCCTGCTCTCTGTAAGCCTCTTCTCTCAGATGATCCAACTCTGCAGACAGGGTCTTCTTCTGTTCCATGGTTTCCAGAATCTTCTTTCCACTGATATCTTTCCAATCGGTGGTGACGATGGATGCTTCCTGGTTGTGCTCTCTCAGAAGGCCGATAACCTGGTCGATTTTCTCCTGGGACAGGCCCTGCACGTGGCTCAGGATGATGGAGCTAGCGTGCTCTACCTGGTTCACGTAGAACTCTCCGAAGTTCTTCAGATACATCTTCGCTTTCTTCGCATCTACGACGGTGGTAAAGCCGTTCAGCTGAATCTCATCGTTCTCCAAATCCTGTACTGCGATGATTACATCCGACAGCTTGCCCACGCCGGATGGCTCAATCAGGATGCGGTCCGGATGGTACTGCTCGATGACTTCGTTCAGTGCCTTTCCGAAATCGCCCACCAGTGTGCAGCAAATGCAGCCGGCATTCATCTGGTTAATCTGAATTCCGGTGTTCTTCAGGAATCCCTTATCCACACCGATTTCACCGAACTCGTTTTCAATCAGGACGATTTTCTCATCTCCATAAGCTTCCTCAATCAGCTTCCGAATCAGGGTTGTCTTTCCGGCACCCAGGAATCCGGAGAAAATATCTACTTTCGTCATTGCTATTCCCTTCTTTCCTATATATATTAACCATTTCGGTTTCAGTTCAACATTCTTAATTCTAACAGAGTAAATTCAGTGGTTCAAGCTCTCCAATCTGTTATTATTGTGTTTTTTGCTTCACCTTTGCATACTTTCAGGGCGAGTTTAGAACATTCCCAGACTCTTGAACAGGAAAAGCCACAGGAATAAAGTAATGCAGGACAGTGGTGTGGCAAAAATAACTGCATTTCCCGCCAACTCTCCGTCGGAGTCCATGGCCTCCGCCATGGTGTAGGAGGATACTGCCGGCGGCGCCGCCATCATGGCAATGAGGGACACCATGGCGACTCCACGAACACCTAGAGCTGCGGCCAGACTAAGGCCCGCCGCCGGGACCAGCACCAGCCGGCCCAGTATGCATATAATCAAGTTTCTTTTACCCTCCTTCACGCTATGAAGGTTAAAGGAAGCACCCAGCAGAATCATGGCCATGGGCGTAGTGGCGTTGCACATGCCGGAGATGGTCTGGTTGATGGCGGAGGGAACGTGGATGTGCAGGACAATAGCCACAATGGCCGCCAAAGCCCCTAGGATAATCGGGTTGGTCAGGACTTTGCGGGCCACGGATTTGAGATCCGCCTTCCCGCCCCGGAAATACTCCAGCACGATAACCGCCAGGAAATTGTACAGCGGCACCACGAACATGATGAGGGCAGCGGTCACGGAAACGCTCCCTTTGCCGTAGATGTTTTCCGCCACAGGAAGGCCCATCAGCACAAAGTTGCTCCGATAAATCGCCTGAATCATCGCCCCCCGGGTCTTGTCCGGCAGGTCCATATGGGACACAATACCCCAAGCGATGCCGCACACCGCCAACACGAAAAGGCAGGCATAGGCAATCAGCTTGATATTAAAAGCTTCGGAGATATCTGCCGAATACAGATTCTCGAACATGAGGGCTGGGAACAGCGCCACGAACACCATCTTGTTGAATTTGCGGACGTCCTTCTCCGTTAGGATGCCGAATTTTCGAATCAGCATGCCCACCACAAGGTATAGAACCAGCGGAATGACCGCATTCAGACAAATAATAAAGTTACGAAACATTCATTTCTCCTATTTTCTAAAATTACGTTTCCTATTGTACCACACTTCCGGTAGCGGCGCACTTACAGGCGGGCAGCGAGGCGGGCGGTTGCCGGGGCTTGGCGTGAGTTCGGTGGCTCAGTTTCTCGGGTTTTGCCGTTTCTGAGCCACCGGGACAGGCGCTTGGCAAGGCATGGCGTGAGTTCGGTGGCTCAGTTTTCAGGGTTTCAACGTTTCTGAGCCACCGGGACGGGCGTGTGGCGGGGCTCGGCGTGAATTCGGTGGCTCAGTTTCTCGGGTTCGGCCGTTTCTGAGCCACCGAGGCGGGCGCTTGGCAAGGCTTGGCGTTATTTCGGTGGCTCAGTTTCTCGGGTTCGGCCGTTTCTGAGCCACCGGGACGGGCGCTTGCCGAGGCTCGGCGCGAATTCGGTGGC
>JAUNEW010000095.1 GCA_030525365.1 Eubacteriales bacterium
GGGTAGCCGGACTCGTTCCGTTTACGCTCATGTAGATGGAGCCCACTGGATAGATGAGGTCGATGATGGATACCTGTGTTCCTTCCGGATTTTCCATGTACATGTCTCGGCAGTAGATAGATTTCCCTACTTCCGCATTTCCAACGCATGAAAACTCACCTGCCATGATTCGTCCGCCGACACCGTCAACATCTCCATTTACGGTTAAGTTTCCACCAACATAAGAATTTCCGTTGAAGTCAACTTCAAATGCATTATATCTATCCCATTTCCCTTCGTATGTTTTGGCTTTCCCGATTTTTAATGCTTTGTAATCATAATACGTCCCGTTAGTTTCGGTATTGATATCAGGCGTTGCTCCTTCTCCAATTCTTACCGTTGCTGGGTTATTATGAACTTCGTACTCCACATACATTGACCTTAGGTTATTCCAATTTGTTGCTTTTCCGAGTTCAGATGTTCCATCTATGCGGACGCGGAAGTAAGCCGTCTTCTCGTTTGGACGCACGCGCAACATATAATCTACGCCAGTGACATCTGCACCCGAGCCGCTCGATCTTGTAATCTCAATTTCGCTTCCGTCCTTCATCACGAAAGCTGCTTTCTTCACCTTATCAACGTTAAACGTCAAGGTGAAGCTTTCCGTATAATTTCCCAACATAACAGAATCCGCTATCGTTCCAACATACAGAATATGGTCCGAATTTCTCGCGTCTTTAATCCATGTGTCGCGGAATACTTCCCCTTTTGCGAATCCTTTTACATTGAATTGCTCCTCCGTGCCGTTGGCCACGTTCATGCCAGATTCCGTGAATGACGCATGTTCTCCACTTTCATTCCCAATCACAATATCATCCCCATACTTCGCCAGCTGTTTAGTACCGTCTTTAATTTCAATACCATCCGCGAGAATATCCAAGTGCTTTCCGGCAGAATCGCCAACTCTCGCGATGTTGGTCTGAAGGTTCTCCATGTTCATCTCCTTTGCTGTAATCGTTCCCGCTTCAATCTCGTTGGCCGTGATGGTGTGGGCGGCCAACTGGGAACTGGTGATGGTTCCGGTGGCGATTTCTGCGGCGGTGATGCTTTTGGCCAGAATGGATTCGGAGTCAAAGGGTTTGTTCACCCATCCGCTTCCATCGTAGACGAAGAGAATTCCGGCTCTGTCCCCACTGGTCTTGGTCAGGGACTTATACCACAAATCGCCCTCTTTCAGGTCCTCTCCCTCCGGTGCTTCCGCCTGATAGTAGATGTTGTTGTTCCGGAAATTCTTCACCACCTCATGGCTGAGGGCCGCTGCCACGATGGAGCCGTCGATGATTTTGTTTCCGTTGATGGATTCAATCTGTGCATCCTTGATGGTTGCCTTCCCGATTTCCGCGTTGGCGATGTTGGCCACCTTGGTGTCGAGTTCGGATGCCTTGACGTAATCTGCTTTTACCGAATTGATATCCGCTTCCGTTGCGGTGACCTTCCCGGAGATAGTCACATCCGCTGCCTGCAGGTCTTTGATGTTGGCATTGGTGGCGTTCAGGTCGGTGACATTGGCTTTCTCGGTCTTGAGGTTCGCAATGTCTCCTTCTACTGCGGTGACCTTTCCGGAGATGGTGGCATCCGCTGCCTGCAGATTCTTGATGTTGGCATTGGTGGCTTCCAGGTCGGTGATGCTGGCTTTCTCGGCCACCAGTTCCTTGGTCTTGATCAGGTCGGCGGTCACAATTCGGAATTTGGCATCACTTGGTGACAGGGGTGCATTGGCTTTCTCCGTCTCGGTCATGAGATGAGAACGGATTTCGGCCACCGCTTCCCCGCCGAAGGTGATGGTCTCTGTGGATACCAGCAGGGACTTTCCCACCGCATTGATTTCCTTCTTGAGATTCAGAATATCCGCTGCACTCATTCCGGAGGAATTAACCAGGGCATTGTTCATGGCAATGTAGTTCATGTATTCGTTTTCGGTCATGAGCCGAACGAACTCCCCTGGAATCAGGGTAGGCTTCCAGCTGGTTCGAACAACTGCACCGGTGTACCGGATTCCCTGATATTCTTCCAGAATTCCATCTAGGATTTCCTGTGTCATGAACGGATTGTAGAAGCAGAGGGGTTGGCCACACTCGCCGCTTTCGATGGTATCCTGATTCAGATTGATGGTGCAGATTACACCGTCCACCATGGTTTCCCCGGCGGATGTACTGGTACTGGACAGCAGTTCCGATGTCAGCAGCACTTCATCATCGTACCCGAAAAAACTGATTCCCAGAGTGTTATCATCGCCGAAGGTGGCAAAACCGCCCAGCAGTCCGGCCAGATATCCCATGGCTTCCCGGAGGGTGCACACCTGATTCCATTCCAGTTCTGGGTTCATGTCGTCTTCGAAGGTTTCCGCATCCATGATGATTCCCTTCTCCTGGCACTGGCTCCGGATATCGTCGTAGAATTGCTGAAAGGTTCCTTTCGTCTGCGCCGGCTCGTAGGTATCATTCATAAGCTGGAACCCATCATAGCACTGCAGCGTTACGGTCCCATCGTTGTTGTTGGTCTGCTTGTAGACGTAGAAGGTTCCGAGGATGTTCCAACCGTCTCCAGTTTCCACTTCCTCGGAGCCGTCTTCCTCCGGTTCCTCGCCGGATGCGTCTTCTCCGTTCATCAGTTCGAAGATGCCAAGTTCCAGTTCGTCCATCTCTGCTTCGGATTCCGCTTCCTCTTCTTCGGAAACGTCTTCCACATCCTCGTCAGTGTCTTCCGTCTCTTCCATCTCGATGTCTTCCTGGTCCTCCGAATCTTCAATGTGTTCGGTTGCGGTGGTGTCTCCCACCTTCTCTTCCAACGTGGTCAGTATCGATACAGAATCTTCGCTCTCTACCGGCTTCACGTAGAAGTCCACCTTGTCTCCATCGAAGCTTTCCTTGTACGGCCGAATCACTGTGAACTCCAGCATACTGGATGCGGTGCTTCCAATCTGGAATCCGCTTCCGCAGGAACTGGTCATGGTTACGCTTGTAATCGATGATGCGTTTTCCTTCTGTTCGTCCGGCAGTTCTGCTCCGTTAATAATCACCTTGGTTCTGTACTGCATGGTTCTTCCTTTCCGTTCTGTAAAAATAAGCACGAAAAAACCGCCCGTAGGCGGTTTAATCTTAATAAAAAAGGCTGAGAACACTTCCCAGCCCCGTCCCCAATGTCTTTACAAGTATCCTTAGAAGACTTCGGGCAACTATACCTCCGTCAGGGTGACCGATATGGTCTTGTACATGCCATTCGGATACTTCTCCACCTTTCGGTCGGATGCATAGAAAGTTCCGTTCTTCGGTTTTCCGGTCTGCGGATCTAGATACTGGGCGATGATGTACGTATTCTTGAGCGTGGTTCCGTTTTCTCCTTTGTATGTGTTGGTTAAGTTCAATACTCCCAGAAGTTCTTGCCCTTCTTCCGGTTCCAGTCCGGTCCATTCCAGTTCCATACTCACGATATTGGAACGCACATTGGTGAACACGTAGTTTCCGCTGTTGTCTCTTGAATCGCTGTTGTTGGCTGAAGAGTTCAGGTTCTTCCGGACTTCCGAGTAGGTCACCTTGAATGTGGTCGGATGTTTCATCCGGCTGGGACTTTTCTTTGCCACGTCTCCGTTGTAGTAGGTATCGGAGAAATATGCATAGTACTTTCCATCGGTATCACTGTAGGAGGAATAGTTTGTGCTTACAACCGCTTTGTCTTTGTACTGCAGTTGATAATAGTACGGTTTCGATGCAGTGTATGTGGTCTTGTATTGATAGTACTTTTTCTTCTTCCCTTTCCCGGTGGATTTCTTCTTGCTGTAGGATGTATATCCTTTTACTCTGTATCGAACTTCTACCTCTCTATCCACACCGTCTACGGCTCTAGTTGCGGTTTTCGGCATCCATGTTCCGGCCACGGTAACGCCACCACTCTTCCATTTGGAAGTTGTGGTGGCCGCTTTGCTCTTGTTGTTTTTGCTGTACTTCACCTTCTTGTAGGATGCCTTGGTTGGACTTTTCAGCTTGGTCCAGCTTCCTGTGGAGTTCCAGTCCCAGCTGGTCACTTTTCCCCCTTTTCGGATTTCCTTCACTCCGGAACCGGCGATATAGTACAGTTCTGTCT
>JAUNEW010000096.1 GCA_030525365.1 Eubacteriales bacterium
ATGGACCTTGCAGAAGCAATGGTCAAGTACATCATTACCTACACGCTGGAACACGCACCGGAAGAGATGGCCTTCTTCAATCAGTTCATCGACAAGGGTCTTCTGGAGCGTCTGGATCACATCGTGAACTCCAGCTTCGAGCGGGTAACCTACACGGAAGCGGTAGAAATCCTTCAGAAGTCCGGTAAGGAATTCCAGTACCCGGTAGAATGGGGTCTGGAACTTCAGACGGAACACGAGAGATATCTGACAGAGGAAGTGTACAAGAAACCGATTTTCGTCACCGATTATCCGAAGGACTGCAAGGCGTTCTACATGCGCCTCAACGATGATGGAAAGACAGTTGCAGCTTGCGATATGCTGGTACCTGGCGTAGGCGAGATCATTGGCGGAAGCCAGAGAGAAGAGCGCCTAGACGTGCTGGAAGCGCGCATGAAGGAACTGGGAATCAGCGAGAAAGGCTACGAATGGTATCTGGATCTTCGCCGCTACGGTGGTGTGAAGCATGCCGGATACGGCCTGGGCTTTGAGAGAATGATTATGTACCTGACGGGTATGAGCAATATCCGTGACGTACTGCCATTCCCAAGAACTCCAAAGAGTGCGGAGTTCTAACCAATCCGCCTGCGGCACCTTAATGTACCTGTATCGATAGATGCCGGCAGGCAATCAATGTGAACCGACTTGCCCCTGGGCAAAAAACATATCGGTTGTAAATTACAGGAGGATACTATGAAAGGTTATTCAAGTGACAAGATCAGAAACGTTGTACTGCTAGGACATGGTGGATGTGGTAAAACGACCTTTCTTGAGGCGGCATTACTGGCAACAAAGGTAACCAGCCGCCTGGGCAAAGTAGAGGACGGTAATACCGTATCCGATTACGACAAGATGGAAATTGAGAAGAAGTATTCCATCAACACAACAATGGTACCCGTAGAGTATAACGGTTATAAGTACAATTTCCTGGATACACCGGGATTCTTCGATTTCGTCGGCGAGGTAGACTCGGCCATGAGTACAGCAGGTGCTGCAATCATCATGGTAGACGCATCCGAGGGAATTCAGGTAGGAACAGAGAAAGCATGGGAACTGTGCAGCGAACTGAATACACCTAAATTCATGGTCCTCACAAAGATAGATAAAGAAAACGTAGACTGCGACAAGCTGGTGGAGCAGATTCGTGAGAAGTTCGGCAACTCGGTGGTAACCGACGATGACGAAGACGCTCTTCGCGAAGCGGTTGCAGGTGCCGATGAAGATCTGATGGAAAAGTTCTTCAACGACGAACCTTTCACCGAGGAAGAGTTCACCAACGGTCTGATGAACGGTATCGCCAACGGTGATATCGTTCCAATCATCAAGGCTTCCAGCGTGACCGGCGACGGAATCGATGAAGTACTTCGTTCCATCGCAAGATACGTACCGACTCCATCCAGACATGCACCGTACATCGCAGTGAATGCCAACGATGAGGAAGTGGAGATTTCCACCGATGTCAATGCAGATCCGGTTCTGTACGTATTCAAGACCATTGCGGATCCGTTCATGGGTAAGATTTCCTATGCTAAGGTGCTGTCCGGTACGGTGAAGGTGGGTCAGGAACTGTACAACCCGCGTTCCCAGAAGATGGAGAAACTGGGTTCTATGTTCTTCATTCGCGGAAAGCATCAGGAAGCCGCATCGGAAGTTCCGGCCGGCGATATGTTTGCTCTGGCTAAGCTGCAGTACACCAAGACTGGAGATACGCTGTGCTTGAAGAGCAAAGCCGCAGCACTTCCGGGCATCCAGTTCCCGAAGCCGAACTACTTCATCGCAGTAGAGGCGGCAGAGAAGAAGGATGAAGAGAAGATGGCTCAGGGCCTGCACAAGCTCATGGAAGAAGATCCATCCTTCGTCCTGGAGAGAAACGTGGAGACACACCAGTCCCTCTTAGGTGGACAGGGCGACATCCAGATTGGAATCATCCGTGCTAAGCTGAAAGACCGCTATGGTGTATCCGTCAAAGTGGTTCCACAGAAGATTGCGTACAGAGAGACCATTAAGGGAACTTCGGAAGTACAGGGTAAGCACAAGAAACAGTCCGGTGGTGCTGGTCAGTACGGTGACGTATGGATTCGTTTCTCCCCATCCAAGGAGAATTTCGAGTTCTCCGAAGAGCTGTTCGGTGGATCCGTTCCGAAGAACTACGTTCCGGCTGTTGAGAAGGGCCTGCTGGAATGCATGGAGAAGGGACCTCTGGCAGGATGCAAGGTGCAGAATGTCAAAGCCGTTCTCTACGATGGTTCTTACCACGAAGTAGATTCCAACGAAGTATCCTTCAAGATTGCTGCATCCTTGGCCTTCAAGAAGGGAATCGTTGCCGCAAATCCATGCCTGCTAGAGCCAATCATGAAGCTGGAAATCACCGTTCCGGAGAAGTACACCGGTGATGTGATGGGCGACATGAACAAGAGAAGAGGCCGTATCCTGGGTATGGAACCGACGGACAACGGCAAGACCAAGTTGGTAGCGGAGGCGCCCCAGTCTGAACTCTTTGACTATGCCATCGTTCTGAGAGCCATGACACAGGCAAGGGGAACCTTCACGGTAGAGTTTGCCAAGTACGAAGAACTGCCTGCACACCTGGCAGAGAAGGTTATCGAGGCACACAAAGCCGAAGTGGAGAAGGAACACAAGGAGCACAAATAAAGAATAAGAACCTGCGGAGTACTCCGCAGAGCACACCCCTGTTTTTACAGAAAGGAGTATAGATGGCGAAAAAACCGAAGACGATATACATTTGCACGGAATGCGGAAATGAGAGCAATGGATGGCAGGGACAGTGCAGCTTCTGTGGAGCTTGGAATAGCATTGTGGAGCAGAAGGTGGCACCGGCTGCGCCGGCAGCGGAGGACAATCGGCGGCGCGTGACCAGCGTAGCACGTCCGGTACCGCTGAATCACGTGGGAACCCAGAATTACAGCCGGATTCAATCCGGAAGTCACGAACTGGACCGGGTGCTAGGTGACGGTATTGTGCTGGGATCCCTCATCCTGATTTCTGGAGAACCGGGCATCGGAAAGTCCACCCTGATTATTCAGGCAGCGAACAACATTGCCACCACTTATGGGAAGGTCCTGTACGTCAGCGGCGAGGAGTCGGAGGAGCAGGTGAAAATTCGGGCGGACCGGGTGTGCAGTGAGATTTCTGAGAATCTGTATATCTTTCCGGAGACGAATCTGGAAAACGTGCTTTCCCACTGCGAAAACATGCAGCCCTGCTTCCTGGTAATCGATTCCATCCAGACCATGTATTCGTCTTCCATCGATTCAGTGGCGGGGAGCGTATCTCAGATTCGGGCTTGTTCCAATTTGCTGATGACTTTCGCGAAGACGAAAAACGTTCCTGTAATGATTGTGGCTCATGTGACCAAATCTGGGGAACTGGCGGGACCGAAGACCATTGAACACATGGTGGACTGCGTGCTTCAGTTCAACGGTGAGCGGGACCGAGATCTTCGGGTGCTTCGCTCCCTCAAGAATCGTTTCGGAACCACAGACGAAATCGGAGCTTTTCGGATGGGTGCGGAAGGAATGAAAGAGGAAACGGACCTTTCCGGAAGCCTTCTGGAGAATCCGGATGTTCAGGAAGAGGGTTCTGTGGTTTCTGCCATATACGAGGGGAGCCGACCGGTATTCTTCGAGATTCAGGCACTGGTCACCCCGGCGAATGTGGGCTTTGCCAGACGAACTGCTCTTGGAATCGACCACAACCGACTCAACATGATTCTGGCCGTACTGGAGAAGAAAGTGGGAATTTCCCTGCTGAACCACGACGTGTATGTGAACGTGGTAGGAGGGCTTCGCCCGGACAGCACAGCCACCGACCTGGCGGTGGCGCTGGCCATCTACAGTTCCTTTAGTGGCCGAAAGACTCGGCAGAAGACGGTGGCCATCGGTGAAATCGGCCTTACGGGAAACCTTCGTTCCGTTCGCAATGCGGAGAAAATCGCTTCGGAAGCGGTGCGCCTGGGATATGAGAAAATCGTTCTTCCAAAGAAGAACAGCCGTCTAGGTACGGAAGAAATTCACGTGGCCGGAGCGGAGAATCTACGAGAGGCCATAA
>JAUNEW010000002.1:0-2036 GCA_030525365.1 Eubacteriales bacterium
AAAAACAGGCGGTGCCGCATCAAATGCGCCACCGCCCTTTGCGTCATGTATTCCATTACCGGCGGCGAGAACCTTTGCGAAAGGCTTCCGTTCTCGCCGCTATATGGTAAAGCTTACTTGTTGGATTTGTCTGCCTTCTTAACTTCGCCAGTCTTGAAAATCATCTTGCTCTCACCGTTCTGTCCTTCCAGCTTACCGCCTACGAAGGATCCATCCGATGCTGCTTCGATGGTAGCATCTACACGGTCAATGGTTCCCTTAAGGTCCGCATCCTTAATCGTCGATACCAACTTCTGGATACCTGTCTTGTTGAACTTATACATACCATCCTTGAGGGTATCTGCACCATCTGCCAGGGTATCCGCACCATCGGTGAGCTGACCCATGTAAGTTACAATCTTACCGGTTCCTGCGTCTACCTGAACGGCACCGCTGTTCAGCTGAGTTGCACCGGAATCCAGCTGAGTCGCACCGGCATCTAACTGAGTAGCGCCATCATCCAACTGGGTGGCACCTGCATCCAGCTGGTTCACACCCGTGGTCAGACTGGTCTGATCCTTGGTGTCCACCTTGATTCCTGCCTGCAGGCTCTGCAGACCCAGCAGTGCACCTGGGTGGAACTTTCCATCCTTATCGGTGTATCCGTTAACTCCTGCATCCAACTGAGCAGCGCCGGAGTTCAGGGATGTTACTGCAGCGGATAGGCTCGGTACCTTAGTTCCATCCTGCTTTACAGAGCCCTTATTCACCGCGGTATCTAACTCATTCGTTCCGTCTGCCAGATCCTTTGCCCCCTTCTTCAGGGTATCCAGCTCTTTCGTATCCGAGGATGTAATGCTCTTGTACATTCCATCTGCAGTCTGCTTTGCGGTTGCAATCTTCTTCTTGTCCGTGTTAACAGAGGAGACGGTACTGTCTACATCTTTCTCGTAGCTTTCTACCTTCGACTTCAGGCTGTTCATCGCATCCACAGTATCCTGGTCGCCAGAAGCCTTCGCTGCTACAATTGCCGCATCCAGTGCCTTATCCATTTCTTCCGAGGATGGACTGCTTACGGTATCTGTGTTGACTCCTGCCAGGTTATCGCTAATGGACTTGGCGGTCTGTGCCAACTGTGTGTTCTGCTGTACTAGCGTTTCTCCCAGCTGATTAATTCCAGCGCTTACTCCCTGCGCACCCTGGTTCAGCTTGGTGGCACTGCTGCTCAGTCCGCCGTCTCCATTCACCTTGCTGTTCAGCAGCTCCGTTCCGCTCTTCAGCTCAGTGGTTCCTGCGGAGAGACTCTGTGCGCCGGTTACCAACTCATCCGTTCCATCGGATATTTTCTTCACGCCAGCCTTCAAATCTGTTGTTCCGGACTTCAGGTCCGTAGTTCCGCTCTTCAGATTCTTGGTACCCTTCTTCAGATTGGAAGTACCACTCTTGAGGCTCTTGGTTCCATCCTTCAAACCGGAGGTTCCCTTCTTCAGGGTCTTAGTTCCATCTTCAATCTGAGCGGAACTATCTGCCAGCTTTCCGGCACCCTTCGCCAGTTGGCTGGATCCTTTTACCAGCTTCTTCGAAGCATCAGAGAGTTCGTCCATGGAATCTTCCAACTTGTCCGCATCGCTCTTCGCATCGTCCAGCTTGGAGGTATCCACATCGTTCATGAATCCAGAATCTGCTACCGTGTAGGTTCCGTCAATTTCGAAGTTGGTGGTCTTCGCATTGATGGTAACGTGATCCGGAATGTCCAAATCGTCCATATCCAGGTTGTCACTCATGCCCGGAAGTGCAATGCCTACAACTGCAGTGTTGTCGCCGTCGTTGATGGCTTTGCCGTTATTCACGGTTACGTTAGAGAAGTCGTCGTTGCTGAGAACTACGGCACTCATGATGGCATAGGGACGAGTCATGTCGTAGCCATTCTTCTTCACGCTGTCGTTCACATCGTAGTCGAAACGAATCTGTACGTTACCCTTCTTGCCAGCAATCTCATCGGCGGACATCTTGGTTCCGTCCAGGTAGTAAGAAATCTTTACTTTTACCGGAAGCTC
>JAUNEW010000002.1:2136-11884 GCA_030525365.1 Eubacteriales bacterium
CTTACTTCATTCATCTGCGGCACATAGAACAGTGCTGTGCTGCATGCCAGTACCCCCGCGAGAACCGGGGCGCCGATTTTCTTGAGTTTTTTGTTAAGCTTTACCATTGTTCAATCCTTTCATGCCCCTAGTAGTTTTACAAATAATATGATCAAATGCCATAAGCATTGACGGTAACAGGAAGATTACAACAATCATACTGATAATCGCGCCTCTTGCAAGCAGTGAGCACATCAGGCTGATTACGTAGATGTTGGAGTACACCGATACGCTGAAGGTCGCTGCAAAGAATCCCAGTGCGCTGACCAGAATCGACGGTATCGATGCCTGAACGGCGGCATCCACCGCTTCGTGTTTTCCAAGTCCTCCCATTCGCTCGGTCTTGTATCGAGTGGACATCAGTATCGCGTAGTCTACCGTGGATCCCAATTGGATGGTGGTGACGCACACCGGTACGATGAACGGTAGTTCCACTCCGGTGAATCCACAGATTCCCATGTTGATGTAGATGGCCAATTCGATGACCAGAATCAGTATGAACGGGAAGGATATGGACCTTAATACGAAGAATATAATCACGAATACCAGTCCGATGGAAATCCAGTTCACCACCTGGAAATCCGTTGATGTTAACTTAATCAAATCCTTCGTTGCCGGCGCCTCACCGATAACAGACCCGTTCTTGTCGTATTTGTGGACAATGTTATTAACGGTATCTACCTGTTTGTTCACCTCATCCGTAGATACTCGGTACTTCGAATTAACCAGTATCATCTGGTGCTTATCCGACCGAAGGGATGTGCTCAGTTCCGATGGAAGCATGTTCCTCGGAATAGCGGAACCCAGTAGCCGGTCTTCACCCAACACGCTCTTCACGCCTTTGACATTCTCAATCTCCTCACTCATGGCTCTGCCATCCTTGGCAGACATCTTGGCATCCGCCAGAATGATGTAGGAAGTATTGATGCCGAAATCCTTCGACAACTTGTTATTCGCCGTATAGAACGGAACGATGGACTCATCTATATCCGCTTCATTGCCGATCACCATCTTCGTCAGGTCATAGCTTGTGTTACTGTGGTTATATCCATAGATTGCCGGAACCAGCAGAATCAGGAAGATGACGATGTATATCGCATATTTCTGTGTCAGCTTCTTTGCAATTCGGTCCGTATTCGGAATCAGTGTCTTATGTCTGGTCTTCCGAAGCACTTTCGTGAAGGTCAGAATGAGCACCGGCAGCACTGTAACACTGCATACAACGCCGAACACAACGCCCTTCGCCATAACCAGTCCCAAATCTTTACCCATTGCATAGGTCATGAAGCACAAAGCCAAGAACCCTGCAACCGTGGTGATAGAACTTCCGGTGACGGATACCAACGTGGCGTTAATAGCCTCTGCCATGGCCGGTTTCGGTTCCATTCCGTCATCCAACTTCTCCATGTAACTGTGCCACAAGAAGATGGAATAGTCCGTCGTAACACCCAGCTGAAGTACCGCTGCAATCGCCTTAGAAATGTAGGAAATCTCTCCAAATATGATATTGGATCCCATATTGTAGAGAATCGCCATTCCGATACTCAAAAGGAACAGGAACGGTGCCACATAGGAGTCCAGCAATAGCATCATGGCAATTAGCTGCATAACGACTGCGATTGCCACGTATTTGACCGCCTCGGTCTCCATAATGTTCTTCAAATCCAATACGAATGAAGTCATACCGGCGATATAAGTATTCTTATTCGCCAATGTCCGAATCTTCGCCACTGCATTCAGCGTCGCTTCCTCGGATGTACTGGTATCAAAGAACGCCACCAGCATCGTGGCATCTTTGTTATTAATATTGTCCTGCACCACCTTCGGATACATGGATATTGGAACGGAAGGGTTGACCACGGATTGCAGATTCACCACAGAATCTACGTGATCTACTTTCTCAATCTCATTCTTCAGCTTCGTAACTGCGTCTGTCTTCATGTTCTCCAGAACGATGATGGAGAAACCGCCCTTGTGGAACTCGTCCATCATGAGGTCTTGCCCCTTCATGGTCTCCATATCACTTGGAAGATACGACAGCATATCGTAGTTAATCTTCGTCTTCATCATTCCAAACATGGATGGAATCAGTAGCACGAATGCCACTACGAGGATTACGTGCCGAAGTTTCACAACTGCTTTGCCGAAATTCATCTCTTGAATCCCCCTGTAAAAATAAGTTTCTTTCAATTAAATATGACCGATGGTCATTTCATCATCATGTATACTAGCACAGGAATGACCACGAGTCAATAATTTGCTCTGATTTTTCTATAAAACATCACATTAATCTCTGAAAGTCCTTTATTTATACGGTATGCAAGATTATGACCAGTAGTCATTTTCTCTTGACGAATTTCCCCTGTAATGGTATATTATAGAAGAATCGGGAACCTAAGAGGGTTCCAAATTACTTTTACAAAGGTGTTATCATGACGAAAGTTGATCTAAAGAAGAACAAGAAACGCCAGGATATTCTGGACAGTGCCTACGAGCTTTTCACCACGAAGGGCTTCTCCAGCACCACCATTCTCAATATTGCCTTGAATGCCGGAGTGGGGAAGGGGACGTTCTACCTGTACTTCGACAGCAAGGAGGCGGTGCGGGACGAGTTGATTGTGATTAAGGCCTCCCAGATTCTCACCACTGCGGTGAACGAGATGGAGACCCATATTGGCTCCATTCGAAATGTGGGGGTTGCGGACCGCTTTATCTATGTGGCGGATTATATTCTCAATTATCTATCCCAGGATTTGACCCTCCTTCGCTTCGTTTCCAAGAATCTAAGTTGGGGGCTGTTCCTCAATACCAAAGCCGATGAAGAGAACGATGACGTTATCAACTTCAAGGACTTCATTTCTCTTCTAATTGAAAAGGATCACATCAAGCTGAAGAATCCGGATATCTTAATCTACACATTGATTGAGATGGTGAACTCCACCTGCTACAGTGTCCTTATCCATCAGGATCCAGTGAGCTTTGACGAGTACAAGCCTTATCTCTATCACTGCATCCGGCTTCTGATTAACGATGCAGTGGAAGCGTAGGCAATGGTTAGTGGCTAGTGACTAGAAATCCCTGAATCCACGGTATTGTGGTAGTGAATAAGGCGCTGTTAGTTATAACTAACCACATCTGGTTATAGGATACATTCTTTCGATATTATTGTCAATCCCAGAAGTAGAAGGGAACCTCACTGTTTCTTGTCTACATGAAATATGCTATAATTTACTCGGTTTCCGGTCGGGCTCTACACCGCATCGGAAACTCGAACCGGCGGACCCAGTGCGGATGGTTGTGAAACATCCGAGGAACACAGGGTCTGCCGCCCAACCCGCTGATGGCGGGTATTTTTTTTGCAATTTTTTCGTTGGCGACCGGGGATTGGGACGGGGTTGGCCAACTGCTGAAAGTTGTGTGCCGAGGTTTCGGGTTGGCGAATTTTCGCTTTTTTCTTAGGTTTTTCGCCAACTGCCGGCTGCTCAAAAGCCGGCCGGGCTTCTTCGATTAACGAAGTCCGGCTTATTTCCACTGGGTTTTCGTTAATCCGCGGTCTCGCAAAGGCCGGCCGGGCCTCTTTGATTAACGAAGTCCTGCTTATTTTCGCTGGGTTTTCGTTAATCTGCGGCCGCCGCAAGGCCAGCCTGGCCTCTTCGATTAACGAAGTTCTGCTTATTTTCACTGGGTTTTCGTTAATCCGCGGCTGCCGCAAGGCCGGCCGGGCCTCTTCGATTAACGAAGTTCTGCTTATTTCCATTGGGTTTTCGTTAATCCGCGGCCTCGCAAGGGTCGGCCGGACATAAGCGACTTTTATTAAGAAACTGTTAAAATTACGTTGAAAATATTGTTCGCTTGTGAAAGCATCACTAACATTACTGGTAACTGCACCGGATTTCAAATTAAAAGTCATATCTTTACACTTTCTTAACATAAATTAGTTAGAATAACGTTGCAGATCTGTAAACGCTACTTCTAATTAACCTTATAAAAGGACGATTTCTATGAAACACAAGAAAAGTATGTATTTAATTTTATTAACAATTTTCATCTTATCACTCCCAATATGTAGTTACGCTGACGATTCTGTCACCATTTCGAAAAATGACTATTCCACTGATACCGAATTTCAAAATGCTATCGACAATGCATTTGAAAACTGTGATAATTTTACAATTATTTTAGATAATGATACAATTAGCCCTATACTCAACACAAACGTATCTCCGCTATCCGCAGATGCCGTTCTGTATAAGGTTAAAAATGTACAGAATAAAGCCAATTCTTTTGGGAAAGACTACCTAAATGTATCTGGAGATCCTGGAATTACCATTGGCTTGTCGCATGCAAAAACTGAATCATATGCATTGCAATTTGGTGCAACATTTGGATGCGACAAGAGCTTTATTGCAAATGCAACATGGGGTTCTTCTAAAGGATCTACATTAACCTATTCTGGTACATGGAAAGTTCCTTCAAAAGCGAATGGAAAGAAAGTAAAACGTGGCTATCTTCATATGCGACCAGAATACAAGGTAAAATCTTATACTGTCTATCACAAAAATTATGGCACAAGCAAGTGGATTAAAGATGGTTCTTCGACAACCAAGAAGGCTTACGCCGTAAATATTAGAAAAACATTCACCTATAAATAAAATTAAGAGGGGGTATTATGAAACAACTTTCCTGTGGAAATACTATTTTGACACCTGAGACTTATGAAATAACGACCGACTACGGAACCGATGCCCTGACACCAAACGAAACACTGATTCTCCAGAAACTACTTGAGCAGAATCATCGCGTTGTTTCTCGTGCATCTTTGCTCTCATCGATTGACTTACATGGTTCGAATGACACGGATCGTTCTGTAGACGTTCATATTTCTTCATTGCGAAAGAAATTGAATTCTATTCAATCGAATCTCCGCATTCAGTCCAAAAGAGGTGTCGGATACTACATTCAGGAGAAGTCAACTCCCCCGTTTCCGTTAAACCTGTTTTCTGACAAAACTAATAGCGAAGGAAAGGAGAATTCTTCTATGAAATTTTCTTACATTTCTCTGATTTTTCTCGCATGCATGTGCCTTTGTTGGGTGGGATATACTGTATCACCGCTTGATTTGGTAATGACTACAGAACCAATGTACGGTTACGCCTACATCGTCCGCAACCTGTACATCATGTTCACCATCTTCATGGGCATTTACCTCTTGAAGATGTATCTGGATCATAAGGACAAATAATTTCTTACAATTAACATGAACCCGCCGCATTTTCCATTCTCGATACGAGGATGCGGTGGGTTTCTCTTCATCTATATATTTCCTTTATTAAGGAATTATTAAGATTAAATTAAGATTTCGGAGTTTTGTTGATTTACAGATGTTATCTCTAGTATAATTTTCACGAAGGGAATGGGACATTCACATGAGGAGGTCTTATGTCAACAAAGAATATTATCTATGGAAATACAATACTTTCTCTACAGAATCATGTTATTTCAACCACCTTCGGTGAAATCGCTTTATCGGAAAGTGAGATGAGAATTTTCCATTATTTACTCAAGAATAAGCGTTCTACTGTGGAGCGTAGTCATCTAAGTTCCATAATTGATTGCAATAGAAGGAATCTCTCGACTCGCTTTGTAGATGTCCATGTTTCCTCACTGAGGAAGAAGCTTCTACGAATCAATTCAAATCTGGTGATTGAAACCGCATGGGGTCGTGGATATCGTCTTATTTCAAAGCAAGACAATGAAAACTCCGGAATTTGATGAGTTCTATTAATCTAATTAATAGAATGGTTTAAATATTCGAAATCTTATTTAACACTTTTTTAACACTTTTCTGCTAGACTGAAACCATGGATCCACGGAAGTTATTGCAGATGTTAAGAAAGGATTACTTTATGAAAGTATATCACTATTTGCTTGCTTTTGCAGCCTGCGCTAGTCTCTGTTATATGGGATACGGAATATCACCATTGGATTTGGATATGTCATCAGAACCAATGTATGGCTACGCCTACATCGTCCGCAACCTGTATATCATGTTCGTGATTTTCCTAGGTGTTTACCTCATGAAGATTTACCTAGATCACAAAGATAAATAGATTTCAATGATTAATCCCTGAGCGTCAATTCAAAGTTGACGCTCAGTTTTTATATTCAGAATTCAACGAACGGGGATTTGCGTTATATTCGCCGCTTTGCGAACGGGGATTTGCGTTATATTTACTATTGAACGAGCGGGGATTTGCGTTATAATGACCTATAGGAGGTTTTGTGTTATGGGAGAAATTATTTTTAAGAGGAAAATATACAACGAAATTCTTGAATGGAAGCAGAACCGAAGCGACAAATACGCACTTCTCGTCAAAGGTGCTCGGCGAATTGGTAAATCTACTATTGTTGAAGAATTTGCACGGAACGAATTCAAATCATATATTTTAATTGATTTCGCTCATACTAGTAAAGAAATCACAGAGTTGTTCGATGATATGTACGACTTGGATTTCTTCTTCTTGAAACTTCAGCAATTTACTGGGGTTCGATTATATGAAAATGAGTCAGTAATAATATTTGACGAAGTTCAGCTATTTCCGAAAGCAAGACAAGCGATTAAATACCTAGTAGCTGATGGAAGATATAGATATATCGAAACGGGTTCGCTTCTTTCCATCAAAAGAAATACTAAAGATATATTAATTCCAAGTGAAGAACATAAAATATCCATGTATCCTATGGATTTTGAAGAATTTCTATGGGCAACAGATAACGAGATGACAGCATACACCATTAAGAAGATTATTGAAAGTCGAAAACCAGCAGGAAATTCACTACACCGTAATCTCATGCGAATTTTCCGGTTGTATATGCTTGTGGGTGGAATGCCACAGGCCATAGAAACATACATCAAGACGAATAATCTACAAACCACGGATGAGGTGAAAAGAGAAATTCTAGATCTTTATGAAGAGGATTTTATCAAAATTGATGGTACCGGTCTCGCCGGAGATATCTATGATGCAATTCCTGCCAACCTAAGCAGCAATGCATCGAGGTATATTCTTTCTTGCGCCAAAGAAGGAGCCCGATCTAATCAAGTACGAACGCTTATTCCTGATATGCTCAGTTCATATACCGTTAACATCGCCTATCATGCCAACAATCCCGGAGTTGGTATGGCTCTAGAAAAAGATGCGGGACGCTATAAATTGTTTTTGTCGGATACCGGATTATTTGTTACACTTGCTTTTAAAGACAATAATTACACGGACAATATAATATATAACAAACTTTTATCGAACAAGCTAACAGCGAACTTGGGTTATGTATACGAGAACATTGTTTCTCAAATGCTAATTTCCAAGGGACACAACCTGTTCTATTACACACTAGGAAGCGAGACCTCTAACCACTTATACGAAATAGATTTTCTAATTGCAACAGGAGACAAAATCGCACCTATCAAAGTTAAATCCGGTAATTACCGAAGTCACAAATCGCTGGAGATGTTCTGTGACAAATTCAGTAAACGTATTCGTGACAAATATGTTATTCATACAAAAGACTATAAATGGGAAAACGGCATTCACTATATTCCAGTTTACATGGTTCCATTCTTATAATTCTTGAATTTATCCAGTTTCTGGTAATTGTAACCAATGATTAATTCCTGAGCGTCAATTCAAAGTTGACGCTCAGTTTCTATATTCAGCAATTCAACGAACGGGGATTTGCGTTATATTTGCTACTTTGCGAATGGGGATTTGCGTTATCACACATCCTATCCCTGCACCAGGGTACCCCCACAGCTGGATCCGGCACCCGCCGTGCACCCGTAGCAGTGGGGCGCAAAACGAATCTCCCGCTCCAACGAATCCACTTCGCCCTCCGCCAACTGGAAAATAGTCAAATCCTGGCCATCCTTCTGGCACGGCATCTCCATCACCTGGTTGAAGTCGCAGTCGTAGATTCTGCCGTCGTATCCCACGCTAATCTGGTCTCGGCACATCATTTTCTCACAAGCTTCCGGATTAAAGGCATCCAGCAGCATATCCATATATTGCGGATAGATTCCGTTCTCCAGAAGGTGACACCCGTACCGCCCAATCGGGTTGTTCGTCACCGCAAAGAGATGGCTGAATTCCACACCGTACTTCCGAAGTTCCTTGCGGTACAGATTCTCCAGTTCCTGCTGATCCGGCGGAAGAATATCTCGCTGTGGATTGAACACCAGGTCGAGTTCCATCTTATCGCCGTATCCTTCCTGATTCAGCGCCCGCAGCACCTCAATGCTCTGATGGAATACGCCACTGCCTCTCTGACCATCCGCTTCCGCTTCACTGAAGTTCGGCAGGCTGGCAATCACCGTCACACCCAGATTCGCATACTTCTGAAGCAGATGCCGATACTTCGGCGCCTTCAGAATCACCAGATTCGTTCGAACCATTACCTGGAACCCAAGCCGAACCGCTTCCTCCATGAACCACTGGAAATCCGGTGCCATCTCTGGCGCCCCGCCGGTGATATCGATGACCTTGAATCCATACCGGACCCCGGCATCCAGCACCGCCTGCAGCGTTTCCTTGGAAATCACCTCCGTCCGGTCTGGCCCCGCACTCACGTGACAGTGGGCACACTGAAGATTGCACTTCTTTCCCATGTTCACCTGAATCGTCGTAGGGGAGGGCCGTGACCGAAGATATTCCGCCTTCGGCACCATGTCTTCGAAATACATAATCCGGGCCATGGCATCTTCCAGATCCTGTTTCGTCGCAGATTTCACTTCCGGATAGGCCTCTTCCAGATACTTCGGTAAAATCACGAATCCGCCCAGGTTGGCATTTCCGATGTAGCAATCCGGTCCGTTCACAATACGGTTTCGGTAAGATACCTCGGCAGGGGAATTGTGTTTCCACAGTTCGTCGAACCACTGTAGGTACGTATCGTGGTCATAACGTACCGGAACCGCCTCAATATATACACCTTTGTATTCTGTACGATATATCGCATCCGCATCTTTCGTTCCGGAGATTCTGGTCAGCACACCGAAATGCTGTCCTTTGAACGTAGGCAATCCCGCTGCTCCATTGTTAATGACCACGCCATTCTGAAGTTTTCCGGCTACTGCCGCACAGGTGTGAGTAGTGGCAAAAATATCTATTCCGTTCGCCTCCATGAAATCCGACAGTTCTCCCTGACGGAGCACATCCTCCAGCTGCTCGATGGCGCAGTCCCAGCCTCCCAGGAGTTTTTCATCGCCGTGGGTAATGCCTACTTTGCAAGCACCCACCTGTGCAACCATATGGGCTGGGCGTCCTTCCAATCTCTGAATTAGTTCTGGATGCTTCTGAATTTCCGCTCTCATCATGTGGTGAATTCGGTTGGACCGGCTGACGCTGGCGTCATCGGTACAGTCTGGATAGGCGCATCCGCAGCCCACCCCTACATCTTCCAACCGTCTTACCTCCGCTTCCACGTTTCCCACCAGGGGAATATAGGGAGCCGCGCCATCTTCAATTCGGGCGAACTCCTCCGCCGTCCGGTCGAACCAGTGCATGTCTCCGTTGAATACCATTCCTACCCGGCCGCCTTCGCCGAGGCGTTCCTGTTCTTTTACATACATGGAATGGACGGCATCCATCGCATAGGGATTTCCGTAGAGGCCTCCCACCACTAGGAGGGTGTCGTAAGTATGCTCTTCAGT
>JAUNEW010000002.1:11984-15590 GCA_030525365.1 Eubacteriales bacterium
GACTCAATGCCTTCTGGGTCGATGTCTTCCCATCCAGCCTGGCTTCTCTCTGCATCCAGCGCTGCAATTTCCGCATCGGTACGTCCCTTCCATGCCGGGCGGCCTTCGGTTTTCTCCATCTTGCAGGCAACTACGCCGCACAGGATGTAGGAACCCCAGCAGAGAATGGCACCCCAGAAGTTCACGCCCAGGAAGTTGGCGTAAGCACCGTTTCCGATGTTCATGAAGTTCAAGGAATCCGGGCTGACGGTGTCGATGATTCCCAGAATCATGCCAATCCAGAAGGAGAGGTGGAAGCCAATCTTGGTTGGCTTAATTGGACCGGCTCCATGCAGAAGGAAAATCGGTCCCAGACCCATAATCATGGTTCCGGAGATAGTGGTCGCTGCCAGAATGTCGGTTCCCACAATCATCGGAAGGTTGCCGACGATGGCGAAGAATACCATGAATCCGATTCCAATCCAGCGTGCTTTCTGGTGCGGGTCTTTGCCCAGGATTGCCGGAAGGTCTCTTGCGGTCAGTTTTGCCAGGGAACTGAATGTGGAATCCAGAGTGGAACCACCGCACATTACCATCATGATGGCCATCAGGAAGAAGGCTGCAATGCCCATTCCCTGTGCTACGGACTGTGCCGCATCGGTAACGTTCTCCATGCCAGACAGCATCGCATCCACACCGATGAGGGAGAATAGGGTGATTGCCACGAAGCCCAGCAGGCCGGCAACGGTGAAGCATTTCAGCATCTTCTTTTCCTCACAGATGAATCCACGGTCGGTCAGTACCGCATCGTGGAATCCATAGGACAGGCACTGGAGGCCTGCGCCCAGCACGAAGTCTACACCGGCATCCATCTTCCAGGAGCCGCTTCCCAGGTATGCGGAAATCGGATGGGCTGGAAGAATCCAGAAGATAGTGAATACCAGAAGAACCACGAAGAGTCCTGCCTGAAGCACGTCGGTGATCAGAGAGGATCTCAGTCCTCCCCAGCAACTGTATCCCAGTGTGATTGCAGTGAAAAGAAGAGCCGCAATAATGAATGGCTTGCTTCCGGATTCACCGTAGTATCCACCGATAACAGAGGTGTTGGACCATACTTCGTTGAACAGACGAACCAGAATTGCCGCACTAAAGCAGAATGCTGCCTCCACGCCGTAGTTGCTGGTCAGAAAATCCGTCATGGACTTGGCACCAAACCGACGACGAATACGGTAGATGGCGTATCCAGTCAGTGGAATGCAGAGCCAATATACTGCGTATCCGATACCGCCTACAATGCCGTAGCTGTATCCCATATTCGCGCAGTTGTAGACGGACTTCGCAAAAATCCATGCGATGAATACGGAAGAGGTCACCATCAGCGATGTGGCCGCGTGTCCCTTCTTATCCGTTCCTTTGAAAAAGCCGCCGATGGTCACGGCCTTCGGGGAGATGGCGAACATAATAATTCCGTACACCACCAGGAATCCCCAGAAAAATACTCCTGTACCTGTATGCATATTCTTTCCTTTCTCTTGCACAATTTATGTGCATTCGATACATAAAACAATCAAAAAGGCTGTTAGTTTCAACTAACAGCCCAAACTCGGTTCATGTTAACAAATTGTCCTAATAAATTCAACCAATTTTCTATAGATTATCTCTATATTGAAATCAAATTCATCTGAAAAACGAATCTCTACGCCTCCGCTAGAATCTCCGAAGAAATCTTCGCAGCTTCCGCAACGATTTCCGCCACTTCCTGGTCCCAGGCTTCCGCCATCTTCCGGTCGGAAAGGGCAGGGGTGTTGGCCACTACGTTCATCTTTGCCGCCTGGATGCAGGCGTTCAGATTAAGTGTTGCCACATACAGGTCACTAACTAGCTGTCGGTTGGATTTTCCAATCAGCTCCTGGGTCAGCTGTAATCCACGAAGGGCTGCTCGGCATGCATTCAGAGGCGCCAATCCCGCTGCCACCGAAGCTTCTGAGATGGCCTTCTTCCGGGCTTCCTTCTCCTCGTCAGTACTCTTCGGCATTCCATAAGCCTGAGAAACACCGCCGAAAGCCTCCTTATCCTCATCGATTCCCTGAATTAGCTTATCCAGCACCTCCTGAGCCGCGTCCCGAACACGAACATTCAGCTCCTCGTACTCCGCATATTTTTTCTTTCCAATAGTCAGGTTCGCCACCATCATAATAAGGGCCGCCCCCTGTGCGCCGGTTAGCGCTGCCACCGCGCCGCCTCCCGGTGTGGGTGCTTCCGACTTCAGCTCATTCAGAAAGTCGATGATTCTCTGGTTCTCTGTCATTTCAATTCCTCCCGCCATAATCCTTATATTTCTTTTTCTTACTGTAAAAGCAGTTCCGGCAAGCCATCCACTTCCGACTTGCCACTTTCTTTTCATTATAATAAAAAGAACGCTGGAAAGAAACCTTCCAGCGTCCTTAATTTGCTTTTCCGCGGATTAGTTGTTCAGATCTGCATCGAAAGGCAGAAGTGCTACAACGCGAGCTCTCTTGATAGCAGTAGTAACTGCTCTCTGGTGCATTGCACATGTACCAGTTACTCTTCTCGGAAGAATCTTACCTCTCTCGGTAGTGAACTTCTTCAGAGTCTCTACGTCCTTGTAATCGATCTTCTTATCCTTGTCTGCACAGAACTGGCATACTTTTCTTCTTCTCATGCCGCGCTTTCTGTTGTTATTGTCCATTTCGACTAAATCTCCTTTCCTAAGATATACTAGAACGGGATGTCGTCATCGGCAGCCTGGAAAGCATCTGGGAAGTCATCCTGACCTCCGAAAGCATCCTGCTGTGGTGCCGGCGCACTCTGCTGAGGAGCTGCGCTGCGGTAACCCTCATTGCCATTGCTGTTGTTGTTGTTTCCACCGCCATTGTTCCTCGATCCGAGGAACTCTACGCGGTTCGCAATCACATCTGTGGTGTATACCGTCTGACCATTCTTGTCTTTGTACTGTCCCGTCTGAATCCGTCCGCTTACTGCAGCCTGACTTCCCTTGCTCAGGTACCGATCTACGGTCTCAGCCTGCTTACCGAATACTGTGATTCGGATGAAATCCGCCTGACGTTCCTGGCCGCTCTGGGCTGGGCGATCAATCGCCAGCGTGAAATGAGCCACTGCCGTCTGGGTATTCGGAGTATAACGAAGCTCCGGATCTCTTGTTAATCTTCCAATTAAAATTACACTATTCATGTTTCACCTGTCCTTTCCGAACGCTGTGAACGGTACTTATTTCTCGTCCTGGCAAACGATGATGTGTCTCATGCAATTATCGGAAATCTTCAGTCTTCTGTCCAGTTCCTTTGGCAGTTCAGCACTTGCCTTGAATGGAATGAGTGCGTAGAAACCTTCCTTCTTCTTGTTGATCGGGTAAGCCAGCTTCTTCACGCCCCACAGATCAGCTTCTCCAGCCTCACCGTCTGCGTTGATGATGCCCTTTACGGTCTCGATCATCTGGTTTCTTGCAGCTTCATCCATAGCCGGATCAAGAATGAACAATAATTCATAATTTCTCATTGTTTTCACCTCCTATGGCCTAATGACATCTTTCGATGTAGGAAAAACGGTCTGCTTATTCAGACCGTACTCAAATATTATACTCAAAAA
>JAUNEW010000002.1:15690-26823 GCA_030525365.1 Eubacteriales bacterium
ACGAATTTCATTTCGATTCTGCCTTTCTTTGCATGACCTTGTCTTGCAATTTAAAAAGTGATATTTTACAATAGATTTTAACCGATTACCCCGGTGCTTACAAGCGCCAAGGGAGAAATGAAGGGAAGGAAACAGATATGATGAACCCGTTCAAGACGATTCCCGCCGGGATTACCATCCTGAAGGAAATGAATCGATTCAATAAGATGGCGCCGAATTTCGAAGCGCTTCGAAAAGAAGAGAAATTCGACGAGGAGCGTGAGCTCATTCTCAGCGGCACCACCTATTTTGCCGATGTGGTCTCAAAGAAAATTGGCATTACTTATGATATTCAAGGGGAAGAGAATATTCCAGACCATGGCCCTATGCTGATTGTGGCCAACCACCAGAGTTATGCAGATATTCTGGCCATGATTTACGTGATGCGAAAGTTCCAGATTGGCTTCATCGCCAAATCCGAATTCACCGGATTTAAACCGCTGGCCCAGGCCATTGAATACACCCGCTCCCTCTTCATCAAGCGAGGAGATGCCCGGGCGGCAATTCAGACCCTGAACGAAGCGGCGAACCTGATGAAAAACGGCTTCTCTCTGGTAATTTTCCCCGAGGGAACACGGAGCCGCAGCAGTGAAATGGGAGAGTTCAAGGCGGGAAGCTTCAAGTTTGCACAGAAGGCCAAGGTACCAATTCTTCCGGTGACTCTGGAGGGGGGATACCACTTCTGGGAAGAGAAGGGGACTGTGCAGCCTTGTACCATCCATGTGAAGATTCACCCGCTGGTTCACTTCGAAGAGATGGACCGGAAGACCCAGAACGCCGCCCATGTGGAAATTGAGAAGACCATTCGTGAGGGGCTACAGGAATTCGTTGACGAAGATTAATGACATTCACACAAGACCTGCCACAGGAATTTGATTCCGAAAGGCAGGTTTTTCTGAAGAATGGAATCAAAATGTAATATTTTATTTAGTCTTTGCAAGTTATGCACATTTCTGTGTATAACTTGTGTATAAATTCTTTTTGATTGCACATGAATACCTTGTATTCAAAGGGTTTCATGTATTTTTATTAGCGACTATGCATTTTTGTGGAAAACTGTTCAAAAAATACATTTTCAGGTAAAAAAAGACTCCACAGTGCCGGAAGTGTCCAACACTGTGGAGTTCTTTTTTTACCGAATTATGCTTTGATGATTACTCATCCAGCAGGGACATCTGCTGATTCTCAGCCTTTTCTTCCTTGCCTCTTGGCTTCTGAGCATTTTCCTCATCGTCTACCACCTTAGCCAGGGATACGATGTGGTCTGCCTCTTCCACCTTCATAATCTTTACGCCCTGTGTGGTTCGGCTGGATCTGGAAATTTCCTCCGCACGGATTCGAATGATAACGCCGTTGGAGTTAATGAGCATAATTTCATTCTCATCTCGTACCAGCATTCCGCCTACCAGGGTTCCCGTCTTGTCGAACTTGGACTTGTCATAGGTTGCCACGCCCTTGCCGCCACGGGTCTGGAGACGATACTCATCCAGAGAAGTTCTCTTTCCGTAACCGTTCTCGGTTACCACTAGCATCTCTCGAGTTCCATCAATATCCAGTTCCATGGATACGACTTCATCGCCTGCTTCCAGATTGATTCCACGAACACCACCGGCGTTTCTTCCCATGCTTCGAACATCGTTCTCGTTGAAGGCGATGGCTTTACCCAGCTTGGTGATGACGTAGATATTTTCATTGCCGCTGGACTGGCTGACGGAAATCAGCTTGTCACCGTCCTTCAGGTTGATGGCGATGAGACCATTCTTCCGGTTCGTATCGAACTCAGACATCGGTGTCTTCTTGATAGTACCGTTCTTGGTAATCATTACCAGATAGTCGTCCTGGGCGAATTCCTTCACCGGAATCACTGCGGTTACCCGTTCTCCCGAGTTCAGGTTCAGGAAGTTAATCACCGGCGTACCCTTGGCCGTTCTGGATGCTTCTGGAACCTCGTAGGCTTTCATCTTGTACACCTTACCCATATCCGTAAAGAACATCAGATAATCGTGGGTGGATGTAATAATCAGATCCTTGACGAAATCCGAGTCTCGGGTGGTCAGTCCCAGAATTCCCTTACCACCTCGGCGCTGAGCCTTGTAGGTGTTCTCCGGAACTCTCTTAATGTATCCCAGATGGGTCATGGTGATGGCTACGTCTTCCACATCAATCAGGGCTTCCTCATCCAGTTCCCCGTTATCGTTGACAATCTTGGTTCTTCTCTTGTCACCGTACTTCTTCTTGATTTCCAGAAGCTCATCCTTGATGACGCCCATCAGCTTCTTCTCGTCGGCGAGGATTTCCTTATAGTACGCAATTCTCTTTCTAAGTTCTGCCAGTTCGTTCTCGATTTTCTCTCGTTCCAAACCCTGCAGTCTGGCCAGTCTCATGTCCAGAATAGCCTGGGCCTGAATTTCCGAAAGGCCGAACCGAACCATCAATTTCTCTTTCGCATCGTTGTAAGAAGAGCGGATGACCTGGATGACTTCGTCGATGTTGTCCAGCGCGATAATGAGACCTTCCAAGATGTGGGCTCTCGCTTCCGCCTTGTTCAAGTCGTATCTCGTTCTCCGAGTAACCACTTCTTTCTGATGCTTCAGATACTCATCCAGAATCTGATACAGGTTCAGAATCTTCGGCTCCCCATTCACCAGCGCCAGCATAATCATGCTGTAGGAAGTCTGAAGCTGTGTGTGCTTGTACAGACGATTCAGAATCACATTCGGATTCACGTCCTTCTTCAGCTCAATGACAATCCGCATGCCTTCACGGCTGGACTCATCTCGGATAGCGGAAATTCCTTCCACTTTCTTCAGCTTCACCAGGTTCGCCATGGATTCGATCAGGCGGGCTTTGTTTACCTGGAACGGAATCTCCGTAACCACGATTCGCATTTTACCCCGGCTGCCTTCCTCGATGTTGCACACGGAGCGAACCAGCACCTTACCCATACCGGTGGTATACGCCTGGCGTGCACCTTCCCGGCCCAGAATCTCGGCTCCCGTCGGGAAATCCGGTGCTTTGATAATCTTAATCAGATCATCCACCGTGCAGTTCTCATCGTCAATCATCTTGACGCAGGCATCGATGGTTTCCCCCAAGTTGTGGGGCGGAATCGATGTTGCCATACCAACGGCGATACCGTTGGAACCGTTAATCAGCAGGTTCGGCACACGAGATGGCAGAACCACCGGTTCCTTCTCCTCGCCGTCGTAGTTCTCTGTAAAATCAACCGTATCCTTATCAATATCCCGTACCATCTGCAATGAGAATGGGGACATTCTGGCCTCGGTATAACGGGAGGCAGCGGCGCCATCGCCGTCCACCGAACCGAAGTTACCGTGACCGTCTACCAACGGATACCTCGTAGAGAATCCCTGCGCCATCTTTACCATGGCCTCGTAGATGGAGCTGTCGCCGTGAGGGTGATATTTACCCATTACCTCACCCACGATACGGGCGGATTTCTTGTGAGGCTTGTCCGGTGTAATTCCCAGAACGCTCAGTCCGTACAGTATTCTCCGGTTAACCGGCTTCATACCGTCTCGAACATCCGGAAGGGCACGGCCTACAATAACACTCATGGCATAGTCGATGTAGGAATTCTTCATCTCGTCATGCATCTCATGCGTGATTATTTTGCTGTCTTCCAATAAATTTGTTGACATTCAATCTCCTTTGTTTGACTATTTCTGTTACTTGCTAAAAATATATTTCTCTGCTTCTCAGCACGCGTACACGCTAGATTTATTAGATATCCAGGTTCTTTACGTACTTCGCATTCTCCTCGATGAACTTCTTCCGCGGTGGAACCTTGTCGCCCATCAGGGTGGATACGATTTCGTCCGCTGCCGTCGCATCGTCCAGCGTAATCTGAATCAGTGTACGGTGGTTGTAATCCATGGTGGTTTCCCACAGCTGGGTATCGTCCATCTCACCTAGACCTTTGTACCGCTGGATTTCAATCTTGGACTTGCTGTCCTTCGCCCGGATTTCTGCCAGAAGCTCTTCCTGCTGACGGTCGGAATAGGTGTACCAGATGTCTTTGCCTCTTTTTACCCGGAAAAGAGGTGGCTGTGCTGCATACACATATCCGCCTTCAATCAGCGGTCTCATGTAACGATAGAAGAATGTGAGGAGCAGCGTCCGAATGTGGGCACCGTCCACGTCCGCATCGGTCATGATGATAATCTTGTGATATCTCAGCTTGGAAATATCGAAGTTATCGTCAATGCCGCATCCGAAGGCGGTAATCATATTCTTGATTTCGTCGGAGTCCAGCGCTCTAGCCCGGGTGGCTTTCTCCACATTCAGAATCTTACCACGAAGAGGAAGGATCGCCTGGCGGGCACGGTCTCTTCCGGACTTGGCACTTCCGCCGGCGGAATCTCCTTCGACGAGAAAAATCTCGGAAATTTCCGGATCCTTCTCGGAACAGTCTGCCAGCTTTCCCGGAAGGGAAGTGGTTTCCAGAACGTTGCTTTTACGGGAAGCTTCTCTGGCCTTACGAGCAGCCTCTCTGGCACGGGAAGCGTTGACGCATTTCTCCACAATCTTCTTGGCCTGGGACGGATGTTCGTCCAGGTAGAAGTTGAAGTACTCGTTCATGCTGCTCTCAACAAAGCCACGAACTTCGCTGTTTCCCAGCTTTGCCTTGGTCTGTCCCTCGAACTGCGGATCCGTCAGCTTGACGCTGACGATGGCGGTGATTCCTTCACGACAATCGTCACCACTTAAAGCATCGTCCTTTTCTTTCAGCTGCTTAGAACGGCGAGCGTAGTCGTTGATGGTTCTGGTAATCGCCGACTTGAGTCCCTGGAGATGGAATCCACCTTCAATAGTGTTGATGTTGTTGGCATAGGACAGCACCATTTCGTTGTAGCTGGTGGTGTACTGAAGGGCCACTTCCACTTCGTACTCTTTACCAGTTTTCTCGTCCTTCTTCTGGTTCTCGAAGTAGAAAATGTCGTCGTTGACAACTTTCTTATTTCGGTTCAGGAATGCCACGAACTCCTTGATTCCGCCTTCGTAGTGGAAGCTTTCCTTTTTCTGACGACCTTCTCGCTTATCTTCGATGGTAATCCGAAGACCCTTATTCAGAAACGCCATCTCTCTCATACGGCGCTGCAGGGTGTCGTAGTCGTAGACAGTGGTTTCGTCAAAGATTTCCGGGTCCGGCCAGAAGGTGGTCTTGGAGCCGGAACCTTCCGCATCTCCCAGAACCTTCAGTTCCGAAACATCCTTTCCCTGGAAATACTCCTGCTGATAGAGTTTTCCACCTCTTCGAATCTCTACCACCATGTGGGTGGAGAGGGCGTTTACAACGGAGGCACCCACACCGTGAAGACCACCGGATACCTTGTATCCGCCACCGCCAAATTTACCGCCGGCGTGGAGCTGGGTGTGAATAACTTCTACAGTCGGTTTATGTTCCGTCGGGTGCATGTCCACCGGCATACCACGGCCGTCATCGCTGACGGTGATAGAATTATCCTCGTTGATGGACAGCTCGATGTGTGTACAGAATCCAGCCAGTGCCTCGTCCACACTGTTATCTACAATCTCGTAGACCAGATGGTGAAGACCCTGAGAGCCCGTACTTCCGATATACATACCCGGTCTGACGCGAACCGCTTCCAGTCCGTGCAGAACCTGAATTTGTTGGCCTGTGTAGTCACTTTTTTTCTTTTCTGCGCTCATTCAAACCTTCCTTTTTCTGATTTGTTAAAATAAAAATCGGCTATTTCCATAGCCGACTTATTTTACCATATTTAGGGCTTTTATTCAAGGATGGGAAAAATCTCATAAAACACGTTTGCGGGCTGTTTTGCGCGATTTTTAACCTGTTTTGCAGCTATTCTATTCTATCATACCACTCTTCACATAATATATTTTTCCATCCGGCATTTTCTGAAGAATTTGGCTGTTCACATCGGTGGTGGTGATGAAGAGCTGCACATCTTCAATCTCCTGGAACAGATAGGTCTGCCTTTCCTCATCCAGTTCCGAAAGCACATCGTCCAGAAGGAGCACCGGATTCTCACCCAGCACATCTCGGGCAATGCTGATTTCTGCCAGCTTCAGGGATAGGGCGATGGTTCGATGCTGCCCCTGGGAGCCGTATTTTCTGGCATCTTTTCCGTTGATGAAGAACTCCATGTCATCTCGCTGGGGACCGATGCTGCTGTGTCCGCTGTAGATATCCCTATCCCGTGCACTTAGGATTTCTTCATAAGCTGTCTCTTTGGACATCGAAGAAACATATCGAAGGGTGAGTTCTTCCTTGCCCCCAGAGATGCCCGCCTGGATTTCTCCGGCTCTCTTCGAAAGCATCTCGATGAAATTCTGTCGGTACTTCACGATTTCGCTGCCGTACTTGGCCAGCTGCAAGTCGTAGATATCCAGCATGTTTTCGTCCAGATTTCCGTTTCGGAGGTTTTCCTTTAAAATGGAATTTTTTTGTTTTAGCGCTTCCGTGTACATTCGGAGCTGCTCGTAATAGCGGGGGCGAAGCTGAGAAATCTCCTTGTTGATGAAATTTCTTCTTTTCTCCGGACTATCCTTGATAATTCGAAGGTCTTCAGGAGAGAACACCATCACCACCAGATTGTTGAGAAGCTCTGCGGTTTTCCGGATGAGTTTGCCATCCTTCTTAATCATTTTTTTACCAGTGCGGTCCAGAACGATGGAGATATTCTTCTCTATGTCCTCGCTGATTAGGTCCAGTGAAACGCTTCCTCTGGGATGGTCGATTTGAATCATGTTGGCCGAGTTCTGGGTACGAAAAGACCGGGCGAAGGCGCAGAGGTAGACCGCCTCGATAAGGTTGGTCTTTCCCTGGGCGTTTTCCCCGATAAAAACATTTCTAGAGCTGTCAAAGGACAGCTCTAGATGTTCGTAATTTCTGAAGTTATGTAGTTCGATTCGTTGAACAATCATGTCAATTCCGATTCCGGTTAATTAGTTAATTCTCACCGGAAGTACCAGATACAGGTACCGGTCGCCGCTGAGAGGCTTGATAATGCAAGGGCTAATGCTGTCCTTCAGATACATGTGGATTTCTTCATCCTCTACATTCCGGAGAATATCGATTAAATACTTAGAGTTGAATCCAATGCGGAAGCTGTCTCCATTCTTGATGATTTCGATTTTCTCGTTCATGTTACCCTGATCGTTGAGGGAGGAAATCTCGATGACATCATCCTGAATATCGAATTTAATCATGTTGTTGTTCATTCGGTTGGCCATCAGTGCGGCACGTTCGATGCTTCGAATCAGTTCATCTTTCTTGACCCGGATTTCTGTAGTGCTTTCCGCTTTGATGATTCGCTTGTAATCGATATACTTTCCGCTCATGGTGTTCAGCGTAACCTTGTTGTTGTCGAAATGGAGGACGGCCTTGTTGTCTGTAATCCCCATAACCAGATTCTCATCTCCATCGTCGGAAATGAACTTGGAAACCTCGCTCAGCTGCTTGGCCGGAATGACAATGCTCAGGTTATCCGTTGCATCGCTGACGGTTTCGTTATAAATTGCCATACGGAATGCATCCACTGCCACCATTCGGAAGTTGCCCCCATTGATTTCGCAGAGAACGCCGGTGAGAATTCCGTTGATTTCATCGGAGCTGGCCGAGAAAGCCGTCTTCTTAATCAGCTTGCGGAAGGATTCCTTATTTAATGTAATGCTGATATCGGCATTTTTGAGTTTTACCTTCGGAAAATCTTCTGGATCAAAGCAAATCAGTTCGGACTGATAACGGCCACTGATAATATGAAGAGATGCTTTTACCGAATCGAAATCCAGAACCACTTCCTCCTCTGGCAGTTTTCCTACAATGTCTGCAAACATTTTTGCAGGAACGGCGAAGGAGAAATCCCCTTCCGAAACCACAGCGATGGTGGATTCAATGGTCATCTTGGAATTCGTAGATGTGAGCACCATGTCGCTTCCTTTTACCTCTACAAGAACGCATTCAAAAATCGCAGAAGAGGTTCTGGATTCTACCGCGTGCAGAATGTTATTTAAAGTACGGTACAGTTCGGTTTTGTTGCAGTTAACTTTCATAGGAATCCTTTCAAATTGCTTATTCTTATTAATATTAATATAGTTATAGTAGTAGGGGGTGTGGAGACTGTGGAAAACTGTCAAAAATCCTGTTTTCCATGTCCAAAAAGAACTTTTTGAGTGCGGAAAAACCCGTACAAAAACTCTGTTATCATAATGTGTATAACTTTAGTGCCGTTCTTTAATCTTCTGTTTGATTTCGTCAATCTCTTTCCGCACCTTCTCATCGTTGTCGTACATATCCGTAATTTTGTTGACGGAGTGGATTACGGTAGAGTGATGTTTTCCTCCAAAGATCTCACCGATTTCCGGAAGAGATAACTCCGTGTTCTCTCTGCAGAGGTACATGGCCACCTGACGAGGGAAGGCGATTTCCTTGTTTCGCTTGCTGGAGTCCATGTCGGAGACTTTAATCTTATAGTATCTAGCCACAATGGAACGAATCCGTTCTGGGGCAACGCCGTTATCATTGTTCTTAATGATATTTTTGAGGGTTCTCTTCGCAAAGGCTAGATCAATGTGTTCGTCTAGCAGATTGGAGTAACCGGTAATATTGTTGAAAGCGCCTTCCAACTCCCGGATGTTAGTGGTAAAGGTCTCCGCTAGAAGACAGCACACATCGTACATATCATCATTCCATTCCAGGTCTGCATTCTCGGCTTTCTTCTTCAGAATAGCGACTCGGGTTTCAAAGTCGGCCGGGGTGATGTCTGCAATCAGATTCCAGGCAAACCGAGTACGAAGCCTTTCCTCCAAGTTAATCAGCTGATTCGGCGGCCGGTCGCTGGAGATAACAATCTGTTTGTCTGCTTCATATAGTGCGTTGAATGTATGGAAGAATTCTTCTTGAGTCTTATCCTTATTCTCCAGGAACTGAATATCATCGATGAGAAGAACGTCTGCCTTGCGGTATTTGTATTTGAAGGCCCGCATTTTGTTCTCGGAAATGGCTTTAATCAGTTCGTTGGTAAAGGTTTCCGAGGATACATACACGACTTTTGCCTTCGGGTTGTTCCGGATGATGTGGATGCCGATAGCCTGCATCAGGTGAGTCTTTCCCAGTCCGGATCCCCCGTAGATGAACAGTGGATTGTATGCCTCTGCTGGAGATTCTGCCACCGCAAGGGCTGCCGCATGGGCGTATTTGTTATTATTTCCCACCACAAAATTACTGAAGTTCATCCTCGGGTTGAAGAGCTTATTCGTATCTTCAAATTTCTCCACTCTCCGAGCCGCTTCGACTTCAGGTCTTTCTTCTTCTTTGTATTCATCCTCTAATTTGACAACCACGCGGTAGTTCACACCGGTAAGGGTCTCAAAGGCTTGCTGCATTAGGTGCAGGTAGCGACGCTTAATCTGCTTCAGTCCGATGTCATCATTGGTTGCGAGGTAGATAATGTTCACGTCCTCGTCAATGTTGTAGATGTACAGGGGAGAGAACCATGTATTATAGCTGACAGCCGTAGTATTGGCTTTGATAAATTCGAGGAAATCCTCCCATAACTTGTTCTTATCCAAAATCGTAGTTCTCCTTGTTGATAACATATTTTACATAATTTTTTCCACAATTACAAGAAGTCTGAAAGGCTTATGTGGAAATAATTCGGGATTCAAAAAGAAAGTTATACACATATTGTGGAAAACTTTATGCATAACTCGGAAATGGCACAACATTTTGTGACAAAAAATCTTTTTGCCACAATTCTACAAGTCGGAAAAGTGAATTTTTGAGATTCCCTGCCCTGTTATTGACTTTTATCATTCTGAAAGGTATAATAATTCGATGTATGTACCTTTGGAATTTAGAAGGTACCGAATTTTATATCAACTTAGAGATATTGTAATATCGAAAGGAGCAAAAGGAAGATGAAGAGAACATATCAGCCTAAGAAGAGACAGAGAATGAAGGAACACGGATTCAGAAAGAGAATGGCTACTGCAAACGGTAGAAAGATTCTGAAGAACAGAAGAGCAAGAGGAAGAAAGAAGCTGACTGCTTAATTCTCATACTGCCGGAAGCTGTTATTTAAAATGAAGTGCAGAAAACAAATTCTTAGAAATCAGAGAAATTTCAACAGTGTCTATCGAAAGGGTTCATCTCGTGGAAGTCGGTTTGTTGTGATTCTCTATAAGAAGAATCGAATGCCGGTTTCCAGAGTTGCTTTCGTTGCCAGCAAGAAAGTTGGCAATAGTGTATGCCGGAACCGTGCGAGACGCCTGATGAGAGAATCCATCAGGACCATGGGTGTCCAGCTGAAACCCGGATATGACATTATTTTCGTTGCAAGAAATTCAATCAACGGAAAGAAATGTCCGGAGGTACAGCGTACCCTCAAGAAGGCGCTTCGTTCATGTAATCTGATTAAAGAGTAGATGACAGCGATGAAAGCAATAAGCAACTTTATCAAAAGAATTTTAATTTTACTGGTAAGGGGATATCAGATTTTTATATCTCCTCTTTTCCCGCCAACATGCCGGTTCACTCCGACATGCAGTACCTATTTTATACAGGCACTGGAGAAATATGGTCCTATCAAGGGAACATGGCTGGGAATCCGGAGAATTCTGAGATGCCATCCGGGGAATCCCGGTGGATATGATCCTCTTCCATAGATAGGGAGATTATATGGGAATCATAGCGGTACCTCTTGGATACCTACTTACGTTTATTTACAATTTCGTCGGTAATTACGGTGTTTCCCTGATTATTTTAACTGCAATCGTTAAGTTTGCGTTGTTCCCTCTGTATGTAAAGCAGATTAAGTCTACTGCCAACATGCAGGAACTACAGCCGAAGATGCAGGAGATTCAGGAAAAGTATGCCCATGATCAGATGAAAATGAATGAGGCAATGCAGGAGCTTTATTCGAAGGAGAACTTCAACCCGCTGGGTGGCTGTCTGCCAATGCTGATTCAGTTCCCAATCATTATGGGTCTGTTCGCATTACTGAGAAATCCGATGAAGTACCTGAGAAGCGAAGATATGCTTTTTGCCGTACACGAATCTTTTCTTTGGATTAAAGACCTGGCACA
>JAUNEW010000002.1:26923-69727 GCA_030525365.1 Eubacteriales bacterium
AAGATATGCTTTTTGCCGTACACGAATCTTTTCTTTGGATTAAAGACCTGGCACAACCGGATCTTTGGATTCTCCCGATTGCGGCAGCCGTAGCAACTTATTTCTCGTTCACTATGACGCAGAACCTGACACAGGCTGGTGCCGACAACGCGCAGATGAAGTCTATGAATATGATGATGAAATATGTATTTCCTCTGAGTATTCTGGTCATCGCTCGTTCCTATCCGGCAGGTCTGGCAATCTACTGGGCCGGTGGTCAGGCAATTCAGATTTTCTTGAACATTCGAATGAATAAGATTCGAAAAGAAATGCGTGAGAAAGCAGAACACGATAAGTTGGTTGCTCGTGCGGAAAAAGAACTGAAGAGAAGACTGAATGCTACTTCGAAATTGAAAGGAAATCGTTAGAAAATGAGAGTTTCAGAAAAATGGGGAGGAGATGTTGACGCAGCGGTAGAGCTTGCGCTCAAGGAACTCAAACTCACCATCGATGAAGTCGATGTGGAAGTTCTGGAAGAATCCTCCAAAGGTTTCCTCGGTATCGGTTCAAAACTGGCGAAGGTCAGAGTTACAGCAAAGGAAGACAAGAACGATCGGAAGAAGGAGAAGAGCTCCTTCGATGACATTGACAGAATTCTGGCTGCTTTACCGGAAAATCAGAAAATCGAAGTTCCGGAGGAAATCAGAGAAGATTACGATAAGTTTGAACGGGAAGAAATGGAAGATGCCCGTGCAAGCGCGAAAGCAAAGAAGAAGGAACGTCACAATAACAAATCCAGAAATAAGAATCGTCGGAAGGAACATCCAGTGGACAATTCCATGTTCGACGACATGAAGAAGCTGGATCCGGTGACAGATAGTCCAGTGGAGAAATTCCTGAGAGATGTCACTGCGGAGATGGGAATTGATTTGGATTTCAGCGTGCGTGCTGGAAACGGTCTCATCTACGTGAACATTACAGGAAAAGACACGGGAACGATTATCGGCAAGCGAGGACAGACTCTGGATGCCATTCAGTATCTGGCAAGCATTGTTGCCAATAAGGAGAGCAGCGAATACGTTCGCGTGATTCTGGATGCAGAGAATTACCGCTCTAAGAGAGAGCGCACTCTGATGAATCTTGCCAACAGATTGGCCGGCAAGGTGGAAAGATCGGGCCGCAGCATTACGCTGGAACCGATGAATCCTTACGAAAGAAAAGTGATTCATTCCACACTGCAGGATCATCCGTATGTGAAGACACGCAGCGAAGGGAAAGAACCTTATCGCCGAGTAATCATCGAAAGAAAATAACAAAGAAGGATCTCGGCCCATCCAGGATGGTCCGAGATTTTTTTACAGAAGAATGCAGGAGGAAAGATGGGAGATACAATCGCAGCAATTTCCACGCCGCAGGGTGAGGGGGGAATTGGAATCGTACGAATCAGCGGTGAGGATGCGCTGAACATTATGAAAAAGCTTCTGACACCCTGCCCAGTCAACGTAAAGCCGCGGTATGCTTATTACGGAAACATCTGCAGAGTGGACTCCGACGAAATTATCGATGAGGCCATCTGCCTGTACATGAAGGCGCCCCATTCCTACACCTGTGAGGATGTGGTGGAGATTCAGGCCCACGGCGGGACGCTGTCTATCCGGATGATTCTCCGGGCGGTGCTGGAGGCCGGTGCTCGGATGGCGGAGCCGGGAGAGTTCACGAAATTGGCGTTTCTGAATGGTCGCATGGACTTGGCCCAGGCGGAGGCGGTCATTGATGTTATCAAGGCCAAGAGTGAACTGCCCCTTCAAATTGCTGAACGTCAGCTAAAAGGAAGATTAGGCGCGGAAGTTCAGAACATCCGAGAGAGCCTTCGGGATGTGTTGGCTCAGATGGCGGTGAATATTGATTTTCCTGATGAGGATATTGAGCAGGTGGAATTCGAGAAATTCAGAGAAGACCTTACTTCTGTAGCGGAAAGAGTTAAGAAGCTTCTGGATACCTGTGACAACGGACGAATTGCCAAGGAAGGAATCCGCGTGGCCATTGTGGGAAAACCTAACGTTGGAAAATCCTCTCTGATGAATGCACTTCTTGGGGAAGAAAGGGCCATCGTTACCAATATCCCAGGAACTACCAGAGATACTATTGAAGAAAGCGCTAATATTCATGGAATACCATTGGTCTTGACAGATACTGCAGGAATACGGGAAACGGCGGATGTCATTGAGCAGATTGGCATTCGGAAATCCCATGAAGAAATGGAAGCGGCAGATCTTATTATCCTGGTGCTGGATGGAAGTGACCGTCTGTCTCAGGAAGATTTGGAAATTCTGAAGCAGAACCGAGAGCAGAAGGTTCTAGTGATTTTGAACAAGGAAGACTTGGGAACGACGATCCAGGAAGCGGATATCAATCAAGTAATCCCGAATGCAGAAATTCTTCGGACTTCATTGCTTTCTATGGATGGTGCAGACGTGGTTGTGCAGCGAATTGAGAAGATGTTCGTCTCTGGAATTGTGAATATGACAGAGAGAAATATCGTTACCAGTGAACGACACCGAGATGCTTTGGAAAGGGGAATGGCTTCCTTGAAAGATTCCATTCATCTTCTTGAAATTCAGGAACCCATTGAAATATGTGAGCTAGAGGCTCATAATGCATATGAGGCACTGGGTGAAATTGTGGGAGAGACCGCAGGAGAAGAAATTCTGGACACGGTATTCTCCAAGTTCTGTCTGGGAAAATAACAGGAGTATTGAATGACAAAGGATAATATGAACAAAGATAATATTCCGGTAATGGGAACCTACGACGTGATTGTGGTAGGGGCCGGACATGCGGGTTGCGAGGCCGGACTGATTGCGGCACGGATGGGAATGAACACCTTGCTTCTGTGCATTAATTTGGAATCCGTTGCCATGATGCCCTGCAACCCTTCCATTGGCGGAACCGGAAAGGGACATCTGGTCTGCGAAATCGACGCCTTGGGCGGAGAGATGGGGCTCAATATTGACAAGACCTTCCTCCAGAGCAAGATGCTGAACACCTCCAAAGGACCTGCGGTTCATTCTCTTCGAGCTCAGGCGGACAAGAATCGGTATCACCTGGAAATGAAGAAGACCATCGAACAGGAGCCCAACCTTCACCTGAAGCAGGCGGAAGTGACGGATTTGGTTATTGAGAACGGAGAAGTTCAAGGAGTTGTGACCCGTACTTTTACCAGATATAACGCGAAGGCCGTTATCCTGTGCACCGGAACGTTCTTGGGAGGAAAGATTTTCATCGGTGACTCGGTGTTCCAGAGCGGCCCCAATGGGTTGGCGGCTTCCACGGAGCTTTCGGAGAAGTTGTATGAATACGGATTCCCTATGAGAAGGTTCAAGACTGGAACTCCGGCGCGAATGCTGGGGAAGACTCTTCATTACGAACGAATGAAGGAACAGAACGGGGATGATGAGATTGTTCCATTTTCTTTCATGAATGAGGGAAAGGATATAGGGGAGAATCAGATTTCCTGCTGGCTTTCCTATACGAATGGGGAAACCCACAAGATTATCTTGGACAACCTGGATAAATCCGCTATGTACTCTGGAAATATTGTGGGAGTAGGGCCAAGGTACTGTCCGTCCATCGAGGATAAAGTGTCCCGATTTAAGGATCGGGAGCGGCATCAGCTTTTCGTGGAGCCGGAGGGGCTGGACACGGATGAAATGTACATCCAGGGCATGTCTTCCAGCCTGCCGGAAGATATTCAGCGAGAATTTTACCACTCCATTCCGGGATTGGAAGATGCGGAAATCGTGCGTCCGGCCTATGCCATTGAGTACGACTGCATCGACCCGCTGAGCCTCAAACCTTCTCTGGAAAACAAGATTGTAAAGAATCTGTTCTGTGCAGGTCAGTTCAACGGCAGTTCCGGTTATGAAGAGGCTGCGGCACAGGGACTGATGGCCGGAATCAACGCGGTTCGGAAGATTCAGGAAAAGACGCCACTGATTCTGGGAAGAGATCAGGCCTATATCGGCGTATTGATTGATGATCTGGTGACCAAGGGAACCAATGAACCTTACCGTATTATGACGTCTCGGGCAGAGTATCGGCTGCTTCTTCGTCAGGATAACGCAGACCGAAGGTTGACAACCCTGGGATACGAATACGGATCCGTCAGCGAAGAGCGCTATCAGAAGTTCATGGAAAAGAAGACCCATGTGGACGAGGAAATGAACCGAATTAGTAAGAAAAACGTTGCCACGGAGGTTCAGAACGAATTTCTACGGAACCACGGAAGCTCGGAGAGTGAGAAGAATCTTACTTTTGCCGAGATGATGAAAAGACCGGAAATTCACTATGCGGACACCGCCGAAATCGACGATGAAACCCGTCCATCCCTGACTCGAAACGAACGCTATGAGATTGAGGTTCGAATCAAGTACGATGGTTACATTCAGAAGCAGGTGGCCCAGGTAGAGAAGCTAAAGAAGCTGGAAAGCAAGAGCCTCCGAGAGGATATCGACTACAATGGTATTGGAGGACTTCGTCTGGAAGCCCGTCAGAAGTTGACGGAAATTCGCCCGGTGAACCTGGGACAGGCCAGCCGTATTTCCGGTGTGTCCCCGGCGGACATCAACGTGCTTCTCATCTATCTTGAGAAAGAAAGCAGAAAGGAAACATCCCATGAGTAAAGCGTATCAGATTCTGGAGGAGAGAGCCGGCGAGGCGAAGGCGGAGAAGATGATTCACTATATGGATCAGATTCTGCAGATGAATGAACACATCAACTTGACTGCCGTGCGCGATCCGGAGGAGTTCATCGTGAAGCATTTGCTGGACTCGCTAAGTTGTATGAATTCCCCGGAGTGGATGGAGGCGAAGACCGTGGCCGATGTGGGAACCGGTGCTGGTTTTCCGGGGGTGCCACTGGCTATCATGGATTCGTCGAAGAATTACTCTCTGATTGACTCTTTGCAGAAGCGTCTTCGCGTCATTGACAGCATTACTTCGGATCTGGAAATTAGTAATGTAAAAACATTTCATCTCCGTGCAGAGGAGGCCGGCCAGAGCAAACAGCATCGGGAGAAATATGATGTGTGCGTATCCAGAGCAGTGGCTTCCATGAATGTTCTAGTGGAGTGGTGCCTTCCTCTGGTGAAGAAGGGGGGAACCTTCATTGCCTACAAGGGAGGAAAGGTAGAAGAGGAATTACAAGAATCCGAGAACGCCATTCGCCTTTTGGGTGGAAAAGTGGAGCGAGTGGAAACGGTGAACCTGGAGGATGAGTCTGCGGAGAACCATGCGCTGGTCTACATTCGGAAAGTGAAGAATACACCGGCTCGTTTTCCGAGAAAGTCTGGAACCGCTCGAAAAGAACCTTTATAATGGGAAAAATTGTGAATTCTAAATTTGCTCATATCCGAAATCAAAGGTATAAAGTATCGAGAAAACAAAAAAAGTCGCTTAAAACGCAAATATAAGAGGTGACCTCTAGAAGCCTTGAAATCAAAGGGCTTCAGAAGATGTGAAATGTAGAATATCTGAAGAATATAAATAGAACCTGGTGTTTCACGTGAAACACCAGGTTCGTCTTTGTTCTTGAAGTTATTCGCGAAGAATATTTCTATTTGTGGTCTGGATAGAACTTGTAAGTGTATCCGAAGTCGCTTGGAGAGTAGGTCTGCATATATTGATCATTTGTTTCACCGTATACATAACCCATGTTGTTCAGTGTGCCACTCTTGTTCAAGAGGCATCTCTCCCAATCGGTACCAGAGGTGCATTTACCCTTCTGAGCTGGATTCAAAGTAATATCTCTTCCGGAAGCCAATTTCACCCAGTTGTTGTCGTTGGCACCGAAGTATTTGGATCGGAGTTCAGCCAGTCTGGAAGCAGACAGATCGTTCGCCGTCTTCGTGCCACCGTATTCGATTCCATCTTTCTTGAGCATTTCCTTCAAAGTGTCTCCCGGGTCAGCCTCTACCCAGCCAGTTCCCGGCAGATAGAACTCTGCTCTGCAGTGTTCGTTTCCATTGGCATTGCCAGAGGATCCGTTGTCCAGGCGGAGACCAAATTTCTCTCTTGCCGGAACGCCAACAGATCTGCACAGTGCAACGTAGGTGGAGTTCAGGTCCGTACATTTGCCCCCACGGGTCTTAGTAAGAACCATCTCAACTTCTCCACGGCCACAGCCACTGAAGGACAGGTCTCCAGCGGTAACTTCTCTTCTGTACAGGTTGTGGATTTCCCATTCGTAGATTGCCTTTGCCTTCTCCAGAACGGTCTTTGCATTAGCATCTTTGACAATCTTATCGGCTGTTTCTTTAACCACACCGCTGGTCAGTGAACCGGATGTCTCTGTTTCAGATAGGTATGGCTTCATTTGATTCTTATCCACCGTTCCGTTCTCAACCATCTTGGTGGACGCAATCTGGTAACGGCTAACGTGATAGTGAACCTTGGCAGTTCTCTTCTCAGGAGCAACAGTCTTATCCCATTCTAGGAAGAGAATCTTGTTACCTGCAGAATCCTTCGTAACTTTCTTGGTGGTTGCCTCATTCGCTTCGTATCCGAATCCGGTAATCGTCTGATACTCATCGTTGGTTGGAATCGGAATCCACACTCTTGCTACTTTTTCATTCTGGTCATATTTTCCTTTGGAAAGGTCAATTTTCAATGTCATCAGACCATCTTTTGTTTCACCCTTTACAACAGAACCCTTCGTAGCAGTAGGTTTCTTTGATGGCTTTGCTGCCGGCTTCTTAACGGTAATCTTAATGGTCTTAGATTTCTTACCAGCCTTCACTTTAATGTAACCCTTACCGGCTTTCAAACCCTTGACAGTTGCAGTCTTGGAACCTTTCTTGGTAATCTTTACAATCGATTTTCCTTTCTTAACAGACCACTTCACCTTTTTGTTGGATTTGATTTTCACTGTTTTACCGGTATAGATGGTCTTAGAAGTAGGGGAGACCTTCCACTTGGTTGCAGCGGAAACCGTGCTTGTACTACCTGCAAATACTGTCAGCAACGCTACTACGATGGACAGTAGAATTGCAAGGTATCGATTAGAAGTTTTGTGCGATAACATTCTAATACCTCCTTAATATATTGAAATAGTTTACATAGAAAATTATATAGCAGATTAGTTATTCTGTGGTTACATAATCTAGAAAAATATTATAGAAATAAGTAATGTGGAAGTAATTTATTATTCACTATTTCTATTCAAAAGAGAAATAGTAAGATATGTATAACTATAATTAAATAAGCTTAACTCAAATAATGCGGAATAGAGCCTGAAAGTTACGAATAATGTTTCACGTGAAACATTATCAGTTAATGAAGACACGAACAAAATAAGCGCACACAAAACAAAAACAACACAAGATATTGTTTCACGTGAAACAATCATGCATTACAAACGTGAAGATTCGGTGATATATAGGATTGAAAGGGGGTGTAAGTGTGGTCAAGATTTAGATTTTATTATATAATAGGAAGGAATGATTTGAGAAAAGGAAGGAAAATGCATGGGAAAATCATACGCGATTTTTAATCAAAAAGGTGGAGTGGGAAAAACCACAACAAATATTAATCTAGGCGCTTTTCTTGCGCGCAAAGGAAAGAAAGTCTTGCTAATCGATATTGACCCGCAGGGAAATACTACCAGTGGACTTGGCCTGGTCAAAAGAGAATTGGGGGAAACACTGTATGATGCCCTGACAACAGATGATTACGATCTTCATCGGGCAGTATACCATACGGAGACAAAGAATCTGGATATCGTTCCGGCAAGTGTAGATTTGTCCGGGGCAGAAGTTGAATTGATTCAGGTATTCGGTAGAGAAATACTGCTTCGCCATGCAATTTCCACCATCAAAGATGAATATGACTACATATTTATAGATTGTCCGCCATCACTGGGACTTCTGACAATCAATGCCCTGGTTGCCGCAGATGGAGTAATTATTCCAATCCAGTGTGAATTCTATGCGCTGGAAGGTGTCAGTCAGTTGATGAAAACCGTGGAACTAGTTCGGAGAGAGATGAACCGAAATCTACAGATTACCGGGGTCATCCTGAGCATGTTTGACGGCAGAACGAATCTGGGACTCCAGGTAGTTCAGGAGGTAAAAAGATTCTTCGGTAACAAGGTATTCAAAACCGTAATTCCGAAAAACGTCCGCCTGGCGGAGGCGCCGAGTTACGGACTGTCCATTGCGGACTACGATCCGTCATCCCGCGGTGCGAAGGCGTACAAGAAGCTGGCAGATGAATTTGAACAGAGAGAGGGGAGATAGGAATGGCATCAAAGAAAACAGGACTTGGAAGAGGATTGGATGCGCTCTTTGCTGCATCGGCTCCGGTTCTCGAAGAAGAAAACAATATGACGATTGAACCCACTCCGGTAAAAGAAGAAATCGATGATTCCGATAGAGTGGTCTATATAGACATTAACGAAATTAAACCGAATCCGGATCAGCCGAGAAAACACTTCGATGCAGCTCGGCTGGAAGAACTGGCAAATTCCATTCAGGAAAATGGAGTGATTCAGCCACTGGTGGTTCAGAAAAAAGAAAACTGCTACGAGTTAGTTGCTGGGGAGCGGCGATGGAGAGCATCCAGGCTGGCCGGTCTGAAGAAGGTTCCGTGTTTGATCCGTGAATTCGATGAGAAACAGAATCTTATCGTTGCAATCATCGAAAACATGCAGAGAGAAGATCTGGACCCTATGGAAGAGGCCAATGGAATCCAGCAGATGATTCATAAGTTTGGCTTCACCCAGGAACAGGTATCGGAATCCCTGGGGAAGAGTAGAGCCTACATCGCCAACTCGGTGCGACTGCTAAAGCTTCCAGAAGAGATTCAGAAGATGATTCGAAGTGGAAAGATATCCGCGACTCATGGAAGAACTCTTCTGGGAATCCAAGATCCACGCAAGCGGCTGATGCTGGCAGAGCGGATTGAGAAGGAAGGCCTTTCGGTTCGAACGGTGGAAGAAATCGCGAAGAAACTGAAGGGGGAACAGAAGGAAGAGAAGAAGAAAGAAAAGAAAGTCAAAAGTGCAGAGATTCTGGCCGTTGAAAGTGATCTGCGAAATGTAATCGGAACGAAAGTATCCATTGTGCAGGGAAAGAAGAGCGGAAAAATTGAACTGGAATACTACAGCATCGATGAACTAAATCGGCTCATCGATTTACTAAAGAGTGTAGAAAAGTAATTTTACCGAAAAAATACAAGAAAAAGTGACAGAATACTATGGATAAAACAATTGAGACAATGAATGAAAATGAATATCTGGTGGATATCCCTTTGCCGGCCTGCATTGTGACACCGGACGGATGCATCAAGGCAGCCAATGCGCTGATGAAGGATGTATTTACCTACGAGGGAATCACAGAGCAGAACTTCTTTGCACTAACGGGCGTGAAAAGGCGGGCGCTGATTGAGGCGGCCACCGATGAGGAACGGCCGGAAATCGAAATCGAGAGAAATTCCCAGTATTTCGTTCTTCGGACCAATAACGATCCGAAGGAAGATGAGGATATCTACGTGTACTTCATCAATGTAACGGAGCGGGATTCCCTTCGAGAGGAACGGAAGCAGGAGCAGGTGTGCATCCTGTATATCAGTATCGATAACTACGATGAGATGATGTCCAGTACCACAGAGGACAGCAAGCTGGCGGTTCCGACGGAAGTGGACCGAATCGTGAGAAAGTGGGCGTATCAGTTCGACTCCTCTGTGGAATCCATCGAGGCGGATTCCTACATGATGACTGTGTATCGTAGGGACGCGGACAAAATCATCGAGAGCAGATTCTCCATTCTGGATGACGTACGGAAAATCGACACCAAGGTGGACTTCCCGGTAAGCCTGAGTATCGGAATGGCCATTGGGCTGAAGTCTCTCAAGAACACGAAGGAACTGGCGGAAGCGGCGCTGGAATTGGCGCTAGGCCGCGGCGGAGACCAGGCGGTGGTGAAGAACGGAGACCGGACCCACTATTATGGCGGAAAGCTCCAGTCCATGGAGAAAAATAACAAGGGTAAATCCCGAATCATCGCCCACGCGCTGAAGCAGCTGATATTGGAAAGTTCCAACGTGATTATCATGGGGCACCGTTGGCCGGATATGGACTGCTTTGGATCGGCAATCGGGGCCTACAAGATTTCCCGCTTCTATGAAAAAGACGCCTATATCGTTATCGATAACTACAACGAGGCGCTGCAGACGGTCTACGACCAGGCGGTGGAGACCGAGAACTACAACATCGTAACCAGCAAGAAGGCACTGGAGAAGATGGACGAGAAGTCTTTGGTCATTGTGGTGGATGCCAATCGGCCGAGCATGGTGGAATCCGATGAGATTCTGAATCAAAATGCCCGAGTGGTAGTGGTGGATCATCACCGACTTTCCGAGGATTCCATTTCCAATCCAACGTTGGCATACATCGAGTCTTACGCATCCTCTGCCAGCGAGCTGATGACGGAGATTATTCAGTACACCGCCACCCGGCGTATTGTCAATAAATTCGAGGCGGAGACACTGCTGGCGGGAATCACCGTGGATACCAACAGCTTTTCCAACAAGACCGGCGTCCGGACCTTCGAGGCGGCAGCATGGCTCCGGAAGGCGGGGGCAGACACCACGGAAGTGAAGAGATTCTTCCAGAGTGAAGCCACCACATTCCAATCCAAGGCGGATGCCATTGCCAATGCAGAGTACCTGGACAACGGTGTGGTAATCGCCACCTCCAAGGGATATTCCACTGAAGCGCAGATTATCAACGCTCAGGTGGCGGATTCGCTGCTTTCGGTTAAGGGCGTTCGGGCGGTCATCGCCGTGGGCAAGAATGACATGAACAAGACGGTAATCAGTGCACGCTCCCTGGGAGAGATTAACGTACAGATGTTGATGGAACGCTTCGGCGGCGGAGGCCATCACACCTCGGCCGGTGCTCAGGTGGATGATACGCCGGAAGAGTTCATTGAACAGATAAAGGAAATTTTACCGGAATTCACAGAAGAAGAGAAAGAAGAGGAGGAATAGAGATATGTTAGTAATTCTGAAGAAAAATGTAAAAGGCACAGGCAAGGCCGGAGATATTGTAAAAGTAAGTGACGGATTCGCCAACAACCGGTTGATTCCGGCAGGTCTGGCTGTTCCGGCTACTAATCAGAACGTGAAGAGCGCGGAGAAGCAGAAGGCCTTCATCGAGAAGAAGAATGCGGAGGAGAGAGCGGCAGCGGAGGCTTCGGCCGCAAAGCTGGAGGCAAAGACCGTCACCATTAAGACCCGAGTAGGGGACAACGGCAAGCTGTTTGGCTCCATCACTTCCATGGACATCGCGAATGCCATCCAGGAGCAGATCGGCAAGAAAATCGACAAGAAGAAGATTGTTCTGTCCAAGCCGATTAAGGAGATTGGGGAGCACACGGTGGAAGTGAAGCTTTATCCGGAAATCAGCGCAACGGTCAAAGTTGTAATCACAGAAGAGTAGAGTAAGAGAAAACTATGGATGAAGAACGGACACAAGTAATCAGTCCCGTGACCAATCTGGAGCTTCCACAGGATGTGGAGGCGGAGAAGGCGGTGCTGGGTTCCATGCTTCAGCTGGAGGATGCGGTCATCGATGTGACGGACCGGCTTCGGTGGGAGGATTTCTACCTGAAGGAACACCAGGAAATCTACAAGGCCTTTCTGGACCTGTATCGGCAGAACATCAAAATCGATTTGAATACCGCCTACTCGAAGCTGAAAAGCCGGAAGACGGCAGAGTTCGTTGGCGGAATGTCTTACCTGAGCCGTCTGTATGACGGCGCCATCGTGCCCACCAACGCAAAGTTCTACGCAGAGACGGTACTTTCCAAGTCCAACATGCGTCAGCTGATTCGGGAGGCGGACGAGATGCGTTCCCAGGCTTACGATGGACAGAGACCGGCGGATCAGATTCTGGATCATGCGGAGCAGCGAATTTTCGAAATCGCCCATAAGAGTCAGAAGAGAAACTACACCGACATCAACGAGGTGCTGGTGGAAAACATCAAGCACATCCAGGAGCTGGAACAGAACAAGGGTCAGCTCCCGGGTATCACCACTGGATTTACTGATTTGGATAAGTTGCTGGGCGGCCTTCACAAGACAGACCTGATTATCCTAGCGGCGCGTCCGGGTATGGGAAAAACCGCCTTTGCGCTGAACGTGGCGGGAAATGCGGCCGCAGCAGGGGCTTCGGTCATTATTTTCAGCATGGAAATGTCGGACGAACAGCTGGGTGAGCGTATGCTGGCCACGGCGGCCTGCGTGGAGATGGAGAAAATCAAGCGCGGCGAATTGACTCCGGATGAGTGGATGAGCCTCAGTGAAGCCCAGGATGGATTTGAGAATGTTAAATTAGTAATCGATGATACATCGGACATTTCCGTTCTGGAAATCAAGAACAAATGCCGGCGCCGGAAGGCGGAAGCCGGCCTGGATTTGATTGTCATCGACTACCTGCAGCTGATGAGTCAGCAGGGCTTCAAGTCGGGAGACCGTGTGAACGAAATCAGTGCCATCACCAGACAGATTAAAATTCTGGCGAAGGAATTGGATTGCGCGGTCATTCTCCTGTCTCAGCTTTCCAGAGATATCGAGAAGCGAACGAACCACACGCCGCAGCTTTCCGACCTTCGTGAATCCGGCTCCATCGAGCAGGACGCGGACATCGTCATCTTCCTGAAGCGGGACGGTTACTATACCAGCGAGGATGAAGAAGTGGATCTCTCCAGACAGAACAATACCTGCGAGGTATATGTCTCCAAGCATAGAAGCGGTTCCACCGGCGTGGTGGAGCTAGCTTGGATTGGAAAGTATACCAAGTTCGGAAATTTAGAGAGAAACTTACTATAGTATTACATTGTTATCACAAAACGGGAGTAAAATGGCAAAGATAAGTTTTAGAAAAGAAGAAACCAGAAATCCGCTGCTGTTCAGCACCAGCGTTGAGAACATGTTCATCAGTGAATACCTTCCTATGGCACCGGGGAATTATGTAAAAGTATATCTCTTCGGGCTGATGAATGCCGAGCTGGGAGGCAGTGTGGATATGAATGTGTCTTCCAATGTACTGAACCTGCCTCTGGAAGAAATCGAGAAGGCCTGGGCGTACTGGGAAGACAAGGGGGCGATTCGTCAGGTCTATGACGTGGAATCCCATTCTTACCGCATCGAATTTCTGAGCCTTCTGGAAGAACTGTATGGAGGAGCTCGGAGGGACACAAAGCGGGTGGAATCGAAACCTCACGAGAATGTGGTACCAGCGCAAGATACCTCCATGGATTCCCGCAGAATGCCAACTGCTCCCGAAGTACCGAAAAGGGCGAAAACCAAAGAGGAAATCGAGGAAGAGGAGCTTGCACGGCTGGAGGAGATGGAAATAAGGGCTCTTTTTACCAGCTTAGAAGAAGCCAGAGGTTCCTCCTTATCCTCCACGGAAATGGATAAGATTCGGGATACCATCCGAATCTACGAAGTCACTCCGGATGTATATGCTTATGCCATTAAGCATTGCACCGAGATGGAGAAATTTGACGTTAAGTACATCAACAAGGTGGCCCTCCGCTGGAAAGAGGCGGGCTGCGAAGATATCATGCAGGTCAAGGAACTGCTGGATAAGGAAAGCAAGCGGTATTCTCAGTACCAGAGAATTTTCAAAGAGATGAGGTACACTCGTCCCATCACCGATGCGGACAAGGAGATGATGGACACCTGGTTCGATACCTGGGAGTTCAAGCTCAAGGACGTGCTGGAAGCCTGCAACGAGACTGCGGGACTCCGTTCCGCAGATCTTCGGTACGTGAACAAGGTGCTGGAGAACAAGATGAAAGAAGCCGGGGGAATCAAAATGAAGACCGGCTACAGAGGAAACTCTGGGGACAGCTACCAGCGGACCTCCAATTCCGAGGCGAAGCACAACGTCAGCAAGAAAGTGCTGGGGGCTTACTACGAGTTCATCCGCTCCGAATCGGAACTGGAATACGAGGAGTGCGTGGAGAAGGCCAAGAAGAGCATTCCGGAGATGGGAGATATTCTGGCCCAGGAGAAACAGCTAGACCAGGCCATTGTAACCTTTGACTTCAGCTCGGAGGGAAAGAAACGGAGAGAAAGACAGAAGGAGCAGAAGAAGGAGCTCCAGGAGAGAAAGCGCCAACTTCTCTTACAGAACGGCTATCCGGAGGATTACTTGGAACGGAAGTACCGCTGCAAGCGATGCAAGGATACCGGAATTACCGATGACGGACAATACTGCACCTGCACTAAGAAGCGGGTGGAAGAGGCATATAGATGGAATTTGAAACGAAGCAAATAGAGGAAAGAAAAGCGGCAGCGGCTTCACCGGCTCCGGTGCAGAATTCGCCGGAGGAGCAATCGCCGAAAGAGAAAAAGAAAGCGGCGAAAGCGGCTGCGAAGAAAGAAAAAGAACGACAGAGAGCGGAAGCCCGGGAGAAGAAATCCCAGGAAAAGAAGCGTAAAAAGGCGGAGAAGAAAGCGAAAAACGAAGGGAAAATCACCTTGGCGAAGATCATCACCGACGGTGCTGCCGGAGTGATTTTCTTCCACGACCGGGTGCAGGCGAAGGTGGACCGTTTCTTCGGCGCCATGTGGTACAGCATCGTCTACGAGGCCAATGACGTTCGGACCCGCTACAAGCAGAACACGTCCAAGATGCTGAGCGAGTTGTTCGGCACCATCGTCGTTATCTGCATGATGCTGCTGGTTTTCGACCACGAAATTTCTTACCAGTATTCCTACAACGGACGAATTCTGGGATACGTAAATGACCAGGAACAGGTATACAACATCCTGGACATTGCGGGAAAGAAGCTGTCGGAAATCAACCAGGCGAAGGTCAAATTCTCTGTGGGACAGAACATCACCTTCAAGAAGGTTTCTGCCTCCAACAAGGATATCGACACGGCGGACCAGGCGCTGAACAAGCTGACTTACATGACGGAAATCGACGTGGCCGCCTATGGAATCTATGAAGACGACCGGCTGTGCGCGGTGGTGGAATCCCAGCAAGTGGCGGACAACGTGCTGAAGGACGTCATTCACTTTTACCGGAATCCGGACAGCGGAATGACGGTTAAGAGCATCAAGTTCAAGAACAAGGTGGAAGTGAAGCCGGTGAACGTCATGCTGACCAGCGTCATGAGCCAGAGCGAGGCGGAAGAGATGCTGGAGAGGGGGGGCACCCTGGACATCCAGCACATTGTGATGGAAGACGAAACCACTTCGGATATTCAGAAGAGCTACACGGCATCTGCTGGTGACATTAAGATTCTGAGTACAGACACCGATGAGAACAATCTGGTGGATGACACTAAGGCGGCGGATAACACATCCAAGACTTCGGTAAAAAAATCCAACAAATCTTCGGACACTTCCGAGAAGACAACGAAGAAATCGGATAAAGAGAAGAGCGGTTCTAAGAATAGCTCCAAGGATAAGGCGGATAAGAAGAAAGTCGATGAAAACTCTGGAAACAAAAAAGTGGACAGTGCGGCCGGAAAGGACAATGCAAATGACAGCAATAGTACGAACACAAGCGCAGCCACAAATACAGATGTTGTAACGGATGGAACTGCAGATTCGGCAAATGCCAATGCACCGGAATCCGGTGACCGCATCGAAATCCAGAGAGAAAGCAAGCCGATTACCGTTACCATGACGGAAAGCGGTACCATGTCCGAAGTCATCCAGTACAAGACCATTGAGAAGAAGACCAAGTCCATGTACCGGGGAGACCGGGAAGTGACCCAGAAGGGTGTGAACGGTCGTCAGACCATTACCGGAACACTGGTGTTCGAGAACGGCAAAGAGGTAAAGAGAAATATCAAGAGCCAGGAGGTTCTGAAGAAATCCGTGGATAAGATTGTACTGGTGGGAACCAACGACAAGCCGAAATGGTATCCAACGGGCAAGTACATCATTCCGGTGAAGAACGAGGTTATTACCTCCTACTTCGGATCCAGATGGGGAAGAATCCACGGCGGACTGGACTTCGGTATGCCGATTGGAACACCAATCTACGCAGCAGATGGCGGTACGGTATCCAGAGCAAGCTACTTTGCAGGCTACGGACTCTGTGTGGAGGTAACTCATAATGACGGAACCTTTACCAGATACGGACACTGCAGCAAGGTGGTGGTCAAAGTCGGTGACAAGGTGGCTCAGGGTGAGAAGATCGCAGAGGTTGGAAATACCGGTAACAGTACGGGACCGCACCTGCACTTCGAGATTCACCCGAAGGGCGGAGAATATGTGGATCCATATCCGTATCTGTACGGAAGCAATAAGGGAAACCAGCTCAACAATGAGTAATAATGAATGGAGGGGTATTTTCTAGATATGGAAAATAGATCCTATCCGGACGGCACGCAGCCTTCCGTGGAAGAATTGAATCGAACACGGAAGGACCGTGTGGCTGCCCGAAAGAAAGCAAAGAAACAGCAAAAGCGAGATAGAAGAAGAGCTCAGCGAAAGCAGGCCATGGCCTCCGGCAAGAAGAGAAGGCGGAAGGTGAACAAAATCGCCCTTGTTTTTGTCCTGGTTGTGGTAGTGGGCTTTCTAGTATCGGCTCGCAGAATTATGAATCTCCGCTCCGAGAACGTCAAACTGAAGAAACAGAATCAGCAGCTGGAGGAGAAACGAGACGAACTGAAAGACGAGCTGAAGAATGTAAATAGCAGGGAATACATCGAAAAGAGGGCACGAGAGCAGCTTCGGCTAGTAAATCCCGACGAGATTATTTTCGTATTCCCGAATGAATAAGGATTGATATGAATAAGTTATCCATAGAAGAAGCAATTATAGTAGAAGGCAGAGATGACGAAATCGCCCTGCGAAAAGCCATTGATGCGCTGATAATCAAGACCCATGGCTTTGGAATCCGGAAGGAAACCTGGACCCTGATTGAGAAAGCCTATCGCGAGAAGGGAATCATCGTGTTCACCGATCCGGATTTCTCTGGAGAGGAGATTCGGCGGAAGATTACCAGCCGGTTTCCGGAGGCGAAACAGGCCTACCTTCCATTGGAAGAGGCACTTCTGGACGGGGATATCGGTGTGGAGAACGCCACGCCGGAGGCTATTCTGGAAGCCATCCAGAAAGCTCACTCCACTGTGGAAAGAGAGAGTGACGATAAAGTAACCATGGAAGACCTTCTGGAACTGGGACTAACTGGCGTAGACGGATCCGCGGCGCGGCGTACCAAAGCGGCAGCGGTTCTCGGAATCGGCTACGGAAACAGCAAGACATTTCTGAAGAAAGTCAATGCCTTCGGGATTGACAAGGAGGCGCTTAGACGCGCGCTGAATGAAGAGGAGAACATTGAGTAGAAACAAGAAGAAAAGCAGCGGCGGGTTCCATCACTCCAAGAAGCTAGGTCAGAACTTTCTGATTGACCATGGCGTGGTGGAGGACATTGCCATCGGAAGCCAGGTGGATTCCGATACATTGGTCATTGAAATCGGCCCGGGACAGGGCGTCCTCACGGAGGAGCTGGCAGAATACGCCGGCGCTTTGATTGCGGTGGAACTGGATGACCGCCTGATTCCATATCTCCGCACCCGGTTTGCCCTGAATGACCAGGTGGAAATCGTCCATGGAGACATTCTGGAAATTGACCTGGAAGAAATGATTCGAGAGGGTAAAAGCAAATACGATGTATCCAAGGTGCGGGTGGTAGGAAACCTTCCGTACTACATTACCACTCCGATTATTATGAAACTTCTGGAATCCGGGATTCCTTTCGAAAGCATTACCATCATGATGCAGAAGGAAGTGGCAGACCGCTTAATTGCAGAACCGGGAACCAAGAATACCGGTGCCATCACCTATGCGGTTCAGTACCGGTGCACCGTGGACAAGATTTGCGATGCGGATCGCTACTGCTTCGATCCGGCACCGAAGGTGGATTCCGTGGTTCTGAGATTGAACCTGCGGAAAGAACCCCCGGTGACTCCGGAGAACGAAAAGTTCTTTTTCCAGTGTATTAAGGCGGGATTCATGATGCGCCGGAAAACCTTACTGAATTCCTTGACGGCACTAAATTCTCTGGATGCATCCTACCACTTCGGGAAGGAGCAGATTCAGAGTGCGCTAGAGGAATGTGACATCGATTCGAAGAGACGGGCGGAAAGCATGACGATGGAAGAGTTTGAAAAATTATCAAATGCAATCTGGAGGCAGAGATAGTTGAGTATCAAGAGTAGAGTAGAAAAGTTCCGGAATAATCCCGGAAAAGTTCGAAGAAAGCTAGGAGCTATTGGAAACAAAATCAAGACGAAGTTCCGAGAGAAGTTCCCGAAGAAGGAGCCGAAGTTCTTCGATGCAGACCTGCATGAGCGAAGATATCTTCTTCGACTGGCGATTATGGCTTTCTTCATGTATCTGTATATCGAGACCTTCGCCAGAGCCACGGACGGAATATTCAACGGCATCGAAATGCTGTGGAAGCAGCCGCTGATATTCTTCTACAACTGGCTGATTATTTTCGCCACACTGACCCTGACGCTTCTGTTCAAGAAGAGGGGATTCGCTACCATGATTATCATGACGCTTTGGGGAATCCTGGGTACGGTGAACGGATGTATTCTGATTAAGCGAATGACTCCTTTTACCCTATACGATTTGCAGAACCTGGGAGACGGGTTGACCCTTCTGACCACTTATTATTCGAAGATTCAGATTATTCTAGGAGGGGCAGCCATCGTCGTTGGCGTAGCCATCATAATTCTGTACTACATTAGCTGCTACAAGTGGCAGAATATCAGTTACAAAAGAAGTCTGACCGCGGTGGGAATTTCCGTAATCGCAGCGCTGGGCTGCACCTACGGGTTCATTCACACCGGTGTACTGTCTACTTTCTTCGGAAACCTGAATTACGCATATACAGATTACGGTTTTCCGTACTGTTTCATCAACACGTCGGTGAACAAGGGCATTTCGAAGCCGTCAGATTATTCAGAAGCTTCTGTAAAAAAAATTCTCAACAAGACGAAGAACAAGACCAATACCACACCGGTCAAGAAGGATGTGGACAAAGATCACCCGAATATTATCGTGCTTCAGATGGAGTCCTTTGCCTATGCACAGGATTTCCACAATATTAAGGTGTCCAATGACCCGACGCCGAACTTCACCAAGCTGATGAAGGACTACACTTCTGGCTGGTTCGAGGTGCCGGCCTGCGGTGCCGGTACGGCCAACACCGAATTTGAGGTGCTGACGGGAATCAGCGCCAAGTTCTTCGGGCCGGGAGAATATCCGTACAAGGGAAAGCTGCGGGAGAAGACACTGGAGAGTATGGCCTACGTTCTTAAGAACAACGGCTATTCTACCTATGCGATGCACGACCACAGAGCCCTGTTCTACAACCGGAACGAGGTATACGCAAATCTGGGATTTGACAGCTTCACGTCGGTAGAGTACATGAATAATGTGGAATTGACGCCGACGGGTTGGGCTCAGGATAAGACCATGACCGATGATATCATGGACATTCTGACCCACTCCAAGAACCGGTCCTTCATGCATATCATTTCTGTACAGGGACACGGAAGTTATCCGACGGAGCAGGTCTTCAAGAATCCGTACACCACCGTGACTGCAGATGACGAAGAAACCAAGTGGAAGTACGAATACTACATCAATGAGACCCATCAGATGGACACTTTCATCGGAGATCTTTTGAGCAAGATTAAGAAGAGCGGAGAGCCGACCATCGTGCTGATCTACGGAGACCATATTCCGGCACTGGATGTGAAGTCCTCGGATTACGCTAACGGAAATCTGTATCAGACCCGGTATGTCATCTGGGATAACATCGGCCTCAAGGAGAAGGACAAGAAGTTGTACTCCTACCAGGCAGGGGCACAGCTCCTCAAGGATGCGGGCCTCAGCTACCAGGGCGTCATGTTCGATTACCAGCAGAGTAATTCCCAGAAATCCAAGACCTATCTCAGCGACCAGAAGGAGCTGGCCTACGATATGCTTTACGGTCAGGACTACGTGTTCGGCGGAAAGAATCCGTTCAAGCGGGTCAAGATGCGGATGGGGTACAAGGACATCAAGATCGATAAGATTGTCAAAATCGGTGATGACTACTATATCAAGGGCAAGAACTTCACCGAACGAAGCAAGGTTAGCATGAACGGAAAGACCTTGAACACCATCTATCTCAGTCCGACACTGCTGGGACTGCAGGAGGAAATTGATCCAGAGGATGTGGACAAGTTGGAGGTCAGCCAGACGGATAAGAAGGATGATACCATTCTGTCCACCATCACGTCGCAGGAAGAACTCTAGTGATAGAGAGATACAGAGGAACAATTATGGAAGAAAAGAAAGAGTATAGAACAGAACCCCATCTGGAAGAGGGAACGGAAGCAGTAACCGAAGAGACTTCCAACCGGGAACACAAGAACCGCGAATACAGCAAAGAGGAACGTCCGGAGGTAGAGGGCATTCTGGAAGTGGTGGATGGAGGCTTCGGTTTCCTTCGATTCAACAACTTCTTGACTTCGGAAAAGGACATATACGTGTCCCCGGTGCAGATTCGACGCTTCGGTCTTCGCACCGGAGACAAGATTCGGTGCATCACGCGGCTTCCTAATGAGGGGGAGCGCTTTGGCGCCCTTCTCTATGTAGTAACGGTGAATGGAAAGCGTCCAATCAATACAAGGCGCCGTCCCCACTTCGACCGGCTGACCCCAATCTATCCGGAAGAGCGGATTTCTCTGGAACACTCCAGCATCGAGATTGCCACAAGAATCATCGACTTAGTGGCACCGATTGGCAAAGGCCAGAGAGGACTTATTGTGGCACAGCCGAAGGCCGGAAAGACCGTGCTTCTAAAGAAAATCGCCACCACCATCGAGGAGAAGTATCCAGAGATGGAGCAGATTGTGCTGCTGGTGGATGAGCGGCCGGAAGAAGTTACGGACATGAAGGATACGCTGAAGAATTCCGATGTCATCTATTCCACTTTTGACGAACACCCAGAGCACCACATTAAGGTGGCGGAGATGGTAATCCAGCGGGCCAAGCGACTGGCAGAAGAAGGTCAGGACGTGATTATTCTCCTGGACAGCATCACCCGGTTGGCCCGGGCCTACAATATGGAAGTGCCGCCGTCGGGAAGAACCCTGTCCGGTGGTCTGGATCCGGGAGCTTTGCACCCGGCCAAAAAATTCTTCGGTGCGGCCCGAAACCTCCGGGAAGGCGGAAGCATCACCATCCTGGCGACGGCCCTGGTGGAGACGGGAAGCCGAATGGACGACGTAATCTACGAGGAGTTCAAGGGAACCGGTAACATGGAACTCCACCTGAACCGTCAGCTCAGCGAGCGGAGAATCTTCCCAGCCATCGACCTGTATAAGTCGGGTACGCGAAGAGAAGACCTGCTGCTGACCCAGGAAGAGTTCATGACCATGCAGATGGTTCGCCGGGAGATGTCCAACCGCAGTGTAGCCGAGGTAACGGAAGAAATCATCGACAACATGACCCATACCATCACGAATCGAGACTTCATTGAGATCATGAGTCATGAACTGCACGGATAGAAAGTTACAGAAATAGGAAAGCGAAGAGATACAATTGGATTACAAAAAGATATTTATCAAGGAAGCTTGCCCCACATCCATTGGCGGGCAGGCAATCATGGAAGGCGTGATGATGCGGGGACCCGACCGAACCGCCATTGCCATGCGGCTTCCAAGCAATGAAATATACTTAAGAACCAAAAAGCTCAAACCGGCAAGCGCCCTTAAGAAGATTCCAATTCTTCGGGGCGTACTTGCATTTGTGGATTCCTTAGTCATCGGAATGGGGACCTTGATGGAATCCGCCGATATTCTGGAGGCGAATTTTCCAGAAGAAGAGGGAGAAGAACCCTCCAAGTTCGAACAGAAGATTACCGAGAAATTCGGGGAAAAGGCCATCTGGAATATCCTGATGACCCTATCCGTGGTGTTTGCCATCGTGCTTTCCGTGGGAATATTCATCATCTTTCCTACGGTGGCCATCAACTGGCTTGGAAAGTGGATATCCAGTTCCGTGGCATTGAATCTAATTGAGGGAATTTTTCGAATCATCCTCTTCATTCTGTATATCTTTCTGATATCCAGGATGAATGACATCAAGACGTTGTTCCAATATCACGGATCGGAGCACAAGACCATCCACTGCTACGAGAACAACCTGGAGCTGACCCCGGAGAACGCCCAGCAGTTTTATACGCTGCACCCACGCTGTGGAACCAGCTTCCTGATTTTCGTCATGATTATCAGCTTGCTGCTGTTCTCCTTCCTGGGCTGGCCGAACGTGTGGCTTCGCATCGGTTCTCGGATTCTCCTGATTCCAGTCATTGCCGGCCTGAGCTACGAAGTGCTGCGGGTTGCCGGAAAGAGCGACAACCTGCTGGTTCGCATCCTCAGCTATCCGGGTCTGATGATGCAGAAGCTCACCACCAAGGAACCTACCAACGAACAGCTGGAGGTGGCCATTGTTTCACTAAAAGCAGTTCTGGTCGATCCAGATACCCCGGTTATCGACGGTATCGTGGATAAGGACGCCCATCTGATTACGGAAGAATCCACCGAAGAGGAGAATTCGGAAGGGGCAGATGCGAAAGAAACGGACGTTAAAGAGAGCGAGACGGAACCTGCGGAAACACCGGAAGCTTCTGCAGAGGAGGAAAATTCTTTTTCCTCCTTCGGAGATCATGCTCCCTCTGAAGAACCTTCTCATCCGAAGGGAATCCGGTACGATTCCGATGACGGCACCCTGGGGAACCTGCTACGCTGGGGTAAGAACTGTCTCTCCATGGTAGAGAACGGTGCCGGAGAAGCGGTGGAAATTATGCAGTACGTCATGGGATATTCCCGGACGGATATTATCCTTAGGGAGAAGGAAGTGCTGAGCGAGGACAACCGGCGAGAGTTCGAGAAGCGGATTGAGAATAGGCTGGCGGGAACGCCACTTCAGTACATTACCGGGGTGCAGGAATTCATGGGACTCATGTTCCGAGTGAACCCGAATGTGCTGATTCCAAGATTGGACACGGAAGTGCTGGTGGATCAGGCCATCGGGATTCTCAAGGGAAGGAACTGGGAGAATCCGTTTATTCTGGATATGTGCACCGGAAGCGGCGCCATCGGCGTTACCATGGCCCACGAATTCCCGGATGCGGAGGTGACTCTGGTGGACGTGAGCAAGGAAGCCATCAGTACCGCCATGGGAAATGCGCAGATTAATGAGGTGTTCCGGAGATGCATTTTCCTGGAGGGAGACATGTTCCAGGCGTTGCCGGAGAACAAACGATACGACATGATTCTCAGCAATCCGCCGTATATCGAAAGCGATGTGATTGAGACCCTGTCTACGGAGGTCAAGGACCACGAGCCGAGATTGGCTCTGGATGGCGGGCAGGACGGACTCAAGTTCTACCGCATTCTGGCGGAGGAAGCGGAGAAGTACCTTTCGGATGGAGGGTACCTTGTGATGGAAATCGGATATAACCAGGGCGACGCGGTGAAAGCCCTGCTGGAAAATAATGGCAATTACAAGACCGTAGCGGTTCTTCAGGATTTGAATCATCTGGACCGAATTGTGATTGGGGAAAGGAAGGAAAGAGAATGAATTTAGCGGTAATTTTTGGTGGAAAGTCGGATGAACACGAGGTGTCTCGGACCTCTGTAGTGAACGTGCTGAAGGCACTGGAGGGAAGAGGCCACGACATTACCACCATCGGAATTACGAAGAGCGGACGTTGGTATAAGACAGAAGCATCTTACGAAGAGATACAGAACGGAGATTGGGAAAAGCGGGAGGACAACCTGCAGGTAGTGATTCCGGCAGACCCGGTGGCTCACGGAGTGCTGATTTTCGACCGGGCGGATCACGCGGAACTCAAGCACATCGACTGCATCCTGCCGGTACTCCACGGAGACCATGGAGAAGATGGAGACATCCAGGGCCTGTTCGAGCTGGCAGAAATTCCATACTGCGGACCGGGGGTTCGTGCCTCCGCCAACGCCATGGACAAGTCCGTGACCAAGAAGCTGGTTTCCGTCACCGGTGTGAGCATGGCGAAATATTGCGTTCTCAAGAAGTACGATTACGAGCAGAATGTGGAAGCATCCCTGGAGAGAGCCCTTCAGGTGGACGATGGACGTTTCCCACTGTTCGTAAAGCCGTCTTCCGCTGGTTCTTCTGTAGGTGCCCACAAGGTTAAGAAGGCCGAAGACCTTCGAGCGGCTGTGGAAGACGCCTTCCAGTATGACGACAAAGTCCTGGTAGAAGAGATGATTGAAGGCCGGGAAATCGAAGTGGCGGTTCTGGGAAACAACAACCCAAAGGCTTCTTGCGTGGGAGAAATCCTTTCCGCAGACGAGTTCTACGACTACGATGCCAAGTACAACAATCCAGAATCCAGAACCCGGGTCATTGACGATCTGCCGAAGGAAACCCTAGACGAAGTTCGGAATTATGCTGTAGAGATTTTCAAGACACTGGACTGCAAAGGCCTTTCCCGCTGCGACTTCTTCTACAGCAAGGATGGCCGTATCGTGTTCAACGAAATCAACACGCTTCCAGGATTTACCAATATCAGCATGTATCCGCAGCTGTGGGAAGCCATGGGCAAGTCCCAGCCGGATCTGGTGGAGGAACTGATTCAGCTGGCACTGGAAGAGCATCAGTGGAACTAGGGACATGATGAAAGATACTTTTATCGACTTACACACCCATTCCACCGCTTCCGATGGAACCACACCGCCTTGGCGACTTGCGGAGGCAGCGGATCAGAGCATTGAGAAGGCGCTTCAGGAAGGATGGATTTCGGTGAAACCAGACCGCATGGTGCTGGCCCTTACCGACCACGATACGGTGCAGGGAATTCCAGCACTGATGGAATCTGTAAAGAATCGGCCCGATGTGACCATTATTCCGGGAGTGGAAATTTCCACGGAGTACGTGGACTCCAAGGGAAGTCACGAGATTCACATTCTGGGGCTGGGCGTGGACCCGGCAAATGAGGATTTGCTGACAGGCCTGAAATTCTACCGGGATGGAAGACGCCGACGAAATCTCCGGATTCTAGAGAAGTTCCAGCACCTGGGAATTCACATTCCGGAGAAAGATCTGTCCCATAAGCCGGGAGCGACGGTGGGAAGACTGCACATCGCCCGTTGGCTGGTGGATCACGGGGAAGCGGAATCCATCAAAGATGCTTTTGACCGTTACTTGAACCCGGGAGAAATCTGCTACTGCGAGCGGGAGAAACTCTCCCAGGAGGAGACTATCGCAATGATTCTGGGAGCCGGAGGAATTCCGGTGTTGGCCCATCCGGTGCGGTATAATTTTATGAGCCGGAAGGAACTGGAGACGCTGATTCAGAAGCTGAAGGGGCTGGGCCTTCAAGGCGTGGAAACCTACTATACCCTGAATAAACCGGAACAGACCCAGTATCTGGAAGAACTGACGGAAAGGGAGAACCTGATTCGCACCGGCGGATCGGACTATCACGGCAGTCACAAGCCGGGATATCACCTGGGTTTCGGCTATGGGAACCTGGGGGAGACCATGGATCGAATTGAACTGGAAAGGATTATGAGATGACTCTAAGTTAAGTTATTAATGCGTAGTAGGATTTTGTCCTGCTACGCATTTTTCGTCACCAAAGCCATTTGACATAGAGCCAAAAAAGATGAATGTGACGGTGATGTGATATGTTGGCGATAAAATCCCCGGAGCTCCGGAAAATGAATGACGAGACGTCAACTTTTTTTACCGGAAAGGGCGAGGGGTGAAAATAGAATGTGAAAACATGGCGGAAAGCGCCCTTGAATCCCTGAGATTCAGCCACGGTAATGTGACTAAGATTAGTAAAAGCAGGAAATTGTTGGCGGAAGTCGTCCGAGGAAAGCCAAAATTGCGTGCATACACCGTCATGCTTTCATGCCACCGTCACATTGGACTCCCGGCATTTACGGCTGCGCTTTTCTCCCAACGGCCGCGGTGTCACGAAAACCGAAGGAACCTGTCCGCGTCATGTCAAATAAGCGAGATATGCAAAAAGATAAACCAAATTTTAAAAGCAATTTAAAAAATTGATATTCTTTTGTCGGTATTTTTTCTTTATATCGTTTGAAATTTGTGGTATTCTTAAACAGTAGTATGGAGTTTGAAAATTGGTTTACCGCAAATGAAGCGTTTTGCAAGAAATCCGTAAAGAAAAGCCAATCGTAGAAGGAGAAATGTTTTGAGCAATCAGGAAAAGCATTCATGCGTAGATTGTGGTGTGTATAATTGCCATACCCGAGATAAGAAATATCCGGGGTTCTGTTTGACAACGGAACTGTCCGAGGAAGAGAAAGAAGAGGTCTGGAACCTTTATGCGGAAGAAGAGAACCAGAAGGTCTCGGTGGTTTCCGCACAGATTGAATCGGACTTCTATCTGAGATATACCCGGGTGCAGGAAATTGTGGCATTTGCGAAGCGCATGGGGTACCATAAGATTGGTATTGCTACTTGCGTGGGACTCATTGAGGAAAGCCGAATTTTTGCGCAGATTCTCAGAAAGAACGGATTCGAAGTCTACGGAGCACTGTGCAAGGTGGGCTCTTTCGATAAGACGCGAGTGGGAGTTCCGGAGAAGGATACGGAGATTACCGGAGGCGTAATGTGCAATCCGATTCTGCAGGCGAAGCTTCTTAACCGGGAGAAGACGGATTTCAACGTAGTTGTGGGATTGTGCGTCGGTCATGACAGTCTGTTTTACAAATACGCGGATGCGCTGTGCACCACTTTGGTGACCAAGGATCGAGTGATGGGACACAACCCAGTGGCGGCGCTTTATCAGACCCGTTCCTACTACAGCCGTTTGAAGAATGAGACCATTCCGGCATATCCGGAAGCGCAAGTATCGCAAGAAGAGGTTGAGGACAAAGAGATTTAACGTAAGTATAGGGTAAATAGTATAAGGTAAGTAAAGAAAAAATGATTCTGGAGGAAAAGAATGCTGACAGGAAAGCAGAGAAGTTTTTTGAAAAAGCTGGCGCAGACCAGTGATCCGGCGGTGATTATCGGAAGAGCGGGCCTAACCGACACGGTAAAAACCACCATTGACGAGTATCTGACTGCCAACGAACTTCTGAAAGTTGCAATTCAGGAGGGGGCAGAGCTGGATGCGAAGGAGACGGCCAACCAGGTTGCGACGGAGCTCCACGCGGAGTTCGTACAGGCCATCGGTCGCCGGTTCGTTCTGTACAGAAGAGCCAAGGATCCGGCAAAACGCAGAATTACACAGCGACTTCACGACGAGGTATAGCATCGCCGGCAGTTGCTGCACGTAATAAATTATTTTTACAAGAGGAAGGAGTTACAGATGCATAAGATTGTACTGAAGAAACAACTCAGCCACGACATGTTCTGGATTGAATTCGAAGCACCGTTCGTTGCAAAGAAGGCAAAGCCAGGTCAGTTCATCATTTTCCGTGTGGACGAATACGGAGAAAGAGTTCCGATTACCATGGCTGGAACCAATAAGGAGACCGGAACGGTTACTCTGATTTTCCAGGCGGTAGGAAGAAGCACCATGCTGCTGTCCCAGCTGGAAGAGGGAGACTACATCGCCGACGTAGTAGGACCTCTGGGCAAGCCGACCCACATGGAGGGTCTGAAGAAGGTCTGCGTAGTAGGCGGAGGTACCGGTAACGCCCTGGCTTATCCGGTGGCAAAGGGCCTGGCCGACGAAGGCGTTCAGGTAGACATGGTTTCCGGATTCAAGACCAAGGAGCTGATTGTCCTGAAGGATGAGTTTGAAGCTGCAGTAGACAACTTCTATCTGATGACAGATGACGGAACAGCAGGGGAGAAGGGCTTTACCACCACCAAGCTGGAAGAGCTGATCAAAGCCGGCAACGATTACGACGAGGTAATCACTGTGGGACCGCCAATCATGATGAAGTTCGTCAACGAGGTTACAAAGCCTTATGGCATCAAGACCATTGCATCTCTGACTGCACTGATGATCGACGGAACCGGAATGTGCGGTGGCTGCCGTGTATCCATCGACGGTGAAACCAAGTACGTCTGTGTAGACGGACCGGAATTCGATGCCGCTTCGGTAGATTGGGACGTGCTGATCGCTCGTAACGCATACTACCACGAGGAAGAGAAGGAAGAGCGCGAGCACGTGTGCAGACTGACAGGAGGTGTAAGACATTATGAATAATCAGATGACCAAGACACCGATGCCATCTCAGGAACCGGATGTCAGAAACAAGAACTTCAAAGAGGTAGCGCTGGGATACACAGAAGAAATGGCTGTGAACGAAGCAAAGCGTTGCCTGAATTGTAAAAATAAACCGTGTGTTAGCGGATGTCCGGTGAATGTCCGGATTCCGGAATTCATTGCCAAGGTTGCGGAAGGAGATTTCGCCGGTGCATATGAAGTAATCACATCCACCAACTCCCTGCCGGCAATCTGCGGTCGTGTGTGCCCGCAGGAAACCCAGTGCGAGGGTAAGTGCGTTCGCGGCATCAAGGGTGAGCCGGTTGCTGTAGGCAGACTGGAGCGTTTCGTTGCAGACTGGCACAGAGAGCACATCGGAAATGATGCAGTAAAAGAAATTCCGAAGAACGGCAAGAAGGCAGCCATCGTCGGTGCCGGTCCTGCCGGACTGACCGCTGCTGGAGACCTGGTGAACAAGGGTTACGAAGTAACCGTATTCGAGAGTCTTCACAAAGAAGGCGGCGTACTGGTATACGGAATTCCTGAATTCCGTCTGCCGAAGGACATCGTTGCTTACGAAATCGACACCCTGAGAAAGAAGGGCGTTACTTTCTACCACAACGTAGTTATAGGTCGTTCCCTGGATATCCAGGATCTCTTCGATGAAGGATACGATGCCGTATTCGTAGGAACCGGCGCAGGTCTGCCAAAGTTCATGAACATCGAAGGTGAGAACCTGGTAGGCGTATATTCTGCCAACGAGTATCTGACCAGAATCAACCTGATGAAGGGTTATCTGGACGAGTACGACACCCCAATCAAGAAGCACGAGCAGGTTGCTGTTGTAGGCGGCGGTAACGTTGCAATGGATGCAGCAAGATGTGCCAAGAGAATGGGTGCCGATGTTCATGTTATCTATCGTAGAGGTCGTGATGAGATGCCGGCAAGAGCCGAGGAAATCGAGCACGCTGAGGAAGAGGGCATTCAGTTCCATCTGCTGAACAACCCAGTTCGCATCCTGGGGGATGAGAACAACTACGTAAAGCAGATTGAGTGCATCAAGATGGAACTGGGCGAGCCAGATGCTTCCGGACGTCGTAGACCGGTTGCCATTGAGGGTTCGGAGTTCACCATCGATGTAGATGGCGTCATCATGGCGCTGGGTACCAGCCTCAACAAGCTGATCGTAGACACCACTGAGGGTCTGGACGAAAACGAGCGTGGCGGAATCAAGATTGACGACGAAACCGGTGCTTGCACCAGAGAAGGTGTATTCGCTGGCGGAGACGCAGTTACCGGCGCAGCTACCGTTATCAAGGCCATGGGTGCCGGCAAGCTGGCCGCAGCCAACATGGACGAGTACATGCAGAAATAGTGGCTAGTAGTCAGTGAGTAGTGGCTAGTGGCTAGTGATTAGAAAAATGGAGATGTTGCAGTTTGAGTAAATGCAGCGTCTCCGTTTTTTTGGTTCATTACGTTTTTCCCGGGCGGCCGCGAGTTAACGAAAACCCAGGCGAAATAAGCAAATCTTCGTTAATCAAAAGGCCCGGGCCGGCCCACGGGCGGCCGCGAGTTAACGAAAACCCAGGCGAAATAAGCAAATCTTCGTTAATCAAAAGGCCCGGGCCGGCCCACGGGCGGCCGCGAGTTAACGAAAACCCAGGCGAAATAAGCAAATCTTCGTTAATCGAAAGGGTCCGGCCGGCCCACGGGCGGCCGCAGGTTAACGAAAACCCAGGTGAAACAAGCAAATCTTCGTTAATCAAAAGGCCCGGGCAGGCCCACGGGCGGCCCTGCTTTCGCGAAAATTATTTTTAACTATAAAGAAATCGCATTCTTAATTTCGTATCATCAATAAAATGTTTAACATGTTGCAACAAATTCCCAAAGTGTTATAATTTTGACTAGGTATAGAACGCGGTCTAGAGCGGAACGACCGAATGGCTCGAATGACTCGAATCAATTAAGTAGTTCGAGCTGTCCGAACCTGGACCTTGCAAACCAAGCCCCAGGTTCGGGAATTCGTCATTCGAAATCCAGCTAGCCACGCTGTACTTTATAAATTAAGGAGGAAAACAAAATGACAGAAGTCGCAAAGCGTATTGAGAAACTGCGCAAGCTGATGGCAGAGCAGAACATCGACGCATACGTTGTTCCAACAGCAGATTTCCATCAGAGCGAGTATGTAGGAGAGCACTTCAAGGCGAGAAAGTTCATCACCGGATTCAGTGGATCCTACGGAACCGCAGTCATCGCCAAGGATGATGCAGGACTGTGGACAGATGGAAGATACTTTACCCAGGCACTGACCGAGATGGAGGGAAGCGGCGTTCGTCTGATGAAGATGTTCGTTGACGACACCCCATCCACCACTGAATGGCTGGCACAGAAGATTCCAGAAGGTGGCAAGGTAGCCTTCGATGGTCGTGTGCTTTCCATGGGCGAAGGTCAGGAGTACGAAGAAGTGCTGGGTGGCAAGAACATCACCATCGAGTACGAAGTAGACCTGATTGACCAGATCTGGGAGGACCGTCCATCCCTGTCCAAGAAGCCGTGCTTCTTCCTGGAGGACAAGTACACTGGAGAAACCGTTGCTTCCAAGCTGAGCCGAGTACGTGCGAAGATGGCCGAGTACGGTGCCACCGTTCATCTGATTGCATCCCTGGACGACAACGCATGGCTTCTGAATTTCCGTGGAGACGATATTGACTTCTTCCCACTGGTTCTGGATTACGTAATCGTTCGGGAAAACAGCGTAGATCTCTACATTGACGAGAGCAAACTGAACGACCGCATCCGGGAAGAGATGGCGAAGAACAATGTGAACATCCACCCATACAACGACATTTACGAAGATGCCAAGAAGATTGGCGCAGACGAAGTAGCACTCATCGACCCGATGAAGATGAACTACGCTCTGTACAAGAGTCTGCCTTGCAAGGTGGTAGAGGGTGCCAACCCGACCATTCTGATGAAGGCCATCAAGAACGAAGTAGAAATTGAGAACATCCGGAACGCAGAACTTAAGGACAGCATTGCCCTGACCAAGTTCATGTATTGGGTTAAAAAGAACTACGACAAGATGGAGATTACCGAACTGTCCGCATCGGACAAGTTGACCTCCCTCCGTGCAGAGCAGGAAGGTTACATCAGAGACTCCTTCGAGCCGCTGCAGGCCTTTGGCGAACACGCTGCCATGATGCATTATTCCCCATCTAAGGAAACCGACGTTGTCCTTAAGGAAGGCGGAATGCTGCTGAGCGATACTGGTGGCGGTTACTACGAAGGTTCCACCGATATTACCAGAACCACCGTTCTGGGCCACATCACACCGGAGCTGAAGAAATACTACACCGCCGTATATCGTGCAATGCAGCATCTGAGCGCTGCCAACTTCCTGTATGGAAACCACGGTTGGTCCCTGGATGTGCTGGCAAGACAGCCAATCTGGGATATGAACAAAGACTTCCAGTGCGGAACCGGACACGGATTCGGCTATCTGGGAAGCATTCACGAACCGCCAACCGGATTCCGTTGGTACATCGTTCCTTCCAAGAATGAGCACCATCAGTTCGAGCCGGGCATGGTAATCACCGACGAGCCAGGAATCTACGAAGAGGGAGACTTCGGTATCCGTATCGAGAACAACCTGCTGACCGTTAACGGTGAGAAGAACAAGTACGGACAGTTCATGCACTTCGAGACCCTGAACTTCGTTCCAATCGACCTGGACGGAATCGATCCGGAAGAGCTGACACGCTCCGAGAAGGAATGGCTCAACGACTATCACAAGGCATGCTACGAGAAGGTAGGTCCATATCTGACAGACGAAGAGAGAGAATGGCTGAAGGAATATACTAGAGCTATCTAGTGAACCTGTATTTTAGAATATTTCTATTTATCAAAATGATTTTCTAAAAGTGGTTTAAAAATTTCCCGGTCATGCTATAATGATTTCAGCAAGTTAACCATTAAAAAATCAAATGGTTGCATTTTCAGAAATGGAGGCATTACATCATGTTGAAACAAGATCGTTTGGAGAGAACCATTGCCAAAATGAAGGAAAAAGACATCCCACAGATGCTCGTTTCCGACCAGTACGCACTGTACTATCTGCTGGAGAAGACTTTTGTGTTCGGTGAAAGAATGGGTGCACTGTACATCAATACCGATGGAACTACACACTTCGTACTGAACAAGCTCTTCCCACAGGTTGAGGATCTTGGCGTCGAAATCACTTATTATGACGATGTTGAGGACGGCGTAGAAATCCTGTCCCAGTTCGTTGATAAGGATAAGAAGATGGGCATCGATAAGACCTGGCCAGCAAGATTCCTGCTGAGACTGCAGGAACTGGGCGCAGGAAGCTCCTTCGTGAACAACGCATGCGTAATTGATAAAGTTCGTCAGATCAAGGGCGAAGACGAGCACAAGCTGATGAAGGAATCCGCACTCATGATCGATGAGGTAATGGACAAGCTGATTCCATGGGTTGTGAAGGGTCTGACCGAGAGAGAACTCAACGAGAAGTGCGCAGAAATCTGCAAGGAAGTTGGATTCTCCGGAATGTCCTTCGATCCGATTACCGCTTACGGCAAGGGCGGCGCAGATCCACACCACATCACCGACGACAGCAAGGGTAAGCACGGAGATTCCGTAGTCCTGGATATCGGTGGTATGTGGAAGGGATATGCTTCCGACATCACCAGAACCGTATTCATTGGCGAAATCAGCGAGAGACAGAAACAGATCTACAACATCGTTCTGGAAGCCAACAAGAGAGGTATCGCTGCTGCTAAGCCAGGCAACAAGATGAGCGACGTGGACAAAGCTGCAAGAGACTACATCACAGAGCAGGGCTTTGGTGAATACTTCACACACAGAACGGGTCACTCCATCGGTCTGGAAGACCATGAAGTAGGCGATGTATCCCTGGCTAACGACGAAATCATCGAGCCAGGTCAGTGCTTCTCCGTTGAGCCAGGAATCTACCTCTATGACGAAGGCATCGGCGTAAGAATCGAGGATATCCTGTACATCACAGAGGATGGATGCGAAGTTCTCAACGAGTATCCGAAGGAAGATCCGATTGTAGTTACGGAAGCGTAAGCAATTCCGGTAAAAAAACCTTCGCCTCGGCGAAGACCTCCGGCAATGCCGGACGAGTAGAAATACAAAGGGGCCGCAGTCAGCGGGCTGCGGCCTGCTTTTACAAAGGAGAGTTAAAAAAATGGCAAAGATTACAGAAGGTTACATGCCGTTCAACGGCTATCAGACTTATTACAGAATCGTTGGTGAGCAGAAGGACAACGGCAAGGCTCCGCTGATTTGCCTGCACGGTGGTCCGGGATCCACTCACAACTACTATGAAGTTCTGGACAACGTAGCAGATGATGACGATCGTATGATCGTTATGTACGACCAGCTGGGCTGCGGTAATTCCTACCTGGATGGACATCCGGATATGTGGACACAGGATCTGTGGCTGGACGAGCTGGATGCACTGAGAGAGCATCTGGGTCTGAAAGAGTGCCACATCATCGGTCAGTCCTGGGGCGGCATGATGCAGATTGCATATGCCATCGAGCGTGGCGCAAAGGGCGTTAAGTCCTTCATCATTTCCTCCGGTCACCCAAGCAGCAGCCTGTGGGCAAAGGAAGGCATGAGAAGAATTAAGATGATGTCCGAAGAAGATCAGAAGGCCATCAATCACGCACTGGAAACCAATGACTTTACCGGCGAAGAGTATCTGAAGGCTGTAGACAACTACATGGACAGATACTGCAACTACTGGAGAGAAGATCTTCCAGAGTGCTGCACAAGACCGAAGAAGTCCGGTGGCGAAGCTTATCTCTACGGCTGGGGCCCGAACGAATTCGTTCCATCTGGCACACTGAAGGATTTCGAGTACGTTGACAGACTGCCGGAAATCAAGGTTCCGTCTCTGATCATGAGCGGTATTTCTGACCTGTGCTCGCCACTGGTTGCAAAGACCATGGCAGACGGAATTCCGAACTCCAAGTGGATTCTGTGGGAGAGAGCAAGACACACTACATTCGTAGACAGACACGATGATTACTGCGTAGAGCTGATCAAGTGGATGAACGAATACGACAAATAAGAATAGTCAGCACGCAAGTGCTTCGAAAGAGACCCGGCGCACTTAGGCCGGGCCTCTTTGTTCATAATTAAGGAGGCAAACATGTTACATGAAGTAAGTTTCAAATCCTATAACGAAAGAGATAACGTGCAGGGATGGATTTACGTTCCCGCAACGGAACCTTGTGGAATCATCCAGATTGTCCATGGATTTGGGGAGCATTCCAGAAGATATCTGCATATGATTGTAAGCTTTATGGACGAGGGTTACATCGTGGCAGCGGATGATCACGTAGGCCACGGCAAAACCGCCATGATGAACGACACCTGGGGTGACTGGGGAGACAAGGGTTTCCACACTATGATGGAGGATGAACACACCCTGACCACCATCGTCAAGGAAATGTATCCGAATCTTCCGTACTTCATGTACGGTCACAGCATGGGTTCCTTCATTGCCAGGGATTACATCACGAAGTACGGCGACGAACTGGCTGGCGTGACTCTCTGCGGAACCAGCGGCGTGTTCCCGCACGTAGAAGAGGGCATTGAACTTCTGAGCAAAGAAGTGGAAGCGGGCCATGGAGAGGACCCCGCCACCGATGCACCGAATGTGGTAATGGGCTGGATGTTCGGCCGCTGCGATGAGCCAATCGAATTAGGGAATGAGTGGATTTGCGATGACCCGGACGTACAGTACGACCACGCTCACGACCCTTTCGATGCCTTCACAAAGCCAACCACCAACCGGGCTTTCCTGTACTTCTGCCAGATGATTACCGCTATTACCGGTGACGAGTGGGCGAAGAAGGTTCCGGCAGAGCTGCCGATTTTCAACATTGCCGGCGACCAGGATCCGGTGGGACAGTACGGTTCCGGCGTATACCAGGTGACCAACTGGCTCATCGACAACGGTCACGACATGGATGCCATCGATACCAAGCTGTATTCCGGTTATCGCCACGAGATTCACAATTACGAGGATCTCAAAGATGAGGTAGAAGAGGACATCATCGACTTCTTTGACAGCCAGCTGGACTTGGACGAAGAGGTAATAGACTTTGAAATTGAGGACGACGAATAATGATTAAATCCACAATCCGTGCCCGCACTTACCGGGCAATATACCGGCTTCTGGACCGGGTATCTCCCGTGGATTACGACTGCGGCACCCTTTGCGGTGCCGCCTGTTGTATGGCGGAATCTTCGGACGACGAAGAAATGGGAATCTACCTGCTCCCCGGGGAGGACAAAGTCCACAGCCGAGCCGAGTCCGACTACCAATGGACGGAAGAATCCACGGAGGAGTTCGACTTCCCGGAATCCTGGAAGGGAAAAGTTTTCTTTTTACACTGTATGAATCCGCCTCATTGTCATCGTCAGCAGCGGCCCCTTCAGTGCCGGACCTTTCCCCTTCTGCCCCATCTAACGGCGGAGGACAAGCTGATTATGATTTACGACGACACGGAGCTGCCCTATCAGTGTCCTCTGATTGACCGGGAGATTCCCCTGAACGATGACTTCGTCAAAGCCACCCATACCGTGTGGAAGCACCTGATTCGGGAGCCGCTGATTTATGACCTGGTAAAAGCAGATTCCTTAGACCGAGAACTTCCGTAGAACCGATACCTTTTCATATTGAATGATGCCGTTCTATACTCCTTCATAATTCCATATTGGGGTTGTTGGTATGAAAAAAAGTGTTGACCCCATAGAAAATATTCGTTTTTCAGGATTTTGTGAATGTGATAACATTCTTACTGTAAGAGAGGTATAGAGTAGATGGCATCCCGTAAAGAATATGTGAAACGCGGGAGGCATGTATGAAAGGTATTGATAATTATGGAACAGAATGGTAAGACAAGAAGCAAACGGTCCGCCATCATCATCATGGGTCTGGCACTGTTCGCAACACAGTTCGGCGCAGGAAATCTGATTTTCCCGCCATTCCTGGGTAGAGACACCGGTTCTTCCTGGTTCACCGGATTCATCGGATTCTTCCTGATGGACGTAGGTCTGGCAGTTGCTGCAATCATCGCAACCGTATCCAATAAAGAGGGAACCGTAGACGGTGTTATGGGAAAAATCGGCCGCATCCCTGGCAAAGCGATGGTTACCGCCATCATCATCTGCCTTGGACCGCTGATTGCAATTCCCCGTACCGCCGCAACCACTTATGAGATGGGCGTAAAGCTCCTGGTACCGGGACTTCCTCAGTGGGCCTTCGGTGCAATCTTCTACGGAATCGCACTGATTCTGGTAATTCGTCCGACCAAGGTAGTAGACATCATCGGAAATTACCTGACACCGATTCTGCTGGCCGTAATGGTTCTGCTGATTGTTATCGGAATCGTGAATCCGATTGACGAAGCGGCCATTCTCTCCAGCGCAGAACCAATGCACGACGGTATCGTGAACGGATATCAGACACTGGACGGTATCGGCGGTGTTCCACAGACACTGATGATGATTACCGCTGCTACAGCGTATGGATACACCACCAAAGACGAAATCAAGCAGACCGTAGGCGGCTCCGCACTGATTTCCGGAACCTTACTGGCACTGGTATACGGCGGTCTGACTTACCTGGGCGCAACCGTATCCGGCATCGCCGAGTACAAGAACCTGGATCAGGCACCGCTGCTGATGGCAATCACCAACCGCCTGCTGGGCAACTACGGTGTAATCGCACTGACCGTCATCGTACTGATGGCTTGCCTGACCACCGCAATCGGACTTTCCGCAGTAGTGGGAGATTACTTCAAGGATCTCACCAACGGAAAGATGAAGTACAAGAACACAGTAATCGCTGTTATCGTATTCAGCTACATCCTGTCCAACTTCGGACTGAGCAACATCATCAAGCTGGCTGGACCGATTCTGTCGGTACTGTATCCGCCGCTGATCGTTCTGGTAGTAATGACACTGCTGGAGAAGGTGGTAAAGAACGAGATGTCCGCATGCGTCGGTGCATACGTGGCACTTCTGGTCAGCCTGGGCGAGGTTCTTCCGCTGGGCGCAGTCAGCGACATGCTGGCAAAGCTGCCATTCGCAGCCGATGGTCTGGGATGGATTGTTCCGGCAATCGTGGGATGTGTCATCGGTGCATTCATTCCGAAGCCGCAGAAGAAAGAAATCGAGAACTACAAGACAGATCTGTCTTTGGACTAATGAAAGAATGAGTTCCTCAAGACTATTTGTAGGGAATGTGTAAAAGTAAGTTCGCTACGCCGGAAAGGTATGCCGAACGAGAAGGAGTGTCGCGTTTGAAGAAATGCGACACTCTTTCTTTTATTGAAATCAACCAATTAAAAAGGAATGGGGCATTCGAAAATGCAACCATTCCTTTTCGTAAAAGGTAAAAATGAAAGAATTGCTAATAGTTGACCACGCCGTGGGCGTTGATGAATTCGATGAGCTTCCGGAGAGGCTCGTTCATATATTTAGTGCTGTAGAAGAGCTGAAGCATTTCCACGAAATCATCGCCCAGCGGGAAGCACTCGAAGTCTGTATCGTCGTCCATCTCGGATAGGGGAATGATGGCAAAGCCCTGGGACAGGGCGAGCAGCATGTTCTGAACGTCCTGGCTGCGAGCCACACGAACTTCGTGGAAGGTGGTACCGAACTTGGTGTGCAGCTTAGAACGGCAGAAATCATAATATTCGTTATCAATGGACTTGGTGATGAAAGGAAGATTTCGAATAGCTTCTGGAATGGAGCCGAAGTGTTTCACCGTATTCGGCGGGAAAACCAGATATTCAAGGGCCTTGAGGATGTCCACACTCTTAATCTCCGGGTATCCTTTGATTTTCCGGTTGATGCTGTCAGGCATAACAATCGCGTGTAGACGTTGGTGTACCAAATCATCCACCAGTTCCTTTTCGCTACCGAAACTGGCGTTCAGCTTGATTTCCGGATAGTGACTCTGGAAATCGGTGAAAATGGAAACATAGAAATGGGATCCATCTAGCCCTAAGTTCAAATCACGGGAGTGATCCTGTTGAAGGGCGGAAACTAAATCGAAATAGTCACGTTTCATACTTAGGGCTTTCTCGTAGAAAATGTGCCCCTGATCGGTGAGCTCGCATCCCTTATTGGTTCGGTAGAAGAGCTTGCAGTTGAACTCGTTTTCCAGCTGTGCGATGTACTTACTCATGGTGGTCTGGGCGATTTTGCACTGATCCGCGGCTTGCGTGAAGTTTCCGATATCCGCAGCGGTCAGGAAATAATCAAGCTTCTGAACATCCATAGGCCTCTCCTTTCAATAAATATATATGTTAATTATAACGAGTTAAAAAAATATAAACAATAGAAAAGCGTGCATTAACATGAAAAAAAGTGCTTGCATCATGAAAGAAAAGTTGAAAAAATTTTGCAGGTCTAGGGGAGGAAAATAATAGAATGTGATTTTAAAAATTGGTTGAATAGATATTTAATAGATTAAGGAAAACTTTGCATACTATATATTGTGGTTAATCTTAAATAACTAGCACAAGATATATGCAGGATTAAAAATTCCGTTAAAATAATATCGAAAATTGATAAGAAAAATTTAATTAACCCCGAAACCCTATTGTTCAATACGGTTTGCCACCCATTAAAAATTGTAAAATATTTTCAAAATTAGTAAAATTTTATAGAATATGTGTTGTCAATGTGAAGAACGGGTGATATAATGCCACTATCATAAAAAGTATAAGGCGAACAACCGACATTAAGCGATTATTCCGATTTAGTCCTTATTTGATAGGGATTGCTTTATACAAAGTTCTTATATGTGTCGTTTTCATTTTTGTATGGAGGTATTGAAATGGAACAAGAAAACCAAAAAGGCCAATTTAATTCCAATTTTGGATTCTTGATGGCAGCACTTGGATCGGCCGTAGGTCTTGGTAACCTGTGGTCCTTCCCTTACAAGATGGGTATGAATGGCGGATTCGCATTCCTGCTCGTATACGTTATTCTGGCAATCGTAGTAGGTTATCCTCTGATGCTTTCCGAGATTTCTCTTGGACGTAAGACTCAGAAGGCTGCAATCGAAGCGTACAAGGAAGCAGATCACAGATTCACTTTCAACGGTGTTCTGCAGACAATCGTTCCTTGGCTCCTGGTTTGCTTCTACTGCACATTCGGTGGATTCATCACCAAGTACCTGGGAGACTCCATCCTGTCCCTGTTCGGCAAGGGTGTTCTGAACACAGCTGATGCCGGTGCACAGTTCGGTGGACTGCTCACCAACACAGGTAACTCCGTTGCATGGATGACAGGATTCCTGCTCCTGACAATGGTTATCGTATTCGGTGGTGTATCTGGTGGTATTGAGAAGTTCTGCAAGGTTGCTATGCCGCTGCTGTTCTTCATGCTGATTATCATCGTAATCAGATCCTGCACACTGAAGGGTGCTGGTCCTGGACTGGCATTCCTGTTCACACCGAACCTGAGTGCATGGAGCTCCGCTAAGGGATTCTTCAACGTACTTTCCGCAGCAGGTGGACAGTGCTTCTTCTCACTTTCCCTGGCATCCGGTTGTATCATTGCTTATGGTTCTTACCTCGATAAGAAGGAGAACCTGGAAAAGAATGCTGCAATCATCACAACAGGTGACTCTCTGGTAGCTGTACTGGCAGGCGTTGCTATCTTCCCGGCTGTATTCGCATTCGGCCTGGAGCCATCCGCAGGACCTGGACTGCTGTTCATCTCCATGACAACAGTATTCACATCCATGGGCACCGCAGGAAAGATCTTCCAGCTGCTCTTCTGGCTGCTGGTATTCTTCGCAGCACTGTCTTCTTCCATCGGTATGATGGAGGCTGGTATCTCCGCAATTCTGGACTCCAGAGTTAAGGCAGGTAAGAAGGCTGACAGAATTCAGGTTACTATCATCATGGCAATCATGGCATGGGTTGGTAACTTCCTGACAACTGCAGATGGACTTGGAACAAGCCAGAACGCATTCTTCGTTGCATTCCGTGGACTCTTCAGACAGCCGGACGTACTGGACGTATGGGACTGCCTGGCAGAAGGTATCCTGATGCCGCTGACCGGTCTCATCATGGCTATCCTGCTTGGATGGGTTGTACCTGGATATATTGATGACGAAGTAGCTAACAACGGCGAGAGAAAGTTCAAGACAAAGGGCTTCTACGACTTCTGCATCAAGTGGGTTGGTCCGATTTTCATGATTATGATCGTATACGGACAGCTCACAAGCTTCTGGGGTTAATCCGGAAAGTTAACTAAGAACTTCACTTAAGGCAAATATAAAGAACGCACAGATGCTCGAATCTTCGGATTCGGGCATTTGTGTTTTTTGAGAAGATTCATTATTGACAGGATTGCTTTTATTTGGTAGTATTTGAAAAGTAATTTAATATTCCGTGAGGGAGTAGTTAGCACGAAGGTGTGATTTGTCAACATTCTGATTATAGGTAGAGAGTATAATCTGGCAAATCTTAAATAATGAGACTCATGTATATCTATCGAATCCGTGTGGATGCACGGGAATGCGGTTGATATACGTGAGTCTTTTTTTATCAGATAAAAGCAGTTGTTAACACGAATATTCGTGGGAGAAAGGAGAGAAAACATGGGTGAATTCATTAATAATGCATCAATGCTACTTGTACTGGTCTGTCTTGTGATTGGGTTCGTACTCTTGATTAAGGGAGCGGATTTCTTTGTGGAGGGAAGCAGTAGTGTGGCAAAAAGGCTGCACGTTCCATCCATAATCATTGGTCTTACCATTGTGGCCATGGGTACGTCGCTGCCGGAAACGGCGGTCAGCGTGTCGGCTTCGCTGACGGGAAACAATGAGCTGGCGGTCAGCAACGTGGTGGGGTCCAATATCTTTAATTTGATGGTGGTGATAGGGGTCTGTGCGATTCTCGCCACCGTGGACGTTGCAAAGGAGACGATTACGAGGGATATTCCTCTGTCGCTGATATGCGCCGCCCTTCTGGCAATCCTTGGAATTAGCGGAATCGGCGATAAATCGGGTATGACGCTGGGCCATCTGGATGGCGTGATTTTGATAGGCTGCTTTGCGGGGTATATTTTCTACATGATCAAAATCGCATTGAAAGCCAGCAAAGAAGGCAAGAAGGTGGAATTTGAAGGATGTTCCGATGAGGAAATCAAAGTGGTTTCACTTCCGCTGAGCATTCTGTACATCGTGGGCGGAATTATTGCGATTGCCTTCGGAGGCGATTTGACCGTAGATGCGGCATCGCGGATTGCCAGCGACCTTGGCATGAGCCAGACCTTGATTGGACTGACCATCGTTTCCATTGGAACATCTCTGCCGGAATTAGTAACTTCCATTGTGGCGGCCAGAAAGAATGAAGTGGATATGGCACTAGGAAATGCCATCGGTTCCAACGTGTTCAACATATTGATGGTGCTGGGAATCGCGTCGGCCATCAGTCCAATCAGCTTGATTCGAGAAAACATCATTGACCTGTGCGTTCTTATCGTATTCACAATTTCGGTATGGATCTTTGCGGGAACCAAGCGGCGAATTGCAAGGAACGAGGGTATATGCATGATTGTGTTCTATGCGATCTATGCGGTCTATATCGTTATGAGATAAATAGAAGGAATGTGTAAGAAGGTTGGATGATGCTATTTTTGAAAGTATTTTTGACAGAATTCATTGCGGAGATGGGAGATAAAACACAGCTGATGCTGATTGCACTCACATCGAAGTACAAATTGAGAGATATCATACTGGGGACAGCGGTTGCGATTCTGGTGCTGAATGGTCTTGCGGTATTGGCAGGGGGATTGGTAAGTGAGTTCATCCCGGATTGGGTCATTAAGATTATTGCTGCATTGGCCTTCCTCTATTTCGCGGCATCCACCATTGCAGGGGATGACGATGAAGAAGAGGGGGACGCGAAATCCGGAATTCAGTTCGCACCTCTTGCCGTATTCTGCACGTTCTTCGTGGCAGAGCTGGGAGATAAGACGCAGCTGACGGCCATTACCTTTGGAGCAAATGAGGGAATGAGTGCCGCACTTATTGTATGGCTAGCCTGTTCGCTGGGCTTGTTCGCCGCAGATATTCTAGGAATGATGGTGGGATACCTGCTGAAAAGCAAGACTCCAGACGGACTGCTGAACAGTCTCGCGTTCGTGATATTCTCCATCTTCGGAGTGTACACACTATACCAGGGACTGAGCCTCATCCACAAAGGCGTCTGTCCCATCCCGGTGTGGCCAATATTAATCGGGGCTACAAGCGGATTCATTGGTTTGTGTGTATGGTTGTTTGCGCGGAGAAAGAAGGTAGAACAGTAAGTCGGATTTGTTTATAGTCGTTCACTTTTAGATTAGCATTTATACATAAAAACGTCATTAATAGAAATAAAAATATCTATTAAGAATTTGAAATAAAAAAGGCTCAATCACAAATTTTGTGGGATTTGGGATTTCGGACATAGTTCCTT
>JAUNEW010000097.1 GCA_030525365.1 Eubacteriales bacterium
TCGTTAGCATCAGGCAGAATAGCGCCAACGAAATTAGTCTGGATACTGCGGAGAAGAACACATCAACCACAGAAGAGCAGGTAAAAGAATATTACGTAGATATTAGCGGGGCCGTGAAGAATCCCGGTGTCTACAAAGTGAAGTCGAAGACGAGACTTGTGTTTCTGATTGATAAGGCAGGTGGCTTAACGAAAAACGCAGATCTGGATGCGATTAATCAGGCGTCGTACGTAGAGGACGGTGCGAAGATTATAATTCCGAAGAAAGGAGAAAACGGGGGAACAGGTGGAGAAACCGATGGTGCTTCGAGTAGTACGGAGTCCAGTGGGGGATCCACACAGGGCAAAATTAATATCAATCAGGCATCAGCAAGCGAGTTGACAGCGATACCTGGCGTTGGAACTGTAATTGCTCAGAGAATTGTCGAATACAGAAACGGTGCAAGGTTCAATAGTATTGAGGATATTAAGAATGTGAAAGGCATCGGCGAGGCCACATTTGAGAAAATGAAGGGCCAAATTACGGTGTAGACAGGAGCAAAACATGGAAGAACGTTCTGAGTTCAAGAGCTCATTGGAGAAAAGCGATTATTTTATGAACGAACTATTGAAATCACTGCGGAAGTCGGAAAACCGCACACTCGTACTAACCTTGCATAACGAGGACGATATCCCGGAAGTGGTGAGAGAAAATGCGACCATTATTACTTACGACAGCATCAAAAGTTCAAAGAAACGGAGAGATTTGATTGAAAATGCGGGGGATTTCATGCAGACATGCAATATGTCGGTGAGCAAGAAAGGAACATCCTATCTCTACGATTGTATTTTGATGATATGGGAACACAGAGAGGAGTCTATTGCCCTCACCAAGGACATCTATCCGGAGGTGGCGAAAAGAAATAACACTTCGGTCAGCGTGGTGGAATCTGCCATCCGTTCTGCCATCAAGGTGGCCTGGGATACGGAAGATGTGGAGCGCACAAACGGCATCCGCTCCAAGTTCGATGCACGCCCTTCCAATCTCAAATTTATTCGACATCTGTGTGAGTATATCGGAATACGAAAACTATAGAATTTGCTTATAGATTTGTTTTATGTATACAAAATAAACCTTTCAGATAATTGCAGAAAACAAAAAATAGTGTTATCATGAGCATGAATTTAAAAAAATTGAAAGGGGTGTTTACGATGGGTAAGCATAACAGAAAACTTAAAACCATGGATGGAAACACTGCGGCAGCACACGTTGCGTATGCCTTTTCGGAGGTGGCAGCCATCTATCCGATTACACCATCGTCTGTAATGGCAGAAAATATAGATGCCTGGGCAAATGACGGAAGAAAGAATCTGTTTGGCCAGGAAGTTAAAGTCGTTGAGATGCAGTCGGAGGGCGGTGCAGCAGGTGCAGTACACGGGTCACTGATTACCGGTTCTTTGACTAGTACATATACTGCGTCCCAGGGCCTTCTTCTGATGATTCCGAACATGTATAAGATTGCTGCAGAACGTCTTCCAGGCGTGTTCCATGTAGCGGCAAGAGCGCTGACGACCCAGTCGTTGTCGATTTTCGGAGACCACTCGGACGTTATGGCTACAAGGCAGACTGGTTTTGCCATGCTTGCCTCCAACAGCCCTCAGGAAGTTATGGATTTGGCGGCTGTAGCACACCTTTCCGCTATTAAGGCGAGTCTTCCGGTCCTTCACTTCTTCGATGGTTTCCGAACATCTCACGAACAGCAGAAAATCGAAGTCTGGGATTACGATACACTGAATCGTATGCTGGATAAGGAAGCTGTTGCTGCTTTCCGGAAACGGGCCCAGAACCCGAACCACCCACACCTGATGGGATCCGCAGAACAGCCGGAGACTTTCTTCCAACATAATGAATCCAGAAATGAAGCATATAAGGAAGCGGTGGATGTAATTGCTTCCGTGATGAAACAGGTGAACGAAGAAGCGGGTACGGATTACAAACCGTTCAACTATTATGGCGCAGAGGATGCCACAGAGGTTATTGTTGCCATGGGTTCCGTCTGTGAGACGGCCGAGGAGGTTGTGGACTACTTGAATGCTAGTGGTCGCAAGGTGGGTTTGGTGAAAGTCCACCTGTATCGTCCATTCTCTTCGGAATACCTTTCGAAAGCAATTCCGGAAAGCGTACAGAAGATTGCGGTACTGGATCGAACCAAGGAACCGGGAGCACAGGGCGAGCCACTGTATCTGGATGTGGTCAGCGCACTGAACGAAGTGGGCAGAAACGATATTGAGGTCTGTCACGGAAGATATGGCTTGGGTTCCAAGGATACCCAGCCAGGAGATGTGATTGCGGTCTACGATAATCTGATCAGCGATTCTCCAAAGAGGGAGTTCACGATCTCGATTACGGATGATGTTACCAATCTATCATTGCCGCGCACTGGCAATCCAGTGGTATCCGCACCATCCACGGTTTCCTGTAAGTTCTGGGGATTGGGTGCAGATGGTACTGTGGGTGCCAATAAGAACAGTGTCAAGATTATCGGTGACAACACGGATAAATATGTACAGGCGTACTTCCAGTACGATTCTAAGAAGTCTGGCGGTGTGACGATTTCTCATCTCCGTTTTGGCGATGAGCCAATTCGATCCACGTACTATGTGAACAACGCGGACTTTATCGCTTGCCACAATGCATCCTATATGCACAAATACAGAATTGTTCAGGATGTTAACCCAGGCGGAACTTTCCTGCTGAACTGCAGCTGGTCTGATGCGGAATTAGATGAGATGCTTCCAGCGTCTGCGAAGAAGTATATTGCAGAGAACGATATTCAGTTCTACACTTGTGATGCGGTAAAAATAGCTACGGAACTGGGCCTGGGTGCCCGCAGAACCAATACGGTACTGCAGGCGGCGTTCTTCCGGCTGTCCAATATCATTCCAATCGACAAGGCAGTAGAATACATGAAAGATGCCATTCGGAAGACCTATGGTCGCAAGGGTGAAGACATCGTTTCCATGAACTGCAAAGCGGTAGACTCTGGGGTAACACACATCCATAAGGTAGAAATTCCAGAGAACTGGAAGAATGTGAAGGAAACTGCGGTAGCACATTCCGTGGAAACGAATCGTGCCGATTTGAAACGTTATGTGGAGAATGTCCTGGTTCCATCTGCAGCGATGGAGGGAGATAACGTCCCGGTATCCAAATTCACAGAGACTTGCGATGGAATGATTCCATCGGGTACCGCAGCTTTCGAGAAGCGAGGCGTTGCCATCTCGGTTCCGAAGTGGATTCCGGAGAATTGCATCCAGTGTAATATGTGTGCGTTTGTCTGCCCGCACGGAGCAATCCGTCCGTTTGCAATTACAGAAGAAGAGCAGAAGGCATCGGATGCACCGACGGCTACGATGAAGGGAAAGAACGGGGGCTCCTATCAGTTCACCATGGCAATCTCTACCTATGACTGTGCCGGATGCGGATCCTGCGTGGAATGCTGCCCATCGAAGAACCGTGCGCTAGAAATGATTTCCTTCGAATCCGAAGAATCCCAGGAAGCACAGAAAGTCTTCGATTACCTGGAGAAAAATATTCCAGAAAATCGCATGGAGACTGAAGTCAAGTCTGTCAAGGATGTCGGCTATCAGAAGCCTCTCTTGGAGTTCTCCGGTGCATGCCCAGGATGCGGCGAATCTCCATATGCAAAACTGGTGACCCAGCTCTTCGGCGACCGCATGATTATTGCGAACGCAACGGGCTGTAGCTCTATCTGGGGTGGTAGTGCACCGAGCACGCCGTATACGGTTAACAGCAAAGGAAGAGGTCCTGCGTGGTCCAATTCGCTCTTCGAAGATAACGCGGAGTTCGGACTGGGTATGGCGATTTCCGTTCAGACAAGACGAAACGAGCTTCGGTCGGAGGTTGAGACATTAGCAGAAAATCCGGAATATCGGGAAGCTGCACAGAAGTGGCTGGACAACATAAACGATGGGATTGCTTCCGATGAAGCCGGGCAGGAGCTCCTTAAAGCAATCGAGAAGGAGAATTCTAAGGCAGCTACTTATGTTAAAGAGAACAGTGATATGCTACTTAAACCATCGGTATG
>JAUNEW010000098.1 GCA_030525365.1 Eubacteriales bacterium
AGGCGATTCTTCAGTGCCAAAGGTGGACTGCACGCCGTTTTTCTCTAGTCTTCCTTTTGATTTGACGGAAGGTCAGACTCGTGCGGTACAGGATATTACGGAGGATCTTAGCAAGAAACAACCCATGAATCGACTGGTTCAAGGAGATGTAGGCTGTGGCAAAACGGTGGTGGCGGAGGCTGCCATGTATCAGGTCACCGCCTCAGGAGGCCAGTGTGTCTTCATGGCACCTACCGAAATTCTGGCTAGGCAGCATTTTGACAAGGTGTCAGAAACCTTTGAGAATCTAGGCGTGCACTGCGTTCTACTGATTAGTGCACTGAATGCCAGTGCGAAGAGAACGGTGTTGGAAGAAATTGCAACCGGAAGGGCTCTTGTAATCATTGGAACCCATGCCATCATTCAAGACAATGTAAAATTTCGCAATTTGGAACTGGTTATCACAGATGAGCAACATCGATTCGGAGTGAATCAGCGCAGACTTCTTCGGGAGAAAACCAGCATTCCTAATGTACTGGTGATGTCCGCCACACCGATTCCAAGAACCCTTCAAGCCACCGTATATGGAGATATGGATTTCTCCATGATTCGAACGAAGCCGGAAACCAGAAAGCGTATTATTACAAGAACTGTTTCGAAACGGCAACGCCCCATGGCCTATGCGGAAATTCGAAAGGAAGTGGAAAAAGGAAATCGGGCTTATATCGTGGTTCCGTCCATTGAAGAAGGGAATGGAACGGTGGCTTCAGTGGAAAAAGTATATGAGGATGCGCGGAAGCTGCTCAAAGAATGCCGCATTGCGGTGCTGCACGGACGAATGAAGCCGGAAGAAAAAGAAACGATTATGGGAGATTTCGCAGAAGGCCGAATTGATGTTCTGGTAGCCACTGTGGTGATTGAGGTGGGAATTGACGTATCGGAAGCTACGATTATGGTGATTGAAAACGCGGACCGGTTCGGACTAGCACAGCTCCACCAGCTCCGAGGACGAGTGGGACGTAGCAACCGCCAATCCTTTTGCTGGCTGATTAATTACAGTCAAAGCGAGAATGCCGCAGAGCGGCTCCGGATTATGCAGGAAACCGACGATGGTTTTATCATCAGTGAAGAAGATTATCGGCTTCGAGGTCCTGGGGATATTCACGGGACCATGCAACATGGAAATGCAGACCCGCTGAGTGATTTAACGCGGTATGAGAAAGTGCTTTCCTGCGCCGCAGAAGATGTTCGGTACCTGGATCCAGGAAACCCTGGAGACGAGATTCGGAAGAAAATTCGCAAATATATAATTGAAGATTACGAAAACACCATTTGATAGATATAATCTGAAAAAGGAGAGCTTATGAGAATTAATGCGGGAGATTACAAATTCAGACGGATTGTATTGCCGGAGGATATCCGTCCAACCACAGAAAAAGTAAGAGAAGCGATATGCAGCATGGTGATGGCCAATATTCCGGAGGCCAATGTGCTAGATCTGTTTGCTGGATCCGGTGTCATGGGACTAGAACTTCTCTCTAGAGGCGCGAAGCATTGCTGGTTCAACGATTCGTTCAGACGTCACGTATCCATTGTAAAAGAAAATGTGGAAAATTGCTGTGCTCAAGAGAAAGCAACACTGACGACAAAGGATTTCCGGAAATGCCTGGATTCTCTTCACGAGACGATGGATTTGATTATTCTCGATCCGCCGTATCGTTCCGGCTACTACGAAGAGGCGATTGAAAAAATAGCGGAACTAGAGCTACTTAACCGAGAAGGGATTATCGTCGCAGAACATCTTTATGAGATTCCGTTGCCGGAAGAAATTGCCGATTTTAAGCGGATTAAGGAGAAAAAGTACGGAACAATTGGAGTTGACCTCTATATACGGGGCTAAAACGGTTGCAACGTCTGATTTATTTTGTTAGAATTGACTGAAAAGGTAGGTGTTACAATGACACGCACAGCTTTGTATGCAGGTTCCTTTGACCCAATTACCAGAGGACACTTGGATATAATCGAGCGGGCATCCCATATGTTTGATTCCATCACAGTGGGAGTCTTGGTGAATAATTCGAAGGTTCCGCTTTTGACTCTGGACGAGAGAATGGATATCGTTCAGAAGGTTACATCCCATCTATCCAATGTAGAAGTGGAATGTTTTGGCGGGTTGCTAGCGGATTATGTCAATCAGAAAAAATTCAGCGCGGTGATACGGGGGCTTCGGGCAACTACGGATTTTGAATATGAGATTCAGATGGCGCAGATGAACGATCGCCTTTTTACGGGGGACACGGAGACCATATTCCTCATGACGAATCCGGAATATTCCTTCATCAGTTCTTCGCTGGTCAAGGAGGTGGCATCCCTGGGAGGCGATGTCCAAGGTTTACTTCCGGGATATGCACTGGATGTTATTACCCGTAAGCTGAGAAATAGAAAATAGAATTCAATCAATTCATGATAAATGGGAGGATAGTACAATGAGTGATGCATCCATCAAAGTAATGCAGCTTCTGGACGAGCTGGAGGAGATTCTGGAAACCGCTTCAAAGGTTCCTTTCTCCGACAAGGCTATCGTGGATAGCGATGAAGTTTCGCAAATTATCAGCGATATCCGGCTCAGTATGCCGAAGGACATCCAGCAGGCACAGTGGGTCAAGGATGAGCAGGACCGGATTATCAACGAAGCGAAGCAGGAGTACGACAAGGTCATCGTTGCTGCGAAGAAGCAGGCGGAATACCTTGTTGAAACGGATGTGGTGAAGAGAGAAGCAGAGAAGAGAGCCAATGCGGTGCTGGAAGAAGCGGAAAGCCACGGACGGTATATGAAGCTCCGGTCTTACGAGTACATTGATAAGATGCTCTACGATATGCAGAATGATATTGCCAAGCTGGCTTCGGATTACATTCAGCCGATGAATGACTATTTCACTGAAATGCTGAATGGTATCAACTCCAAGGTGAATGGAAATCGTCAGGAAATGCGGGACATGGCAGAGAGAATCCAGAATCAGGAAGCCTCTTCCAACACCCACTATGCACCTTCCTACGACGAAGATGAAGAATAATATTGTCGGAATTGTTGCCGAGTTCAATCCTATGCACTATGGCCACTGCTATCTGATACAGGAAGCGAAGAAAAGAGCTTCCGCAGAGGCAGTGGTTTGTGTCATGTCCGGAAATTATGTACAGCGAGGAGCTCCGGCAATTCTGGATAAGTGGTCTCGGACGGAAATTGCACTGGAAAATGGTGCGGATTTGATTGTGGAGATTCCGACGGCTCACTGCTTAGGAAATGCGGCGGTGTTTGCGAGCGCTGGCGTGAGGCTCTTGGAATCCATAGGTCTTGTGACCCATATTGCTTTCGGAAGCGAATCTGGCAATTTGCAGGCGCTGCGTAAGTACGCAGAGATTTGCAATCTGCACTCTCTGGAAATCGAGAAGAGGATACGAAAATCCATTCGAGAAGGGCGGAGTTATCCAGCGGCTAGAGAACAGGCTGTCTTAGAAGTTGCGAGGGCGGACAGCACGACAAATTTTTCGCTTCACAATCCGAATGATATACTGGGGCTGGAATATCTTCGCAATTTGCACACGCTGGAACCGATTGTAATTTCGCGAAAGGGTGCAGGGTACCACGAAGATGGAAGGGGCGTTGCGGAGGATGATAAATTCCAGAGTAGTACATCTATTCGCAAACGAATTGAAGAAGGAAAACTAGATTCGTCGGTTGTGCCGTGGAATGGGAAGAAATATTCTTTTACAGAAGAGCGAGAAAGCTGGATAGACCTTATCCGATATCAAATAATGAACGTTTCGCCGGGACAATTGGATGAATATCCCGGCGGGGGAGAAGGCCTTGGGTACCGTCTTCAGAAGGTGGCACGCGATGCGACTTCTATCGAGGAACTGATAGAAGGAACAAAGTCCAAGCGCTATACCTATACGAGAATATCCCGTTGGCTTTTTCAAGTTCTCCTTGGAATCGACCGGGATTTGCAAAGGCGAGAACCGGATTACATTCGGGTGCTGGGATTTACCGAAAAAGGGCGAGAAATAATTCGAAAATCCAAGAAAAATGAATTGAATT
>JAUNEW010000099.1 GCA_030525365.1 Eubacteriales bacterium
TACTTGGCGGGAAGCTGCCTGGGAAATTAGGACGTCGCCGGTTTTTTCTTTTTTTTGAGATTTTGGAAGGACGGAGACCGAGGGGTTCCGTTCTTCTTTTTACATATAATGCAAAATTATACATTCCTTACGTGTATATATCGAACAAAATCCGTTGCGACGGGGTGCAAGGAATGGTATAGTAAGTATGATAATTTGTAAGTGATAGTATAACGAGTATGGTAATTAGTAATTAATTGTATATTGAGGGAAAGAGAATGAAAACAGTTACATTAGGAATGACAGGGATTACGGTTCCGCAGAATGCCTTCGGCGCACTGCCGATTCAGCGGGTGAGCTCGGAAGAAGCGGCGCACCTTCTTCGGAAAGCATACGAAGGCGGAATGGAATTCTTTGACACGGCGAGGGCCTATTCGGACAGCGAAGAGAAAATCGGTGTAGCTTTCGGACCGGGAAGCCTTCCGGAAGGGGATTCCATCCGAAATCACGTGTATATCGCAACAAAGACTGCGGCAAAGACACCGGAGGATTTCTGGAAGGATTTGGAGACGTCCCTTCATAATATGAAGACGGATCACGTGGATTTGTATCAGTTCCACATGGTGGACCAATGCTGGAAACCGGGAGACGGTACAGGAATGTACGAGTGTATGCAGGAGGCGAAGGCACAAGGGAAGATTAAACACATCGGTGTGACAGCGCATAAGATTAAAGTGGCTATGGAGTGTGTGGAATCGGGACTCTATGAGACCATGCAGTTCCCCTTCAGTTACCTAAGTTCGGCGCAGGAACTGGAGCTGGTTCAGAGCTGCAAGAAACACAATGTGGGCTTTATTGCCATGAAGGGTTTGGCCGGTGGCTTGATTAACCGGGCGGATGCGGCCATGGCGTTCACCCAGCAGTTTGAAAACGTGCTCCCCATCTGGGGAATTCAGAAGGGCTCCGAGCTAGATGACTGGCTGGCTTACTTTGATGGAAGAGAAGCGACCATGACGGAGGAGATTCGTTCCTTTATTGAGAAGGAAAAGAAAGAACTGTCCGGTGAGTTCTGCCGAGGCTGCGGATACTGCCTTCCATGTCCAGCCGGAATTAAGATTAACAACTGCGCCAGAATGTCGCTAATGATTCGGCGGGCACCATCGAAGGCATGGCTCACTCCGGAATGGCAGGAGAATATGAAGCAGATTGAGAACTGCTTGGAATGCCGTCAGTGCGTTAGCCGCTGTCCATACAGCTTAGACACCCCAGAACTGCTGAAACGCAATTACGAGGACTACAAGAAGGTGCTTCGTGGGGAGATTAAGGTTCAATAATAGGAGGAAGAAATCGGAATGGCATTTTTCAATTTTTCAGAAATAGATAATACGAAGGCGGAGCCGGAACTCACAATCTGTGACGGAAGTCTGGAGAATTATGATTTAAGTTCTTTTACCGGAAAGGACTTCCAGGAGGCTATCCAGCAGGGAAACGGCGTTCCGGAAATCGGAAACGTCCACGCTCCCAATACGGTGGACGAGCTGTATGCAATCTGCAGGTCGAACCCAGCAGAGACAGTGCTGGCCGATGGCCTGAAGGTGAAAGATTTCTACTGCGGCCGAGAGACGGCGGAGTTCTATACGAACAAATACGACGGCGAGGGCTTCAAACTCATGGAGCTTCGGTATTACGACTGCGATCCTGAATCGGATATTATCTTCTTCAAGTTTCCGTACACGGTAAAAAGACAATTCGCGTGTACCTTCGACGCCCGGATTTTCATCAACAATCCCATGACCTACAATCAGGTGATTCGGCGACTGTACGGTTACAACGGGCCGATTCTGGTATACGGCGAATGGCAGATGGCAGGATCCTTGATGGCTTCCATCGACAGTGAGAATCAGTTCGTTCGGTTATAAGAAATGGAAGTGAGTTATGGATTATAATTTACAGAAATATATTGCATTTATCACCGCAGTGGACAATGGGAGCATTACCGGGGCTTCGGAGATTCTGAATTATTCCCAGTCCGGAATCAGTCGAATGATTGGAGATCTGGAGAAGGAATGGCACATGTCCCTTCTAGAGAGAAACAAGTATGGGGTGGAATTGACCTCTGATGGAATTCGGTTGCTTCCCCATATTCGTGCGGTGTGTAACGAGTTCCAGAACCTGACTTCGGAGGTGGAGGATTTACAGGGATTGGAAACCGGTCTCATTCGAATCGGGACCATTTCCAGTGTGGCCACCCATATTCTTCCGAAGGTGATTCAGCGGTTCAAGTCGGATTACCGAGGTGTGAAGTATGAGCTTCTTCTGGGAGATTATAATGAGATTGAAGAGTGGGTGCACAGCGGACGAGTGGATATTGGCTTCGTTCTGCTTCCTACTCAGGATAATTTCGATGTGATTTCCGTGGGAACCGATGAGATGATGGCTATCCTTCCGAAAGGGCATCCACTGGCGAAGTATGAGCGAATTCCATTGGAGGAACTGGCGAAGGAGCCCTTCATCCTCCAGGAGAAGGATAAGAACACCACCAGCCGCGAATTCTTTATTGAGAATGGAATCAAATTGCAGGTGGATTTCGCCACTTGGGATGACTACGCCATTATGTCCATGGTGGAAAGCGGCCTAGGTGTCAGCGTGCTTCCGGAACTGATTCTGAAACGCTGTGCATACGATATCGAGATGAGACCACTGGAGAAACCGTTCATTCGGGAGATGGGAATCATCATGAAGGATCGGGAACGCCTGCCGATTGCGGTGAAGAGATTGCTTCAGTACATGGATCTAGAAGACAGTCCATTTGAAGAAAAGGAAGAAAAGTGAACATAGGTGACAATATAAGGTGTTGGGGGTTTCATTCTCCCACACCTTATGTTATTATAATAACAAGGTAAGTGAAATAAGGGATTAGGGACAGAGAGACGCTTTTTCGTAGAATGACAGGAGGTCATCATGGCATTTGAACTAAGAACGTATACACATCCGGATTTCACTTTAGAGAAATTCAAGAACGCACCGGATGCAACCCTTTGTGAAGTAGCGAAAGAAGGGGTGGCACCGGATAATTTCCATGCGCTGAGCATTTTCCCAGAGTATTTCAAGATTAATGGGGAATGGAAGATGATTGAAGAAAGCCGCATGGATACTGTGCCGGTATATGACGGCGAGAAGATGCAGGCAGTAGAGGCGCGACGACTCCATGTGGGGGATCAGGTTGTCTGCGGTCGAACCGAAGACTGCGAAGAGGGAATTTTCCTTCACGCCCATGGATTTGACGAAAGAAAAGCAGACTCGGATACCTTTGCTTTCCGGACCGGCCGTTCCAGAGAGACGGCGTTCTCAAAGGATGTGGACGAAATCGTGGAGCTTTTGAAGCATGAGAAGGAACACGGCAATGTGGTATGGGTGCTGGGACCGGCATTCTCCTTTGATTTGAAGGCACGGAAAGCCCTTTCTGCTCTAATCAGCGCAGGTTATGCGGATGCCATTCTGGCAGGAAATGCGCTAGCTACCCATGATTTGGAGGGTGCGTATATGAGCACTGCACTGGGACAGAATATCTACACCCAGGAGAACGTGCACAACGGACATTACAACCATCTGGAACTGATTAACAAGGTACGGGAAGCTGGATCCATTCCGCAGTTCATTGACAAGTATGATATCGACAACGGCATTATCTACACCGCGGTGAAGCACGACGTTCCGATTGTGCTGGGTGGCTCTATTCGAGATGATGGCCCGCTTCCGGAGGTGTACGGAAACTGTTATGATGCCCAGGATGCCATGAGAAATTGCGTGCGCAAAGCCACCACTGTAATCACCATGGCCACCATGCTTCACTCCATTGCGGTGGGAAATATGACACCATCCTACAGAGTGATGCCGGACGGCACCGTGCGCCAGACGTATTTCTACATCTGCGATATCTCGGAGTTCACTGTCAATAAGTTAGCGGACCGAGGAAGTTTGTCCTCCAAGGGAATTATCACCAATGTACAGGACTTTGTGTGCAACATCGCCGATGGACTGGGATTGGAATACTAGGTTCTAGAATCGGAAAGTAAGTAGAAAAGTGAATATA
>JAUNEW010000020.1:0-16021 GCA_030525365.1 Eubacteriales bacterium
CTAGAGATAAAAGTATCAAAAAAGTTCTTGTCATCGGTTCCGGCCCGATTGTCATCGGCCAGGCGGCAGAGTTCGACTATGCCGGCGCTCAGGCCTGCCGGGTCCTCAAGGAAGAGGGCATCGACACGGTGCTGGTGAATTCCAATCCGGCTACCATCATGACGGATAAGCACCTGGCGGATGAGATTTATCTGGAGCCGCTGACAGTAGAGACGGTAAAAAGAATTATCGAGAAGGAGAAGCCCGACGGCCTTCTGGCGGGACTAGGGGGCCAGACGGGCCTTACCATTGCCATGCAGCTGTCCAGGGATAACTGGCTGGAAGAGCACAACGTGCAGCTGCTGGGTTCCAAAGTAGAAGCCATCGACAAGGCGGAGGACCGGGAGCTTTTCCGAGATACCATGGAAGCCATCGGAGAACCTTGTGTTCCTTCTGGAATTGCAGAGGACCTGAAGACGGCCCTGGACATTGCGAAGGAAATCGGTTATCCGGTGATCGTTCGCCCGGCCTTTACCCTGGGCGGCAGCGGTGGCGGTATTGCGGAGACGGAGGAAGAACTTCGCATCATCGCCCAGAACGGACTGGATCAGTCCCCAATTACCCAGATTCTGGTGGAGAAGAGTATTGCCGGCTGGAAGGAAATCGAGTTCGAGACCATGCGAGACTCCATCGGCAACGTGATTCAGATCTGCCCGATGGAGAACCTGGATCCGGTAGGCGTGCACACGGGAGACTCCATCGTTGTGGCGCCAACCCAGACCTTGGCTGATAAGGAATTCCAGATGCTGCGTTCGGCGGCGCTTCGGATTATTTCCGCACTGGGTATCGAAGGCGGCTGCAACTGCCAGTTTGCCTTGAACCCAGGCAGCTTCGAATACGCTGTCATCGAGGTGAATCCGCGGGTATCCCGTTCCTCGGCACTGGCCTCCAAAGCCACCGGTTACCCAATTGCCAAGGTGACCACCAAGATTGCCCTGGGTTACACTTTGGATGAAATCACCAACGATGTTACGGGAAAGACCTGTGCCTGCTTCGAGCCGACCGTGGACTACATCGCCCTCAAAGTACCGAAGTGGCCCTTCGATAAGTTCGCCGGTTCCAGCCGAAAGCTGGGAACTCGGATGAAGGCCACCGGAGAGGTTATGTCCATTGCCAACTCCTTCGAGGCGGCAATGATGAAGGCCATTCGGGGAGCGGAGATTTCCCTGGACACGCTGAACTTCGAATACCACGGGGACAAGACCCTGGAAGAGCGAATCGCGACACAGGATGATCACCGGATTTTCGCTATTTTCGAAGGTTTTAAGACGGGAAAAGTAACCGTGGATGAAGTCCATGAGATTACAAAGATTGACCGCTGGTTCCTGTACAAGATTCAGCATCTGGCAGCGTTCGAACAGGAACTTGCAGCTGCCGAAGGAACACTGACCGAAGAACGATATCTGGAAGCGAAGAAGATGGGGTATACGGATGACGCCATCCAGCGGATTAGCGGAACATCGGAAGTTCCGGGATTTGATTTTAGCTACAAGATGGTAGACACCTGCGCGGCGGAATTTGATGCCATGACACCGTACTTCTATTCCACCACGGACAAGGAGTGCGAGTCCAGAGACTTCAAACGCAGCGGAAAGCCGGTCATCATGGTACTGGGCTCTGGACCGATTCGAATCGGGCAGGGTATCGAGTTCGACTACTCTTCGGTACACTGCGTGTGGACCCTCCGGGAGATGGGCTACGATGTGGTCATCGTGAATAACAACCCGGAAACCGTATCCACCGACTACGATACCGCCAACCGCCTGTACTTCGAGCCGCTTCATCCAGAGGATGTGATGAACATCATCAAGGTGGAGAAGCCGGTAGGAGTCGTTGTGGCCTTCGGCGGACAGACTGCCATCAAGTTGACCCAGGTGCTGCACGACAACGGTATTCCGATTCTGGGAACTTCCGCAGAGGGAATCGACCTGGCGGAGGACCGTGGAAAGTTCGACGCACTGCTGGAGAAGTTCGGCATCAGCCGTCCGAAGGGAAAGAGCGTTACCACGCTGGAAGGCGCTTTGGAAGCGGCAGAGCAGATTGGATATCCGGTGCTGCTGAGACCGTCCTATGTTATCGGCGGTCAGAACATGACCATTGCGGGCGACAAGGAAGACACCATCAAGTACATGGAGCGGATTCTGGCCAACTCCGACGATAACACGGTGTTGGTGGATAAATACATGCCGGGCATTGAGCTGGAGGTGGACGTCATTTCCGACGGCGAGGATGTGCTGATTCCGGGAATCATGGAACACATCGAGAAAGCGGGAATCCACTCCGGAGACTCCATTGCGGTATATCCGCCGTTCAATCTGTCTGACCGACAGCTGCATCGAATCGTGGACATTTCCGAGAAGCTGGCTTTGGCGCTGGGAACCAAGGGATTGGTGAACATCCAGTATTTGCAGTACCAGGGAGAACTATACGTCATTGAGGTGAATCCGAGAGCTTCCCGAACTGTGCCGTATATCAGCAAGGTGTCTGGCGTTCCGATGGTAGACCTGGCATCCCAGGTAATGCTGGGCGAGAAGCTGGAGAATCTGGGATACGGAACGGGACTCTATCACACGCCACCTTATGTAGCGGTAAAAGTACCTGTATTCTCCTTCGAGAAGTTGACCGATGCCAACTCCATTCTGGGACCGGAGATGAAGTCCACCGGAGAAGTTCTGGGTCTGGGAAGAACCATGAACGAAGCCCTGTTCAAGGGATTGACGGCAGCGGGATTCACGGTACCGCCGCGGAAGTTCGGCGAAGAACACGGCGTGATGATTTCCGTTCAGAAGCGGGATTATCCGGAAATCCTTCCGATTGCCATGAGACTTCACACGCTGGGATTCAAACTGTATGCTACCCGAGGAACGGCGGAAGCCATTCGCACCATGGGTATCGAGGTGACCCAGGTTCGGAAAGCCCAGGAGAGCACGGACATCATCGACCTGATGGAAAGTGGAAAGACAAGTTATATTATTTTTACCGGCCAGGCCAACGACGCAGCGCTGGGAGACTACACCGCTGTACACAAGCGGGCCATGCAGCTGGGAATTCCATGCCTCACCAGCGTGGATACGGCAGGTGCCCTGGTAAATATGATTGAATCCAGATATTCGGAGCAGAACACAGAGCTGGTGGATATCAACCACATGAGAGCCACCCATCGGAACGTGTACTTTACCAAGCTGCACAGTTGTGGCAACGACTACATTGTGGTGGACAACTACGACGGCCGAATCGAGGGACCGGAGTCCCTGTGCATCAGCTTGTGCGACCGGAACCGGTCCATCGGTGGCGACGGAATCGTCCTCATCGAGAAGTCCCGGAAAGCGGACGTGCGCATGAGAGTTTTCTACAGCGATGGCACCGAAGGGGACTCTTGCGGAAACGGAATCCGGTGCGGTGCGAAGTATGCGTATGAAGCGGGTTTTGTAGGCCGAGACATCATGACGGTGGAAACCGCATCTGGCGTGCAGAAGCTGAAGATGTTCCTGCGGGACGGCTGGGTCACATCGGTGACCATGGAAGTTCCGGCGGATCGGTTCTGTTATGATGGAAAGACGGAGGCGGCCGCTTCCCAGGATCCGCGGATGGTGAAGAACCTGGCGGCAGCGGGTGCGACGGAGTTCCACACCTGCAACTTAATGGGCGGTGGACTCCATTGTCAGATTTTCTGCGAGTCCATCGACACCATCGACATCGAGAAAGTGGGACCGCGGATTGAATACTCGGACATCTTCGATGCACCAGCGTGCTTTGAGTTCATCAAAGTGGTGGACGCCCACACCATCCGCATGAGAGTGTGGGATGGGGCCAACGGAGCGGTATTGTCCAGCGCCAGCGCTGCATTCTGCGCAGCAAGAATGGCGGTGGAGCAGGAATACTGCCAGCCGAACCGGGAGATTACGGTGAAAGCCCCAGGCGGGGACATCCTGGTGAACTTCCGAGAAGACCGAATCAGCTTGACCGGCGAAGTGTCCTTCGCCTTTAGTGGAAAGTTCTGGTATTAAGAATTAGATTTTTTCTTATTTACTTGTAGTTTGAACCCCAATACCCTGCATCTGTCAGCAAGTGTTACAGATGCAGGTTGTTTTGTTTGGGATTGGAAGAGAGATACATATTGCCAAATGGGAGAAATAACAAAAAGGAAAAAATATAAAAATGAGAGGCAAAAAATGTTATACGGTGTTATAGTTAAAATAGAAAATTCCAATATGTAGAGATAATTAATGTTATTGTTAAATTAGAGACTATATGATAGACTATCCCAAAAGGGTAGAGGGCCAATAACTTAAGAAATGGGTAAGGAGGTCCGTATGAAAAAGCTGCTTTCAACAATTTTAAGTCTGGTATTAGTACTGTCGTATTCGGCTTTTGGATTTGCAGAGACTGGAACTGCTGAACCGATAAAGAGCGATGCGATTGAGCAAGGAGTGAAAAAGAAAATTGCGGATGAGAAAAAAATGTTTGAAATCATAGGTATTAATGCAGACGAATTGATACTAAGACATGATGGTTCAAGTAATAAATCTGAGTACATGATGACATTTGAAGATGGAATCACAAATAATATTGAAATTTCAAAAACTTCAAATAAAGAGATTCGCTTAGATGTTTTTGAAAACGACATACATGATATCATCATGTATTCGAATGACGGAACGATGACTGTAAATGGAGAGGTGGTAGATTTCGGGAATTCGATAGGTGGAATTTCTCCGAGAGGTAGGACATCGGTATATTCAAAAAAACCGCAGAAGGGAAAAAGTGCAGACTATACAAAATATAGTAGCACCTATAAGAAAACAAATATCAACGCTAAAAACAAGATTAAAGGGTTGGCGACAGGTACAATTGCAACCATTATCGCTCACGCCTTATCGGCGTCATTGCCAGGTAGCATTGCAATCAGTACACTTGGAACCTTGGCTTCAGATTTAAAGAGTGCTGCAGAAAAATATGCACCTTCAAGTGCGTATATGTCTTACTCGGTGAAAAAATATGCATACAAAAATAATACCGCGATAGATAAATACTACAAGCATGTTGGCTCATATTATGTGAAAAAAGATTGCACAGGACATGCGTCCAAAGCGAACTTTTACGAATATAATTACATACAATGATGGGTGAAATATGTTGAGGGAGACTCCGATGATGAACGTGAACAAGATGAAAAGCTTTAGCCTGCTATTTTCGGCCCTGGTATTCATTGCTCTTTGGCGACTAGATCTTCGAATTTCGGATGGAATCCTATTCCATGGGGCGAAGCCGTTTCAATTTGAATCGACGCCATCCTATACGGTTTCTGAGATTCTTTGCGCAGTATTGGCATTCGCTGTATTTGCAACGGGGATGATGATAGTATCCACTGTCACGAAGAAGAACACAGGCGTATTCCAGGATGCAAAGAAGATATTTGTCTTAACCTGCATCCTGGATGCCATAATGCTTCTTCTGGTTGTCGCTGTGGGGTTCTGGACCTCCGGAGAGATTTACGATGTGAATAATGCCGGACAGGCCATCTACAGATGCAGCTACTGGGTAGAGTTCCTACCGATAATGGTGATTCTTCTTTTGCAAGGGATTCTGAATCTGGTGGGAAGCAGGAAATTTAAATAATTTGGTAATTAACAATCAAAAACGGCAATAGTTTTGGTATTAACGAACAAAAATATGGAAAATCTCCTCGAAATGTACTATACTTAGAGTATCTAAAAAGACATTTTTGAAGGACCCACGAGTCCGGAAAGGAGATAATTATGGGATATCTGACAGGTAAAACCGCCATTATCACAGGAGGGGGACGCGCTGTACTGAGCGATGGAAGCTGCGGCTCTATCGGATACGGAATTGCAACTGCCTATGCGAAGGAAGGCGCAAATCTGGTCATCACCGGAAGAAACGTGAAGAAGCTGGAGGATGCCAAAGAAGAGCTGGAGAGACTGTACGGAATCAAGGTTCTGCCGGTCCAGGCGGATGTAAATGCCGGCGCAGACAATGAGGCAACCGTTCAGAGAGTGGTAAAAGAAGCCATCGACGAATTCGGAAGAATCGACGTGCTGATTAACAACGCACAGGCTTCCGCTTCCGGCGTGACCCTTGCCGACCATACCACGGATCAGTTCAACCTGGCAATGTACTCTGGTGTATACGCTGTGTTCTATTACATGAAGGCGTGCTATCCATATCTGAAGGAGACCAAGGGATCTGTTATCAACTTCGCTTCCGGCGCCGGACTCTTCGGCAACTACGGACAGTGCGCATATGCGGCTGCCAAGGAAGGCATCCGTGGACTGTCCCGTGTGGCAGCCACCGAGTGGGGCTCAGACGGAATCAATGTTAACATCGTGTGCCCGCTGGCATGGACCGCTCAGCTGGAGAACTTCCAGAAGGCATATCCGGATGCATTCAAAGCCAATGTGAAGATGCCACCGGCAGGTCACTACGGCGATGTGGAGAAGGAAATTGGCCGGGCCTGCGTACAGCTGGCTTCCCCGGACTTCAAGTACATGAACGGCGAGACCATCACCCTGGAAGGCGGAATGGGTCAGAGACCATAAGAATAGCTTAAATCATGCGAATCATAAGAATCACAAGAGAAAGGACCCTGTCGCGGTGCGACAGGGTCCTTCTTGGTGCGCTGTTTGCTATGTTGTGTTCTGTTCGATTCAGTTCGCAGAGGGGTGCTTATTCCTCTGGAATCTGAATGAACTGCTGTACCCAGTAGCCTTTGTAGTATCCAACACCCAGGTGGGTCATGTCTTTGTCCAGGATGTTGCGCTTGTGTCCGGACGAATGCATCCAACTGTTCATGGCCGAAGACACACTGCCCTGTCCCCAGGCGATGTTCTCCGCGGCCGCCATGTAGGTGATTCCTGCGCGGTCGAACTGATCATAGCACCATCCTAGATTTTTCGAATAGTGTTCGAACACACCGGTCTTGTACAAATCCACCGCCTTCTCCTGGGAGGTTTTGTTAATCGGCTCGTAAAGGGCCAGCGGCTTCACCCCCGCCGCCTTCCGCTCCTTGTTCACCTTCTGAAGCATCTGATTCTGAATATCCTTTAATCCAGCAGCTTTCTTCGCTTTTGGCACAGCTGAAACCTTCTTGCTAAAAGCACCTTTCTTCTTCCCGTTCAGCGCCCGGACTTTGAAGTAGTATTTTTTCCCCGTCTTAAGTTTCTTGTTCACGTAAGACCGAGACTTGGTGGTTACCACCCGTTCATACTTTCCATTCTTGGAGGTGGCGCGGTACACCTGATATTTCTTCGCGTTCTTCGCTTTTTTCCATTTGATGCTGATGGAAGTGGAACCGGCAGAGGACACGCTGGTAAGGGTGACCTTGGATGGCTTCTTCGTTGCGGCGGAAACCGAACCCGTTTCCATGCTCAGCGGCATGATGATGCAGGCCAGCAATGCAAACACTGTGATTCCGATAACCGTTCTCATTCGCGATTGTGTCTTGGAAATCATGACGATTCTCCTTTCTTGTGCCCTTCCTTCTGGAATTCTTGCGAACTCCGTTCTATGGGAGGGGGTTAAAAATATTATACATCTCGCTAGAATTATACTGCAATCCATCTGGTGAATACAAGAGAAAACGGGTGTTGTGAACGGCAAGTTGAAGAAGTCACTGGAATGTAATCGGCGAATAGGAATTCAATGCATAAAGGAATCGTTGGAACGCTTGATTATCGTAGGAGGATTGGGTATTATGAAGAAGATACTATTCCATAATAAGAGAGTGCATGTTGTAATAATTGCAGTCGTGGCAATGATGTTATTAGGATTCTTTCAACAGAGTGCGCTTGCAAAAGATGAGGTAACCTACACAAAATGGAAGCAAGCGAATAAAGCGAACTCAAGTCAGGTGAGAGTGATAACGGTCAAACGATCTGAATGTTACACAAAATGGAAGTATATTGGTCCAGGTAGTAGAGGTGTCTGTCTGAAAAAAGGGGCAAGCTTGTCCTACTCACCTGAGGCGAATAAAAATCCAGTATCTGTGAATATTGGTGCAGGTGTTTCAATTGCTCATGGCATTGCAAGTGGCAGCATGGATGTTTCGGTAAGTGTGCCTCTTGGGTCTACTTCATCGAGCAAACCGTCTGTCAACTGTGGAGCAGTTAAAAAGAAAGGTTATTATGGTTTAGAAGTCCGAAAGAAGATAAAACCAACGCTTTGGTACACACAGTATCGCCATGCATCTACGGATAAAAAGGGAAAACCTATCTGGGTGGTAGGAAAAGCGGAATTAAGTGCAAAAAAATATAAAAATGTGCAATACTATTACCGGTACAAAAAATTCAAAAAATAGGAGCAATATATGAAGTTCAGAAAAACCAAGGAATATCTGATTATCGCTATTGTAATTGCGATGTCTTGCTTTCTGACCTATGGAGTTACGCAAGCTTATGTTGAAGCAAAATACGAAGCGAAATATGTGTTAACGAATGACGATTATTACGGCACCTATCTTCTGAACGATGGAAAAAACAAATATATAATAATTGAGGCGTCCGATAAGAGCGAGGGCAAAAGAGGCAGAGTAACATTGCGGGACAATCAAGATCATAGGACAGAAATTGGTACGTGCGAAATTTCCAAGGAAAGAATCATCACCATACAACGGAAAGATGGTGCGAAAGAATACATTGTTTTTACTTCGGATAAGAACACGGCATATTACATCACGCAGGACCGGGAACCTGTGAAAATGAAGAAGGAATTCGATGCGGCGATATAGAAGAGGGGGGCATTCTCGTGGAATGCCCCCTCCATTTTTTGCGGAGCTAAAATATTCATCAACCGATAATCTTCACTACGATAATAGAGTGAAAATATCGGGAATGAAACAAATCAAACAGTCAAAAGTTCACTACAGAAGCAGAGCAAGAAACTAATATAGTGAAAATACATGCTTACGGTAAGCAAATTCTTCCAAATATTCACTACAAGAATTCAAGACCATCTGTCAAAGAGTGAAAAAATGACTGCGAGATGAGAGAAGAAAGCGTTTTATTCACTATGAATCATGCAACAAATGCTGAGATAGTGAATAAAGTCCAGGTGAACCAGTTCGGAAAACAGAATCTTCACTACAAACAACCAATCGAGTAATCGCGTAGTGAAAATCCGAGCCTCCGTCCCGCAAAGAAATCAGAGCAACCCATGGATGACTCCAAGACAAAAAGGAAGGCACGGAACTTTACATTTTCGGTAAAGTTCCGTGCCCTCCATTTATCTCACTTCTCCTCTAACCTGTACGCAAGCCTTACTGTCTCTACTGTCCTTGCTGCTCTTGCTGCTGTTGTTCCTGTTTCAGCTGGTTCTCCTGATCCTCGAACTGGGAGGCCTTCTCCAGTTTGAATTTGACAGTCTTCTGTTTGCCGTTTCGCTCGATGGTGATGGACAGGGTATCGCCCACCTTATGAGTCTGAACCTGCTGAACCACCTGGGTGTTGGTGGAAACCTTCTTGCCGTCCACCTTGACAATTCGGTCGCCAGCCTTGAGGCCCGCCTTCTTCGCGTGGTTTCCGTATACTTGGTAGATGTAGACGCCGGTCTTGTCGACTTTGAATTCATCCTTGTTGTCCTCGGTTACGTTGACCACGGTAATTCCGGCTGCCGGTTTCTCCACCACGGTGCCGTTGTCGATGATGTCGTCGATAATCGGTGCGGCGGTGTCAATTGGAATGGCGAAGCCCAGACCTTCGATGCCGGTACCGGAGCCTTTGGCCACCACAATACCGATGAGCTCACCACGACCATTGAAGAGACCGCCTCCGGAATTTCCCGGGTTGATAGCGGTGTCCGTCTGGAGCAGGGTCAGCTTCTTGTCATCCAGTGTGAGCTGGCGATCCAGTGCACTGATGATTCCGGCAGTGGTGGTGCCGCCGAGCTGTCCCAGCGGGTTTCCGATGGCAACGGCCAGGTCGCCCACCTGAACGTTGCTGCTCTTTCCAATCTTTGCAGCGGTGTAACCGCTTCCGCTAATCTTGAGTACGGCAATATCGTTGGATTCGTCATAGCCGACTACCGAGGCGGATTTGGATTTTCCGTTCCGTAGCCGCACGGAAATCTTCTTGGCACCGTCAATTACGTGGTAATTGGTGGCGATGTATCCCTTCTTGTTGACGATGACACCGCTGCCGGCACCCTGGCTGACCGAGTTCCCGAAGACACTCTTGGTCTGAACCTCGGTGGTAATTTCCACCACCGCATCTGCATTCTTCTTGTAAATCTCCTGAACGGTGAGCTTGCTTCCCGTGGCCTCGGAAAGAGAGCTGTCCGATGTCAGATTCGAATAGGATCCGCCGCGACCGCCCATGAGGGATCCCACCACTGCACCCAGCGCTGTGCTGATAACCACCGTAATAATCAGTGCCAGCACCAAGAAACGCTTCGTTACGTAAGGAGAACTAGAACCCTGCGGGGCGCTGCCGCGGGACGAAGCGCTCATCGCTGGCATGTCGGAGACATCGCTGGCATTCGTTCCTTCAGGGGCGTTCTCCTTTGGCATTTCCGCCTGGCCTCCGGAATGCACAACCCGCCGGTGTACCTTCTTCTTCCGCGGCTCACCGGTATAGTAGCCTTTTCGCCCTCCCTCTGTTTCTTTCCAGACGTGGGGGTTCACATCCGGTTCGTCCGGATTTACAAGTACGAAATCCGGTTCCAAAGAATTTCTGTCTAAAGAGTCTCTGTCACTCATATATTTCCTCCAGGTAAAAATAATTGTTTTTTATTCCATAACTCCGACTATTATAAACTGTAAATATGTATGTCACGTGTGGATTCTACGGTTTTGTGAAGTTTCCGCAGAGAGACCGTGAACCGGTCAGAAAACTATTGATAATGGAACTTTTATAAGTGTATAATATTCCCATGTGCTTAATTACAACTTAAAGAGATATATATGAAGCATCGAATGACGATGCAGAGAGGAGTGCATATGTACTGCTATACAAAGATTCAAGACGACATGTACTGGATTGGCGGCAATGACCGCAAGCTGTCCATGTTCGAAGGGGCCATTCCGATGACGGAGGGCATGTCCTATAACTCGTACTTTGTGGATGATGAGAAGACGGTAGTTCTGGATACCGCCGATGACTCGGTTTCCAGAGTTTTCCATGATAATCTGGAGCATCTGCTGGGAGACCGCCCACTGGACTACGTCATTGTGAACCACGTGGAGCCAGATCACAGTGCATCTCTATGCGAACTGGTTCGCCGTCATCCGGAAGTGAAGATTGTGGCTACTAGCAAAATCAAGAATATGCTGAAGAATTACGTTAGCTGGAATATTGACGATAACTTCCAGCAGATTGATGAGGGGGATGAGCTCTCCACCGGAAAGCATGTATTTACCTTCGTCAATACCCCGATGGTTCACTGGCCAGAGGTGATGATGACCTACGAGAAGACCACGGGAACCCTGTTCTCCGCAGACGCTTTCGGAATCTTCGGGGCCCACGACGGAAATATTTTTGCCGATTGTTACGATTTCGAAAGAGATTGGCTGCCATATGCCAGAAGATATTACACCACCATTGTGGGTAAGTTCGGCAAGTTCACCCTGGGCGCCCTCAAGAAGGCGGGAACCCTGGATATCAAGATGATTTGTCCGCTGCACGGATACATCATTCGAAAGGATTTCGAGAAGTATCTGAACGCCTATACTGCATGGGGTAGTTACGAGGCAGAGGAGCAGGGCGTACTGGTTCTGTACGCATCCCCATATGGCAACACCCAGAACGCAGCCGAAATTCTGGCCAGCGAGATGGCGGCAAATGGCGTTGCGAAAATGAAGATTATGGACGTTTCCCACACGGATCCAATGTACATCCTGCCGGAAGTGTTCCGCTTCAGCAACCTGGTCATCGCCACCACCACCTACAACGGGGATATGTTCATCAAGATGGAAGAGGCCCTCACCGAGATGCGTTCCATGGGCGTGTCCAATAAGAAGGTCAGCATCATTCAGAGTGGGTCTTGGGCACCGACGGCTGGCAAGAAGGTCCAGGAGATGATGGATCAGCTGAAGGGCATCGAGTACGTAGGAGATGTGGTAACCGTCAAGGGAACCGTCAAAGAAGATTCGAGAGCGGCTCTGGAAACTCTAGCGAAGGAAATTGCAGAGTCTCTTAACTAGAAGGAGATAATTTGGGTAAAAGTAACGTACTGCTCCGCATCAGCAACCGGCAATACTCCGAAAGCGTGGAGAAGAAGGGAAATTCCTTCGGCCGGAAGCTGACGCTGGATGATGAAATGGAAGAAGTGACGGAAGCCACCGTCTATGAGAAGAACGGAAACACCTATATCACCTATGAGGAAGTGGAAGACGATGACCGGGTAGGCGGCCGGGTCATGGTCAAAATCATGGGAGACGTGGTGGAAGTCCATCGCTACAATAAGCACCGGGAAGGGGACAGTCTGGAACTGCACCTGGAAGAGGGCAAATCCAACTTTATCCGGTGCATCCTTCCCATCGGCACACTGAACATCGAAATGGTAACTCACAAGGTGGAGGTAGAGCTGGATGAGAACGGACATGGAAGAGTTTTTGCCGAGTACAGCATGAACATCGGCGATGACGATATGGAAGATCGAAGAGTTCGGCTGGAGTTAACCACTCGGCCGCTATAGTGAAGGAGAGTAAGAGAGGAAGACAATGAAGAAGATTGGTTTTGACGCAGAGAAATACCTGGAGGAACAGTCTCGGTATATCCGTGAGCGTATTTCAAATGGCGAAGGAAGGTTATATCTGGAGTTCGGTGGAAAGCTGGTAGAGGACAAGCACGCAGCAAGAGTGCTCCCAGGTTACGACGAACACGCGAAGATTAACCTGCTGCAGCGTTTGAAGGATCAGGTGGAGATTATCATCTGCATCTACGCAGGGGATATTACCACCAGCAAGACTCGTCAGGATTTCGGAATCACTTATGACCTGGAGGTTATGAGACTGATTGACGCACTGCGGGATTACGATCTTCAGATTAACTCGGTAGTGGTAACCCGCTATCAGGATGTTCCGGCAGTGAATATGTTCATCAACAAGCTGGAACGCCGGGGCATTCGGACGTACAAACATCGTTTTACCAAGGGATATCCAACGGACGTGGACACCATCGTCAGCGACGAGGGCTACGGCGCCAATCCCTATGTGGAAGTAACCCGGCCCCTGGTGGTTGTCACTGGACCGGGAGGCGGATCCGGCAAGCTGGCCACATCTCTATCCCAGGTATATCATGAATATCGCCGGGGGAACAAAGCGCGCTATGCGAAGTTCGAGACTTTCCCGGTATGGAACATGCCGCTGAAGCACCCGGTGAACATCGCCTACGAGTCGGCTACGGCAGATTTGAAGGACGTGAACATGATTGACTCCTTCCACCTGGAAGCCTACGGGGAAACTGCGGTGAACTATAACCGGGACATTGATGCGTTCCCAGTGCTGAAGCGAATTCTGAACAAGATTACCGGCGACGATTCCTATCAGTCCCCGACGGACATGGGTGTGAACCGAGTGGGCTTCTGCATCTCCGATGATGAGGTATGCAGAGAAGCTTCCAAGCAGGAGATTGTTCGCCGTTATCTGCTGGCAGAGTGTTCCTACAAGAAGGGTAAGATTGACGAAAGCGTGCTGGAGAGAACCAAGCTTCTGATGGAAGAAGTTCAGGCCAACCGCTACGACCGTCCGGTGGTAAAGCCAGCGGAGGATTACGCCGAAGCGAAGCGCCAGGAAGATCCGTCAGATGAGAACGTGATTATCACGGCCATTCAGCTTCCGGATGGAAGCATCGTTACCGGAAAGAACTCCGAACGGATGGTGGCTACTGCCGCAATGATGCTGAACGCCATCAAGAAGCTGGCAGGAATTGACGATTCCATTCCGGTTATTTCGGCACAGATTCTGGAAAACATCCGGGATATGAGAGTTCGCCTGTTCCACGATGAGTCCAGCCTCAACTGCGAAGAAATTATCATGGCCCTGACCATGAGCAAGATGACCAACCCGATTGCGGAAATGGCTTTGAAGCAGCTACCAAAGCTGCGGGGCTGCATGGCGCACTGCACCGCAATCCTAAGCGACCGGGACGAGCAGACCATGAAGTCTCTGGGCATCGACGTCACATGCAACCCGGAATTCTCCACCAGCAACCTGTACTCCAAGTAGAGGCGCCGGTGAATTCGGAAATGGGATAAGACAGGGGAGGGAGACCGGAGTCCCCCTCCTCTTTTCATAAGTTCAGATATAACGAGATAAGGATTATGGTAAAAGAAAAAATCAAAAGCAAAGGCTCCGTCCGCCGGAATATCGCGAGAAAATCCAACTTCCGGTATGCCTTGATATGGCAGGGAATGGTCATCGGTGTCATTACGGGAGGAATTATTTCTCTTTTCCGGCTGCTGCTGATTAAAGCGGATCAGCTCCGCACAGGGCTGGTGGCTTTCGCTGGGCAAGGCGTGGCCCACGCACTACTGGCGGCCCTGGTGATGCTGGTTCTGGTACTGATTATCGGACTCCTCCTTCGGTGGGAACCGGAATCCACGGGATCCGGAATTCCTCAGGTGGAAGCGGAGCTGCTGGGGAAAAAAGACATGAACTGGTTCAAGGTGCTGGTGTCCAAAATTCTGGGATGCGCCCTGTCCATCGGAGGCGGACTGGCGCTGGGCCGAGAAGGCCCTAGCATTCAAATTGGCGCCATGGTGGGAAAGGGTTTCGCCCGGAGCCGAAAGCGGGTGCTGACGGAGGAACGGTATCTCATGAGCTGCGGTGCCGGCGCGGGACTATCCGCGGCTTTCGGGGCACCTTTGGCGGGAACCATCTTCTGCCTGGAGGAACTGTACCGGAACTTCTCTTCGGAAGTGCTTCTTTCCACCATGACAGCCGCGGTGTCTGCGGACTTCGTGGCGGCCTACATTATCGGCCTAGATCCGGTGTTCGGCTTTCAGATTAACCACACACTGCCCCTTCGGTATTACTGGTTCGCCATGATTCTGGGGGTCATACTGGGACTGTTCGGCAGCCTGTATAACCGAACCATCGCAAAGATGCAGGATATATTTGACGGAATTGCCCAGGCCGCCAACCGGATTGCCAGAATGTGGTTCAAGAGAAAACATCTGAATCCTCGGACGGGAAAGCTGGAACAATCTCTGGACATTGGCACCTTCGCAAAGCTGGGAACCGGACTTCTCATGTCCTACATCTGCTTCTTCCTGTATCCAGTTACTTTGGGAAGCGGAAACAACCTGGTGGGACAGATTGCAGAAGGCCAGTTCGCCCTCAAAGCCCTGGTGCTGCTGCTTCTAGTCAAATTCATCTTCTCCACCGCCAGCTTCGGAACCACGGCACCAGGAGGAATCTTCCTTCCGCTGTTAGTGCTGGGAGCCATCACCGGGGGAGTCTATTCTGGTGTGTTGGAAGGACTTTTCGGCATCAACGGAGAGTATATTGAAGCCTTTGTGGTGCTGGCCATGGCAGGGTACTTCGCCGCCATTGTTCACGCACCGGTGACAGGCGTCGTTCTGATTACGGAGATGACGGGAGATTTCCGAACCCTGCTGCCTATGGTGCTGGTGTCCCTCATCGCCTTCGTTATTTCCGAAAGCCTGGGGACAGAGCCGATTTACACCCAGCTGATGCACCGAAGCAGTGGTGCCCGCTACGAAACTCCGAAGAAGCGCAAAAGCATCATCGACGACATCATCTACCCCGGCTCCCACATGGACGGCAAGCGGATTATGGATATGGGCCTTCCTTTGGGGGCCCTGATTATCTCCGTCATCCGGGAGGAAGAGGAGTTCATCCCGGACGGTCACACCATCCTTCGGGGCGGTGATGTGATTGAAGTCCTGAGCCGGGAAGGAGATCTGGCAGAGGTGGAGCAGATTATCGAGAAAAGATGCAAGAAGGTGGAACTGTGAATATCATCGATTATGTAAAAGAAAACACTTACACATTCCAGGAACAACC
>JAUNEW010000020.1:16121-18136 GCA_030525365.1 Eubacteriales bacterium
GGGGATTTCGACAAGTCCTGCGAGAAGCAGTTCGGCGCCATGATTTTCGAGCTGGACAAGGACAGGGATTTCGTGGCGTTCCGGGGAACGGACGGGTCTATGATGGGTTGGAAGGAGGACTTCAACCTGTCTTTTATGAACGAGGTGCCGTCTCAACAAGAGGCGGTGCAGTATCTGGAGCGGAACTACGGCAGCGCCAATCGGCGGGGGCGGAACCGGAAACTGTACACCGGTGGCCATTCCAAAGGGGGAAACCTGGCGGTGTACAGCGCTCTCCGGTGTAGTCCAGAGGTTCAGGAGCGGATTCTGGGGGCCTACAGTCTGGATGGGCCGGGCTTCCGAGACGAGGTTCAAGTTCTTCTGGACGAGGCAGCATCGGAAAGCGGCATCCCGATTATCAAGCTGGTGCCAGGCTCCTCGGTGGTGGGGATGCTGATGCAGAACAACAATAACTACCAAGTGATTCAAAGCGATGGCACGGGAATCATGCAGCACATCGCCTATTCCTGGCAGGTGGAGGAGGGAGATTTCATCTATCTGGAGGAAATCGACGGCAGCGGAAAATTCATGAACCGAACCGTCCACGACTGGCTCCTGACGGTGGACGATGAGAAGCGAAGAATTTTCATCAACACCATCTTCGAAGTCCTGGAGGAGAATGGCGTGGAGACCTTGCAGGATTTGAAGGCCAAGAGCTTTACCGAGCTGGCGAAGATGATTGCCTCCCTTCGGAACCTGGATGAGGAGGAGCGAGCTGTGGTAGGCGGCGTCCTTAAAGCGCTGGCTGTTTCCGCCGTGCCGAAGTTCCGGCGGCGGAAAAGGGATTCGGATGATGACAACGTTGAAAGCGGGGATGAAAGCAGGGAAAACACAGGCGACGAACTTCGGTAACAACATAACATATGGAAAATTGTACGGAATTCAGTACCTTCATTGCGAGTACATAATAATGAGCGTAATATATTAATCGTTGAAAATAATTTAATAATTTTAAACCAAAAGGTAAAGAAGGTGCATTATGAAAAAAGTAGTTACGTACATTATCTTGACCGCCTTTCTGTTCGGCACAATGGAAATTGCGCTGAAAATTGCTGGAAGCACATTTGATTCCATTCAGCTGACCTTCCTCCGGTTCTTAATCGGTGGACTGGTATTGGCTCCATTCGGAATTGCAGAGATTCGGAAGAATCATGTGAAGATTTCCAAAGGCGATCTGTTATGGCTCCTGCTGGTAGGCATCATGGGCATCGCAATTAGCATGCTGGCATTCCAGATTGGTGTGCAGCACTGCAACGCGTCCACCGCAGCCGCTCTGATCTGCCTGAACCCGCTGTTCACCATGGTAATCGCTCACATTTTCACAACAGAAAAGATGGACAAAGCCAAGGGCCTCGCATTCTGTATAGGAATCATCGCCGCAGTGTTCATGATTCGTCCGTGGGACGTACAGCCAGGCAATACGGTCTTCGGTATGGCCACCATGTTGTTGGCATCTGTTACCTTTGCCGCATATACAGTAATGGGTAAAAGAACCATCGGAAAGATTGGTACCTTTGCCCAGACCAGCATTTCCTTCATCCTGGGTTCGCTGGTATTGCTGCTGGTTCTGATTCCAATGGGCCGTCCGGTTGTGGCGCACATCACAGAGCAGCCACTGGTTCTCCTGTACAGTGGAATCGTGGTAACCGGTCTGGGATACCTGTTCTACTTCCTGGCCATCCGTTACTCGGATGCCACCACCGGTTCCATTGCGTTCTTCATCAAGCCAGCCATCGCTCCAGTTCTGGCAGTTATGATTCTTCACGAACACGTGTACTGGAACACCATCGTGGGAATTGTCCTGCTGATTGTAGCCTCTGTTATCACTTTGCGTGATACTTGGTCCACGGAGGACAGCGAAATCGAAGAGACCGAGCTGGAAGTCAAAGAAGGACTGGAAGTGGAGTAATTCGAATATAATAATTCTGATATAGAAGTTCAGAAGAGACGGGGAGTCATCCGAAAGGGTGGCTCCT
>JAUNEW010000100.1 GCA_030525365.1 Eubacteriales bacterium
GATTCGATTAATTATATATGGAAAGATGGTATATTTCAATGACAAAAAAGAAAAAATTCATCATATTTATTACAGTTCTGGCAGTTATCGTCGTATCCATTGCCAGTTACAGTGCTCACCGGCTCAGTCAGTTGTACAACATTACCGACAAACGAGAACTGAATAACATGGCAGATGAAGTGGCTTCCCATCAGGATGATGTGAAGGATACCGCCTCCATCACGAAGCTTCTCACCGACTGGTGCGATGTGAACAATCTGAAATGCACCGTGGATTCGAACAAGAACGTGATTCTCTCCTCGAAAGCTTCCAACCGAAAGGGCGGTACCCCTACCGCGGTGGTTGCGATGGAATATAATGCAAAGACTTTCCAGCAGGATGTCTACGCCTACGCATCTGCCGAATATCTGGCAAAACACGGCATGAACGGAAGCAATGTGAAAATTATCTTCCTTTATAATGACGAAAATCTTCACACCGGTGCACGAAATCTGAGCAAGAAATACATTCCAAAGAATTCTCGAATTGTTCTCCTAAGTCAGGACGAAAATGTTTCGATTTCGAGGAATTCCTATGCGGACGCTGTTCAGACTATCTCCACGCCATATCGAAAGACGGCTCGGTACTGCGACTCCGCCCTTCGAATCAAAATTGGTGGCTTGGACACAGTGGCCTCTTCTGGAAGCAATCTGAAGCAAACCAATCCGATTTCCTGTCTCAGCACCATCTTAACCCGTCTTCGGACCAAGTCCATCACTTTCCAGTTGGCAGATGTGAAGGTGCAGGATAACGGAAATATGACCTCAAGCAGCATTGAAGCGACGATTCTGCTGAACTCTTACTCCATGGAATCTGTCACCACCTATCTGGATGACCGGATTGAAGATTTCGAGGACGACAACAAGAAGGATTTCCCGGATTCGTATTACGAATACTCTGAGCTAGACACCCTTCCATCCTATGCCTACTCGGATAATGCGACGAACAAGCTTTCCAACTTCCTGTACACCGTCAAGTCCGGTGCCTATCGTTTCGACAAGGAAAATGTTCCAGACGGTTCTAAGGAAGGCGACCTATATGGATTCAACAGCATCCAGAATCTGTACACACAGAATGGAAAACTCTGCGTTCGCCTCTCTACCTCTGCACAGGACAGCACTTATCTGAATCAGATTGTAAAAGAAAACCGCGCCGCGGCTTCCCTTTCCGATGTTAAGCTGGAAACGGAAATTACGGACTCCCCGTATCAGAATGATAGTTCCGACCTCTATCAGCTGATAGAAGATGCTTACACTAAGGTGAACGACACCTCCACCGTAGATGCCACGATTCCAGAAGAAAACGACGAGGCCTTCACCGTTATGACCTACCTCGCTTCCAAGAGCAAGGGCACCGATGCGGTCCATGTCACCACCACAGACAAAGCCGTCGTTCGCGTGATGAACGCACTGGAGAATTTCCCGATGATGGATCGGAACATATTCGGATTCTAATGATGCACTAGTTTTAGATATTGAAAAAAACTACAAGAGAATCCTAGTTTGTGATATAATGGAATATCTTTATGGGAGGATGAAATATGCAAAAAGACAACGACCAGCGAACGGACAAAGAACTCGAAGTGCAAGAGTATCTTTCTCAGTTCGATGCCGACGAAGAGATTTCGGAGGATGATACGGACATCTCTTCCTTCTTGATGGATGATCCGGAAGATTCTTCGGAGACGGAATCAGAGGAAACGTCCGATTACATCGATGACGCAGAGGAGAATTCTGACGAAGACTCCTCGGAATCGGGAGAACAGACCACATTTGATTTTACCGATGTACCGAACGGAGATACCGATTTGCTCTCTGTGGGTGAAGAGACTGCCGACGAAGGCAATGCATCTGAAACAGATGATGAGAATGTTGAAACAGAGGAAATCACCGTGGAAGAACCTCTGGAGTACGCAAAGCCATCTGAGGATGATCTGAATCTACAGGATATCGAGTCGGTTGAAAACACCGATGCGAATCTGGACAGCGATGATGCGGCTGCCGGTGCAGCCTACGTGGATTCCCTTCTCGCTTCGGAGCGAGGCGAAGAACCAGTCGATGAAGTTTCGGACGAGACTACAGATGAATCTTTAGACGAGCATTCGGATGATGAAAGTTCAGAGGAAAAGAATTCCGATGCAGTCGAAACTTCAACGGAAGACGAAGAAGCGGAGGAACCATCCACTGAATCGGAATCAACTGAGCCGGAAGAGAGTGTCCTCGAAGAGCCAACAGCTGAGGAGCCGGACGAAAAGACGGACGAAGAGCCTTTGGCAGCTCCAGAAAAAGAGGATTCCGCGGAGGAAGTTAACGAAGAAATCAAAGAAGAGCCGAAGGAAAAGAAACACGGATTCTTCCATCGGAGAAAGAAAAAAGAAGAACCGACGGAGGCTACAGAATCATCCCCGGCACCTACTTCTGAAGAATCCGATGTAGCAGATGCAGTAGAATCTGCAGAAGCTGAAGAAGTTTCGGAAGAAATTGAAAACGAGGAAGTAAGCGAAGAAGCCCAGGAGGAACTTCGGGACCGCGAAATCGTTGCTGTTTCCGATGCCCTTCTGGAGGACGATGTAAAAGAATCCGAGAAGCACAATAAGCACGAGAAGAAATTGACCCGGGCAGAAAAGAAAGCGGCTCGCAAGAAGGAAGGACGGAAAATCGGCCGCTTCCTCTCCCTCTTCGTAGAGAACCCGGACTACGATGCATCACAAGGAGAACATATAGTGAAAGACGGAAAACATCTGAAGAACAAGCCGAAGAAGTTCAGCTTCTTCCATCTTTTCCGAGACTGTGTTCTGGCTGGATGTCTCTGTGTAGTGATTTTCATCTGCTACTCCTTTGTTATCATTACAAGAGCACCGAAGATTGATCCGGTGAACATCTACGATAACATTCAGCAGAGTTCCGTGATTTACAACGACAAAGGTAAAGCGGTGGATTCCGCCTACTATACGCAAGATCGAAAGATTTGCAAGTACGAGGATATGCCGGAGAACCTGGTGAACGCCTTCGTTGCACTGGAAGATAAGACCTTCTGGAAGCACCACGGTTTCAACTGGACTCGTATGATTGGTGCCGTATTCCAATCTCTGACCGGATCCGGTAAAATCAGCGGAACCAGTACGATCACCCAGCAGCTGGCCCGTAACGTCTACCTGACGGATACCATGAGCCAGAGAAGCATCAAGCGTAAAGTACTTGAAATGTACTATGCCGCAGTCATCGAACGAAAGCTCAGCAAAGAAAAGATTGTAGAGGCGTATCTGAATACTATCTATCTGGGATTCGGTAACTACGGTGTAGAGGCGGCTTCGGAATCCTACTTCGGTAAAGAGCCGAAAGACCTCTCCCTGGTACAGTGTGCGGCTTTAGCTGCCCTGCCTCAGGCTCCGGACAGTTACGCGCTGGTTCAGATGCTGAGCGCCGGAGAGAATCCGGATGAAAATGACACGGTCATCAAGAAACATCCAAATAAGTATGTTGCCAACGACGAATCCAAAGATCGTCGTGAGACCTGCTTATACCTGATGAAGGATCAGGGGTACATCACGGATAAGGAATACACAGCAGCCAAGGGTAAGAAGCTAACCGACTTCCTGCATCCGCAGCTTTCCAACAAGGCTTCGGTATACTCCTATTTCCATGAATACCTGCTGGATCAGGTCATCCAGGATTTGATGGACAAATACGATTACTCCGAGGATAAAGCAACAGACCTGGTATACACCGGCGGACTGAACATCTATTCCACCATTGATTCTCAGGCTCAGAGAACTATCGTGAAGGAGTTCAAGAAGGATTCCAACTTCCCTTCCATCGCAAGCTATAGCACTGACGGAAACGGAAACATCATCAACTCGGGTGGCGGAATCATGCTGTACGATTACGACAACTTCTTCAACAGAAAGCATGAGTTCAAACTGAAGAGTAATGAATGCAAGATTAACGACGACGGTTCCCTCACCATTAAGTCTGGATATCGTCTGAACATCTACACCACCTCTTCCGGCTACAGTCTGGAATTCAAAC
>JAUNEW010000101.1 GCA_030525365.1 Eubacteriales bacterium
GAATGATGGGCAGGGAAACGAGTGGAAGGATTATTATGCTGATTTCACCGCGAAGCGGGGACCTGCATCGGGCGAGTTTCTGTGGGCAGTAAAGTATGAAAAGTCCGCATCGGACAAGACACCAATCTACGGAGGACCATCCAGTACGAACAAGGTGCAAGCATTGGTGTATGGACCGAAGAACACGGTTGAATTGACAGAATCGGAAAGCAGCCATACCTGGGCGGTGGTATCTGCAGCAACGTCCACTAAGGCGAAGGAGAAAGCATTGAAGATTTTCACCAACGGAAAGGGATCGACTTTCAAGTTGGAGAAAACCGGAATCATCAGTACCTGTATGCCATACGCACCGAAGTCTGTCTCCCAGTCTAGTAGATTGGATGGATTCACAGCGAATGTGCAGGCGAACACATATGGTACCGCGATAGCCGGAACAACCTTCGGACTGGATGTCTACAATTACACCCCAGGAAAGGGTGAGGGAACACTCTATAAGACTTATCCGGTGACAGAGAAGTCTTATTGGAAGAATATTTCGGTTTCTGGAATGATGCCGGGAACCAGCAAATCATTCTCATTCCATCCGTATCGGATTGACACAGATGGTACTCGATACGAATCTTGGGATGGAAGACATTTCACTTTCAAATCCTTAGATTACACGGCAAGTTCGATTTCGGTAGTGAAGCAGAAATCCGGCAAGGCTCGCATTACCGTTAAGATACCGACAGCTCAGGCGGCAAAAGGAATCTCGAAGGTCTACGTGTACCGAGGTAGTTCGCTGATTAAGAGCTTCACCACCACTGGAAAGTCGTCGGTGTCATTCACTTACAACAAGAAGAATGCGATTAAATATAAGTACAAGGTGAAGACGGTATACACGAAGAAAACCAGCATTAACAAGACTTCTGCAGCGAAAGGGGTCTCCACGAATCAGTGGACACGACCGGGATTCATCAATCCGAACATTGACAAGATTACGCCGTACAAAACGGCCACCTTCGTGCCATGGAAATTATCCTATTATAACGGGAAGATGAAAGTGACTGGGTATATTGTGAACAACCGAATCTTCAAGCTGAAGAAGTATAAGTTCAACGTGAAGGTTACAAGTGGCGGAAAATCGATGGGATCGAAGACGGTTACCTATAAGAATATTAAGCCGTACGCGAAGAAAAAAGTAACGATTACCATCAAAACGAAGAAGTATCCGGACTTCGTAAATGCAAGCAGAGGATGGAAGGTGAGGAATAAGAGCACGAAATGGTAGAGTTTGGGCGCTGGTTCCTTGAACGTAGGTTGCCCCAAATGATACAATAGATGAATGAGATGAGGATCATCACTTCCGAGAAAGCGAGGTTTCTGACATGGACATTGGGTGCAGAAAATACGCATATAACGATGCGCTCGCTGGGACAGTGGTGATCCTTTCGATTGCAATTCGGGTGGCAACCAAGGCCAACTGGATATGTTCCGGAATGGGAATACTGCGATCGCTTCTGTATATCGCTCTGTATCTAAGTTGGGGATGGTCCATTCAGAAGCGCGTGATACAGAGGAAAACGCGTAAGATTATTTTGCGAATTGTGGGTTTGATGATTTTCTGGTTCGTAATACGATCGGTGAAGTACTTTTTCGTGGTGAATTCGATGGCATTACGCCAGCTATGGTATTGGTATTATCTTCCGATGCTGTTCATTCCGATGTTGGCGCTAATGGTGGCACTATCCGTTGGAAAACCAGAGGGCTACAAGGAATCGAAACTTTCGAAGGCATTGTATGTTCCGACCATACTACTGGTTCTTCTGGTGGTGACAAACGATTTCCATCACTTGGTATTTTCTTTTCCGGAAGGAGAAATTCCATCAGACAAGAATAACATTCTGGAACCTGGGTATTACTTGACTGTAATCTGGGGAATTGGGTTGGCGATTGCTGCAATGGGAATCATCGTTACGAAGTCCCGGTTACAGATGTATCGGAAATATTTGCCAGCGGGCGTACTGTTTGTTTCTGTTATCTACATTATAGTTTACGCCAGTGGGGCGGAGTGGATGCAGATGATAGGAGGGGATATTACTGCTGCACTATGTTTGATGATTGTGACAATTCTGGAAAGTTGTATACGGTGTGGATTGATTTCAACGAACACGAGGTACGATAGTCTATTTCAGGCTGGAAGTTTGAAGGCACAGATTGTGGATTCGGAGGGGGTCATCCGGTATGCGAATGGAAATGCACCGGTGTTGTCGCTGGAGAACATTCGCAAATCTTATGATAGGCCGGTTAACATTGATTCGAATACGAGACTCAAGAGCAGTGTGATTCCGGGAGGACATGTTCTCTGGGTAGAAGACATTGCGGAGATTCAACAGATTCTGGAGGAATTGGAGGAGAATCGAAGATCTCTTTCGGAACAGAACAATCTGAATCTGGAGAATTACAATGTTCGGAAGAAAATCAACATCATTCGCGAGAAGAATCGACTGTATAATCAGTTGCAGGTGACCACAAGGAAACAAATCGAGAAACTAGACTACCTCCTGGATTCATACAGCGAGGAGGAAGATCCAGAAGGGCGGAGACGTATTCTCGCAGAAATCATGCTGATTGGTGCGTACGTTAAACGTCGTGGAAACTTAGTGTTCCTAGAAGAAAAAAATGAATTGATGGATATCAGTGAGCTAACGCTCTGTTTAAGAGAATCCTTCTATGGCCTTCGGTTATTCGGAATCGAATGTGCCATGAATTTTCCGAATCAGGTTTTCTTGGACACATCTGATGTGATTCGAATCTATGATTTTTTTGAAAGCATCGTGGAAACAGCGTGGGGGAATTTGACCTCCGTATGGTTGGTGGGACGAACAGATGGGAATGGGATTCGGTTCTGCTTTGAAATTGAAAGCGAAGGAGACTTTTCTCGAATTGCAGACATTGCAACCACTGCCAGTGAGGATAACGGCGTATGGAGGTTCACAATTGAAACCGAAAGGAGGGAGAAGTGATGAACACATTCTACTCTGCAAGCAGCGTGGAACAATCTCTCTTAATGGTTTCGATGTTTCTACTGATGATTTGGATTATCGCAATTGGATTTTTCGCATACGATAGTCCCTTCTGCAAGTGGATGAAATATCTGAATTTCGTTATTCTGCTGATAATGGGACTGCCGATGGTGCACTTCACGCAGGTGTTCATGGACATTTCGGAAGAGAAAACCTTCCGCGAGCTACTGCCGATACCGGTTCTCGGAATAGTGCTGTTGATTGCAATGATAATAATCGTAATCGGGATAGAATCTATAATTCTGTGGCGGAATGGAAAGTGTACATTGAATCGAAACTCTATTCGTCAGGCCATGGATACACTACCGGCTGCGGTATGTTACTTCGATTCCACCGGAGAAATCATCCTATGCAATCATCAGATGCACCGGTTATTTCATGTGATTAGCGGTAAAGATTTGCAGCGATACAGCGATCTTCAGAAGGCACTTTCGTTCTGTGAAAAGAACCCATTGGTGCATCTGCTTTCCGTGGAACGTCAGACGTATCAGTTTCCGGATGGAAGCGTCTGGCAGTATCGACAGACAGAAATAACCGATCAGCAAGGCGTTGTCTACACCGAAGCAATTTTCTTGGATATCACGATGCTCTACCGGAAGAACGTTGAATTGCAGAAGCAGACGGTACGTCTCAAGGAAATGGCACGGAATCTGAAACAGTTGTCCGACAATGTGCTCATTCTTACGAGAGAGCAGGAAATATTGAAAGCAAAGACACGTCTGCACGATGAGATGGGGACGGCGCTCACGGCTGTTCGACAGAGTTTGCAGGATGAGAAATCCGGAGCACCGGATGAGAATATGATGCGATTATTTCGTAAGGCGGTGGATGCCGTTCGAAGTGATAACGGATACACAGAAGAGCAAGAGGAATATGATCGTTTCTTGGAAGATGCAGCGACAATCGGTGTTGAAGTGAATTTGTCCGGTGAATTAGGTAAAGCCCGTATAATGGTGTAAAATACAGAATTAAAAATGAGCCATTCGCTC
>JAUNEW010000021.1 GCA_030525365.1 Eubacteriales bacterium
CATCTACATTAGTCCGTTGACCCAGATTAACCTGGATTCCCATAACCGGATTCCCACCACGGATACCCGGCTGATTCGGCGCATAGTAAGGGATTACCGGAGCCGGGCCCATACGGCGGCCATGACCATTCACCGGTGGCCTCAGGTCCGGGCTGGGGAGAATCAGAATATTTTCCCTTACAGCAACGAGGCCGACGTATTCTTCAATACGGTACACGTCTATGAGATGGCGGTACTCAAGAAATACGTGGTGCCACTGTTACAGGATGTGAAGGCCGAAGAAGAGGAGTATGCCGAGGCTCAGAGACTGCTGCGCCTATTCCACTATGTGGATGATTTAGAAGATGAGAGCATCATTGCCGGCGATTCCATTCTCAGGGAGTTCATCGGCGGAAGCATTTATGCGGATTAGCGAACTAGCAGATTAGGACAGAAAATACAGATTAGGATGGAGATACTGAATGATTAGAATTGCATTCCATACCCTTGGATGTAAAGTGAACCAATACGAAAGTGAAGCCCTGATGGAGGCTTTTTCGGCCAAAGGGGCGAAGATTGTACCGGAGACGGAACCGGCGGATGTATACGTGGTGAACACCTGCTCGGTGACCAGCATTGCCGATCGGAAGTCCCGGCAGTTCATCCGGCGCATGAAGAAGAGCAACCCCCATGCTTTGATGGTGGTGACGGGTTGCTATGCCCAGGTTTCGGCAGAGGAACTGGCGGAAATGCCGGATGTGGACCTCATCATCGGGAACAACCTGAAGTCGGAGATACCGGACCGAGTGTATCAGCTGCTGGAAAAGCAGGAACACCAGGAGGCTGGCGAGTCCGGAAATGCGGAGACCGAGGTTCTGGCATACCGGGATCTCCAGGGTTATGAAGACATGGGAATTGTAACTTCCAGCGAGTCGGACATGAGCCGAGCTTACGTCAAGATTCAAGAAGGCTGTAACCGGTTCTGTTCCTACTGTCTGATTCCATACGCCCGAGGAATTGTGCGAAGCCGGCCGCTAGAGGAGGTTCTGGAGGAAGCGAAGATGCTTCTTTCCAAGGGATTTCGGGAGATTGTGCTGACAGGAATCAACACGGCTCTGTACGGAACGGAGCAGGGCTTCGATTTCCAGAGACTTCCTGGGGAAGAAAACTTGAACGGGCTGGAGGCCATCATTCACCGCCTGGATGCACTGCGAGGAGATTTCCGAATCCGCCTCAGCTCATTGGAACCGACGGTGGTGGACATTGAACACATCGAGCGGATTGTGCAGTACGACAAGCTCTGTCATCACCTGCACCTCTCTCTCCAGAGCGGCAGCGACGCCATTCTGGATTCCATGAACCGCCATTACACACGGGATGATTATTTCAAGATTGTAAAAGCACTTCGAGACTTCGACCCGAATTACGGCATTACCACGGATATCATCGTCGGATTCCCGGGAGAGACCGAAGAGGATTTCCGGGACACCTTGGAAGCTGTGGAACGCAGCAATTTTGGCAAAGTCCACATTTTCCGCTATTCCTCCCGAAAGGGAACCAAAGCAGCGGGATTCAAGGATATGATTTCCGGAAAAGTGAAGAGCCAGCGGGCCGGTGCGCTGGAATCCAAAGCTCAGGTTGTCGCAGAGAATTTTTACCGAAGCAATCTGAACTTGGAACACCGCATTCTCATGGAACGGCACGAAGATACCATGGCCACTGGTTACACTGGAAACTACATCAAAGTCTATATTCCGGACGAAGAGCAGAATCTTCGCCAAGGAGAGTTCTATTCCGTCCGGCTCGTAGAAATATATCAGGACGGTTGTCTCGGTGAGATCATCGAGAAATAACCGAGAAAAGGAGGTAAGTCATGAGCGACTGCATTTTCTGTTCACTGGCGAATGGTGTGATTCCAACCGATATGGTGTACGAAGATGACCGGATTGCATGTTTCCGAGATGCGGATCCTCAGGCACCGGTTCACGTGCTGATGGTGCCGAAGGAACACATCGCATCTCTGGACGACCTGGAAGACAAGCATCAGGATCTGATGGGCTATATGATGCTCAAAATCCGGGAAATCGCTGCTTCGGAAGGTCTGGAGAACGGATACCGCGTGGTAATCAATACCGGCGAAGATGGACAGCAGACGGTAAAGCACCTGCACATCCACATTCTGGGTAAAAGAAAAATGATCTGGCCACCAGGCTAGAGCGATTGAATCGGGATGGGCCTGAAGAGACCTGTCCCGATGTTGTTTTTTTATTTTAAACTTCTCTGGAAAGACAAGAAAGCGATTATGACGGTGAACCGGAGCCTCGATTGTATTTGCTTCCATCTTAACCTTTGGTGGATTTGTGAAGTTGTTTCTGTAGATAAAATTGTTGCAATAACGGGAAGGGTAGCAGAGAAAAGCCTTCTTTTATAAGAAAAAACAAGAAATGAAAAGAAAATTTTGTGAATCGATAAAAAGAAAAACGGAAATAAAAATGGGTTGAATAGAAGAGGCGGGAAACGCGTGAGACGGTGTAAAACCGTGTCCCCCTGAAAGGCTTGAAAATACTGAATTGTTGCGAAGAAAAAACTTGAAAAAAGACGAAAAAATATTTGAAAAAAGCTTGCGTTCTATAAGACCATCCGTTATAATAATAGAGCTTGTTTAAGGCGATGAAGCAGGAAGTTGCTGAGCTATCAGGTAATTTCTGCCGAGAATTGTCCTCGCGAGACGGGGGCGAAGGGGTTCGCTACTTTTGTTTTGAGCATTCATTAAGGAAACGCTCGAAAGGGTGTAGGACGAAACGGAAGCTCGGAACGACAGAACGAAGTCCTGTACAAGCATAGCGAAAACAGTACAAATTATAGGAGGATCTACAATGAGTGAATTACAGAAAATCAGAATCAGACTGAAGGCATACGATCACGCACTGTTGGACAAGTCCGCAGCAAAGATCGTTGAGACCGCACAGAGAACAGGCGCTGTTGTATCGGGACCAATTCCGCTGCCAACACAGAAGGAAGTGGTAACAATCATCAGAGCGGTCCACAAGTACAAGGACAGCAGAGAGCAGTTCGAGCAGAGAACTCACAAGAGACTGATCGACATCACGAACGCTACCACAAAGACAACTGATGCGCTCGCTAAGCTGGACATGCCTGCAGGCGTTGATATTGAGATCAAGCTCTAAGCTAGATTAGAAAGATCACATGAGAGGGCAATCCGGCCAAACCAGAGTGATCCGCTGTAAGAAAGTAGGAGGAGAAATATGAAGACACTGCTTGGAAAGAAAATCGGAATGACACAGATTTTCACCGAAGACGGCCAAGTTGTACCGGTAACCGTTGTTGAAGCGGGACCAGAAGTCGTAACACAGATCAAGACTGTTGAGACTGATGGTTACAATGCCGTACAGGTTGGTTATGAAGACCAGAAGGCTCACAGAGTCAACAAGCCGCTCACAGGTCACTATGAGAAGGCTGGCGTGGCTGTGAAGAAGCACCTCGCTGAGTTCAGAGTTGAAGATGGCGAGACTTATGAGCTGGGTCAGGAAATCACAGTAGCTGATTTCGAAGAAGGAATGAAGCTGGACATCACCGGCATTTCCAAAGGTAAGGGAACTCAGGGTAACATCAAGAGACACGGACATCACAGAGGTCCGATGAGCCACGGTTCCAAGCACAAGAGACTGGCTGGTGCACTGGCAGCTGGTACTTATCCATCCCGAGTATTCAAGGGCAACAAGGCTCCAGGAAGAATGGGTAGAGATAAGATTACAGTACAGAACGTTGTACTGGTTAAAGTTATTGCTGACCGTAACCTCATGCTGGTTAAGGGCGCTGTTCCTGGAAAGAAGGGCGGAGTCGTAAGAATCAGACCGGCAGTTAAGGGTCAGGATAAGTAAGAAGGCAGAAAGGAGGACACACAATGGCAAACATTACAATGCTGAACATGGCTGGCGCTGAAGTTGGCGAAATCACACTGAATGATGCAATCTTCGGAATCGAGCCAAATGAGCACGCTGTACATGAGACAGTTAAGAACTATCTGGCAAACCAGAGACAGGGAACTCAATCTGCCAAGACTAGAAGCGAAGTAAGAGGAGGCGGACGTAAGCCTTTCAGACAGAAGGGAACTGGTCGCCACAGACAGGGAAGCACAACGGATCCATCCCAGATCGGCGGTGGTATCGTATTTGCACCGAAGCCAAGAGATTACAGCTATGCAATTCCTAAGAAGGTAAAAAGACTTGCTCTTAAGTCTGCACTTTCCGCAAAGGTAGCTGATAAGGAACTGATCGTTCTGGACGAGCTGAAGTTCGAAGCTCCTAAGACAAAGGAAATGATTAAGGTTCTTGAGAATGTAAAGGCTGAGAAGAAGGCACTGATCGTTCTGGACGAGAAGGACGAGAACGTAATCCGTTCCGCATCCAACATTCCGGGCGTAAGAACTGCACTTGTCAGCACCATGAACGTATATGAGATTGTTAATCATTACAGCTTAATTCTCACAAAGGCAGCAGCTGAGAAAATTGAGGAGGTATACGCGTAATGAAGGAATATCAGACAATCATTAAGCCAATCATCACAGAAGAGACGATGGACCTGGCAAGCGACAAGAAATATGTTTTTCAGGTTGCAAAGGACGCTAACAAGACTGAAGTAAGACAGGCTGTTGAGAAGATCTTCGGCGTGAACGTTGCAAAGGTCAATGTTATGAACGTAAACGGTAAAACAAAGAGAATGGGAAGATACGTCGGTAAGACAGCAGATTACAAGAAAGCTGTTGTAACTCTTACAGCTGACAGCAAAGAGATCGAAATCTTCCAGGGACTGTAATATAGGAGGTATGTAAGAATGGGAATCAAGAAATACAATCCAACATCTCCGGGCCTCAGAGGAATGACGGTTTCAACATTCGAGGAAATCACAACTGATAAGCCTGAGAAATCTCTTACAGTCACCCTCAAGAAGCACGCAGGAAGAAACGTAAGAGGTAAGATCACCGTAAGACACAGAGGCGGTGGTACAAGAGCAAAGTACAGAATCATCGATTTCAAGAGAAACAAGGACAACATTCCGGCAACTGTTAAGACCATCGAGTATGATCCAAACAGATCTGCGAACATTGCACTGGTTTCTTATGCAGACGGTGAGAAGAAGTACATCATCGCTCCGAATAAGCTGAAGGTCGGCGATGTAATCGTATCCGGACCAGATTCTGATATCAAGGTAGGAAATGCACTTCCGATTGCTAACATTCCGGTTGGTACCATTATCCACAACATCGAGCTGAAGCCTGGCAAGGGTGCACAGCTGGTAAGATCTGCTGGTAACGGTGCTCAGCTCATGGCAAAAGAAGGAAACTATGCACAGGTTAGACTGCCATCCGGCGAAGTTCGTATGGTAAGAATCAACTGCAGAGCAACCATCGGCGAAGTTGGAAACATCGAGCATGCAAACATCCAGATTGGTAAGGCTGGACGTAAGAGACACATGGGATGGAGACCTACAGTAAGAGGTTCCGTAATGAACCCGAACGACCACCCACATGGTGGTGGTGAAGGTAGAGCTCCAATCGGCCGTAAGGGTCCGGTTACTCCATGGGGTAAGCCTGCACTGGGTTACAAGACACGTAACAAGCATAAGGATTCCAACAAGTACATCGTTAGAAGAAGAAATGCCAAATAGGGAAGGAGCATATAATGGGAAGATCGCTTAAGAAAGGCCCTTTCGTTGACAAGAAACTCCTCAAGAGAATCGTTGAGATGAATGAGGCTAATGAAAAAGAAGTAATCAAGACATGGTCGAGACCATCGACGATTTTTCCGCAGATGGTAGGACACACAATTGCTGTTCATGACGGACGCAAGCATGTTCCGGTATACATCACGGAAGATATGGTAGGACACAGACTGGGAGAGTTTGCTCCGACCAGAACTTACAAGGGCCATGCCGGTGACAAGTCGAAGTAGTAGAAAGGAGAAATAGATATGGAAGCAAAAGCAACTGCGAAATATGTAAGAATGTCTCCAAGCAAACTCAAGCCTGTTACCGACCTGGTAAGAGGAAAGGATTTGAACGAGGCACTGACCATCCTGAAGTTCACATCCGGTAAGGGTGCTGAGCTGGTGGAGAAAGTTGTTCAGTCTGCTGCAGCTAATGCAGAGAACAACCACGATATGAATCCAGATGAACTCTATGTTGCAGAGATCTATGCAAATCAGGGTCCGACAATGAAGCGTTTCAGAGCAGGAGCTCAGGGAAGAGCGTCCATGATTCTGAAGAGAACCAGCCACATTGCTGTGACTTTAAAGAGCAGAGAAGATGCAGATCAGAAGGTAGAAGGAGGTTCGCCAGATGGGTCAGAAAGTTAATCCGCACGGTCTCAGAGTCGGAGTCAACAAAGATTGGAATTCCAAGTGGTATGCAGGTAAGGACAACTTTGCTGATTTCCTGATTGAAGACACTCAGATTAGAAATTATGTTAAGAAGACTCTGTACGCAGCAGGCGTTGCAAAGGTTGTCGTTGAGAGATCCGCTGCAGACAAGGTAAGAGTCGTAATCCTGGCAGCAAGACCGGGAATGGTAATCGGAAGAGCAGGAGACGGAGTTGAAGAACTCAAGAAGTCCATTGCTAAGATGACCGGAAAGAATGTTGAAATTTCCATCGAGGAAGTTCGCAGATCCGAGCTGGATGCACAGCTGACAGCTGAAAGCATTGCTCAGGCTCTGGAGAGAAGAGTATCCTTCAGAAGAGCAATGAAGCAGGCTATCCAGAGAACAATGAAGGCAAACGCAAAGGGTATCAAGGTACTGTGCTCCGGAAGACTGGGCGGTGCTGAAATTGCCAGAAGCGAGAAGTACAGCGAAGGAAACGTTCCGCTGCACACTCTGAGAGCTGACATCGATTACGGATTCGCTGAGGCAGACACCACTTATGGTAAGATTGGTGTTAAGGTATGGATTAACCATGGCGAGATTCTCGACAAGGGCCTTAAGGATGCAATTCCGGAATCCAACAAGAACGACAGAAGAGACAGAAAGTCCAGAAGAAACGATAAGAGAGATCGTAAGAGATCTTTCAACAATCGCAGAAGGGATAACCGTGAGGCTAGACCTGAAGTTAAGCCTGCTACAACAAGAGTAAGAAAAGCTCCTAAGGTAGAGGCTCCGGCTCCGGAAGCAGCTGTAACCGAAGAGGTTCAGACAGAGAGCACAGAAGCATAGTATTATAGAAAGGAGAGACTTGCCATGTTAATGCCAAAGCGCGTTAAACGCAGAAGAGTCCACAGAGGCAGAATGAAGGGCGTTGCAACTAAGGGCAACACCATTACATATGGAAGCTACGGTCTGATTGCGGAAGAGTGTGCATGGATCGATTCCAAACAGATCGAGGCTGCCAGAATCGCGATGACTAGATCCATCAAGAGAGGCGGAAAGGTTTACATCAAGATCTTCCCGCATAAGCCAATCACTAAGAAACCTGCAGAAGTTCGAATGGGTTCCGGAAAAGGTGCTCCTGAGTATTGGGTAGCAGTAGTTAAGCCGGGCAGAGTTATGTTCGAAATCGAAGGAGTAACAGAGGCACAGGCAAGAGAAGCTATGAGACTGGCTGCTCACAAACTGCCGATTAAGTGCAAATTTGCTGTCAAAGAAAAGGGTGGTGACGAATAATGGATCTGAACAAAATTAGAAAAATGACGGACCAGGAAAGAACCGCTGAGCTTGAGAAAATGCAGCAGGAGCTGTTCAACCTGAGATTCCAGCACGTTACCGGACAGCTTGAAAACCCGGTTCGTATGAGAGAAGTTAAGAGAGATATTGCCAGAGTAAAGACAATTATCAGAGAAAAAGAGCTTGAAGGACCACAGGCATAACGGAAAGGAGGATGTACAATGGAAAGAAATAGAAGAAAGACAAGAGTTGGCATCGTTGTAAGCGATAAGATGGAAAAGACTGTTGTCGTTGCTACAGAAGAAAACGTCAGACATTCTCTTTACGGAAAGGGTGTCAAGAGAACTAAGAAGTTCAAGGCACACGATGAGAATAACACATGTGGTATCGGCGATAGAGTAAGAATTATGGAGACAAAGCCTCTGTCCAAGGACAAGAGATGGAGAGTTGTCGAAATCGTTGAGAAGGCTAAATAAGGAGGCGACAAATGATTCAGACAGAAACAAGACTGAGAGTTGCCGACAATTCCGGAGCAAAGGAACTTCTTTGCATCAGCATCCTCGGCGGAACAGGCCGTAAATATGCAAACATCGGTGATGTCATCGTTTGTGCAGTTAAGGATGCAACTCCTGGTGGAGTTGTCAAGAAGGGCGACGTTGTAAAGGCTGTTATCGTTAGAAGCAAGACCGGCGCTAGAAGAGATGATGGCAGCTATGTAAAGTTCGACCAGAACGCTGCAGTTATCATCAAGGATAGAACCGATAAGAACCCTGTTGGAACCCGTATTTTCGGACCGGTTGCAAGAGAGCTGAGAGATAATGGTTTCATGAAGATCGTGTCATTGGCACCGGAAGTACTGTAGGAGGTGTAACAATGCAGATTAAGAAGAATGATACAGTAGTAGTAATCGCAGGAAAAGATAAGGGTAAAACCGGAACCGTACTGCGTGCACTGCCGAAGCAGAACAAGGTTGTTGTTGAGGGTGTAAACGTTCAGACAAAGCACGCAAAGGCAACAAGAACATCCAATTCCGAAATCAAGCACATCGAAGGACCAATCGATGCATCCAACGTTATGTTCTATGACAAGGAAGCAAAGAGCGGAACCAGAGTTGGCTACAAGATGGTAGACGGAAAGAAAGTACGTTACTCCAAGAAGAGCGGTAACGTAATAGACTAAGGAAAGGAGGAGAGACAGTGAATAGACTGAAGGAAAAATACAGAAACGAAGTATTTGAAGCACTGAAGGATAAGTTCAATTACGCAAATCCGATGGAAGTTCCGAAGCTGGAGAAGATTACCATCAACATGGGTCTTGGCGAAGCAAAGGATAACTCCAAGATTATGGAAAGCGCTGTTAAGGAAATTTCCCTGATCGCAGGTCAGAAGCCGGTTGTAACCAAGGCAAGAAAGTCCATCGCTAACTTCAAGGTTAGACAGGGAATGCCGGTTGGTGCAAAGGTTACACTGAGAGGCGACAGAATGTACGCATTCGCAGACAAACTGTTCAACATTTCTCTTCCAAGAGTAAGAGACTTCAAGGGTGTTAACAGAAACTCCTTTGATGGCAGAGGAAACTATTCCATGGGCGTTAAAGAACAGCTCATCTTCCCTGAAATCGTGTACGATGATGTTGAAACTGTTAAGGGTATGAACATCGTATTCACAACAACGGCTAAGACTGACGAAGAAGCTCTTGCACTGCTGGAGCTCATGGGCATGCCGTTCACAAAGTAATTTAGGAGGAGAATATGGCTAAGACATCGCTTAAGGTTAAACAGCAGAGAAAGCCTAAGTACAAGACTCGGGCTTACACAAGATGCAGAATTTGCGGAAGACCGCATTCTGTTCTGAAGAAGTATGGCATCTGCCGTATCTGCTTCAGAGAGCTTGCTTACAAAGGCGAAATTCCAGGCGTAAGAAAAGCAAGCTGGTAGGTTTTATTTGCGAAGGCCCGTCACCGAATAATCGGTGCGGGAACCGCGTGAGGAAAGGAGAATTACTGTTATGGCAATGACAGACCCAATAGCAGATATGCTGACAAGAATCAGAAATGCCAACACAGCTGGACACAAGACAGTAGACATTCCGGCATCCAAGATGAAGAAGTCTATTGCTGAGATCCTCAAGAACGAAGGATTCATCAACAGCTATGAGGTTGTTTCTGACAGTGCACAGGGCACTATCAAGGTTGAACTTAAGTACGGTCCAAACAGAGAAAAGACAATCTATGGAATCAAGAAGATTTCCAAGCCGGGCCTGAGAGTATATGCAAAAGCAGATCAGGTTCCGAAGGTTCTCGGTGGACTCGGTATCGCAATTCTGTCCACTTCCAACGGCGTAATCACCGATAAGGAAGCTCGTAAGCTGGGAGTTGGCGGAGAAGTAATTTGTTACGTTTGGTAGGAGGTATAGAAAATGTCAAGAATTGGTGTTAGACCTATTGCTATCCCTGCCGGCGTTGAAATCACGGTAGACGATAATAATCTGGTTAAAGTTAAGGGTCCGAAGGGCGAGCTGCAGAACAGCGTATGCGAGGACCTGGAAATCAGAATCGAAGACGGCACACTGACCGTAGTAAGACCGAGCGATGACAGAACTCACAGAGCACAGCACGGTCTTGCAAGAACTCTGATTCACAACATGATTATCGGTGTTACTGAAGGATTCCAGAAGAAGATGACCATCAACGGTGTAGGTTATTCCGCACAGAAGAAGGGCAACACTCTGGTTCTCAAACTCGGATTCTCGCATCCGGTTGAGATGGTAGATCCAGAAGGCATCGAAACTGAAGTTCCGGACGCTACAACTGTAATCGTCAAGGGATCTGACAAGGCACAGGTAGGTAACTACGCTGCCAACATCAGAGCATGGAGAAAGCCTGAACCTTACAAGGGCAAGGGAATCATCATGGAAGGCGAAGTTGTTCAGAAGAAGGAAGGAAAGAGCGGAGCTAAATAAGAAGGGAGGATTTGAAAAATGGCAAAAGCTAGCAGAAATGATAGAAGACTCAAAAGACACGAAAGAGTCAGAAAAAACGTTTTCGGAACTCCCGAGAAGCCAAGACTTTGTGTGTATAGATCCAACAGCAACATTTCGGCACAGATTATCGATGATGTTAATGGAAACACTCTGGTTTCCGCATCTTCTCTCGATAAGGAGCTGAAGGCTCAGCTGGAGAACGGTGGAAACAAGGCTGCAGCAAAGGCTGTAGGCAAAGCAGTTGGTGAAAAGGCAGTCGCTAAGGGCATCAAGGTAGTAGCTTTCGACAGAGGCGGATACCTGTACCACGGCAGAGTAAAGGAACTCGCTGACGGTGCTCGCGAAGCTGGATTAGAATTCTAAGGGAGGACAAGGAATGCGTAGTAAGATTGATGCATCCAAGCTGGAACTCACTGAGACCATCGTAAATATCAGACGTGTTGCTAAGACCGTAAAGGGCGGTAGAAACATGAGATTCAGTGTTACTATCGTTGTCGGCGATGGCGAAGGTCACGTTGGTATCGGACTCGGTAAGGCTCAGGAAATCCCTGAAGCAGTAAGAAAAGCTACTGAGGATGCTAAGAAGAAACTGATTTATGTACCGACAGTTGGAACAACAGTTCCTCACGAAACACTGGGAATTTTTGGCGCAGGTAAGGTTCTGATTATGCCTTCCGCACCAGGAACCGGAGTTATCGCAGGATCTTCCGTACGTACCGTACTGGAAGCTGCCGGAATCAAAGACGTTAGAGCTAAATCGCTTGGTTCAAGCAACACCGGTAACATGGCACTGGCAACTATCGAAGGTCTGAGAAATCTGACCACTATCGAAGAAGTTGCAAAGCGTCGTGGTAAGACACCGGAAGAAATTTTAGGATAGGAGGCAAAGATATGGCAAAGACATTAAAGATTACTTTAGTCAAGAGCACCATCGGCGCATCCCCTAAACAGAAGAAGACCGTGGAAGCATTGGGTCTTAAGAAGCTGCACCACTCCGTAGAGCTGGCAGATTCTGCTGCAGTTCGCGGTGCAGTAGCTAAGGTTTCCCATCTTCTGAGCGTTGAAGAACTATAAGGAGGAATGTGACCATGAGACTTCATGAATTAAAAGCAGCTGAGGGCTCCACAAAGGCTCCAAAGAGAAGAGGACGTGGTACCGCTACTGGTCAGGGTAAAACCGGCGGCAGAGGTATGAACGGTCAGAAATCTCGTAGCGGCGGCGGAGTAAGACTTGGCTTTGAAGGTGGCCAGATGCCACTGTACAGAAGACTTCCGAAAAGAGGCTTTACAAACCCATTCTCCAAGGAGTATTCTGAAGTGAACGTACAGGATCTGAACCGTTTCGAAGACGGTGCGGTTGTTGATCGTGAGGCTCTTGTTCAGGCAGGAGTTATCAAGCAGGTTAAGGACGGAGTTAAGGTTCTTGGCAATGGCGAAATCAGCAAGAAGATCACTGTAAAGGCTGAAAAGTTCAGCAAGAGTGCTGTAGAAAAGATCGAAGCAGCAGGAGGAAAGGTAGAGGTGCTCTAAATGGAGTTACTGAAGACTCTCTCAAAGGCATGGAAGGTGAAGGAAATCCGTAACAAGATTTTCTTCACACTCATGATGTTGGTTGTGTATAGAATCGGATCCAATATTCCGGTTCCAGGAATTGACAGAACATACTTATCACAGATGTTCTCTGGCGAGACAGGTCTTCTGGATCTTTTCGATCTGTTTTCGGGTGGATCTTTCAGTAATTTTACGATATTCGCGCTGAGTATCACACCTTATGTAACAGCATCCATTATCGTACAACTACTGACAATTGCACTTCCTTATTTTGAAAGACTTTCGAAAGAGGGAAATGAAGGTCGCAAGAAGATGGCAACGATTACCCGTTATATGACGGTTGTCCTGGGTCTCATCCAGGCAATCGGTCTGACGGTAGGTCTGTTCCGGAATGCGATTATCAACCAGAGTGCTTTTGTCATGATTACGATAATCATGGTATTGACAGCAGGCACCGTGTTCCTGATGTGGCTGGGTGAGCAGATTAACGAGTACGGAATCGGCAATGGAATCTCATTGATTATCTTTGCCGGCATCGTGGATCGCTTCCCTACTTTTATCAGAAATACATATGCTCAAGTAACAGAGGGTGCAATTAGCGGAGTTGCAGTATTAACTTTATTGATTGTATCTGTTATGCTCGTAATGGTAATTATTCTGTTCGAGCAAGGCGTTCGAAAGATTCCGGTTCAGTATGCGAAACGAGTTGTAGGACGTAAGATGTATGGGGGACAGTCAACACATATTCCGATGAAGGTAAATCAGGCAGGAGTAATTCCGATTATCTTCTCGCTTTCACTGTTACAGTTCCCGCTGATTATTACATATTTCGCACCGAATTCAGCGTATGCAGACTTTGTCAACAAATACATATCACCATCTGGTGACCCGGGAATCTGGGTTTATGTAGTATTAAACGTTGTTCTCACAATGTTCTTTACATACTTCTACACCGCGATTACATTTAATCCGACAGAAGTAGCTGAGAATATGCGTCAGAGTGGAGGCTTTGTTCCGGGAATTCGTCCAGGAACGGCCACGGTGGAATATCTGTCCCGTGTAATGTCCAGACTGTGCTTCTCAGGAGGCCTGTTCCTGGCAGCGGTATCGGTAATTCCGACCATCGTCAGCAACTTTACACCGTTCGAAATGACATTCGGAGGTACATCCCTCCTGATTGCCGTAGGTGTTGCGATTGATACTGTAAAGCAGATTGAAAATCAAATGCTGATGAGAAATTATCAGGGATTCCTGAAATAAATATTGCTTCGTGGAACATTAGAGGAGAGATGAAATGCTTAGAGCAGTATTGCTGGGACCTCCGGGAGCCGGTAAAGGCACCCAGGCGGTAAGACTTGTAGAAAAGTATGATATTCCGCACATTTCTACCGGCGATATCTTCCGTAAGAATATTAAGGAAGGAACCGAGCTTGGAAAGAAAGCGCAGGAATATATGAATGCAGGCGCACTTGTGCCGGATGAACTGGTTGTTGATCTGGTAAAAGACAGACTGCAGCAGGATGACTGCAAGAACGGATTCCTGCTGGACGGTTTTCCAAGAACGATTTTCCAGGCAGAGAAGCTCGATGAGTTCCTGTCGGAAACCGGTCAGAAAATGGATATCGTAATTAACCTGAAGGTTGAGAAAGAAGCTTTAATCAAGCGTCTGACAGGCAGAAGAGTCTGCAAGAACTGCGGCGCAAGCTATCATATCGTCAACGTTCCTCCGAAGAAGGAAGGTATCTGTGATGCGTGTGGCGGCGAGCTGATTCAGAGAAAAGACGACAATCTTGAGACTGTGGAGAACAGAATCAACGTCTATGAAGAGCAGACTGCACCACTGATTGGATACTACAAGGAAGCAGGTTCTCTGGTTGATTTCAACGGGGAAGCGTCTTTGGATGAAGTTTTCGATGCAATCGTTCAGGCAATCGGTGAGCAGGAATAATTCCTGACGTTATAATTAAAGGAGACTGATGTTATGGCGAAAAAGAATGCCATCGAGGTTATGGGCACAGTTGTGGATGCTCAGCCTAATGCAATGTTCAAGGTAAAACTAGAAAACGGTTTTGAAGTCCTTGCACACATTTCCGGAAAAATCCGTATGAACTATATCCGAATTCTTCCGGGCGATCGCGTTAAGGTAGAGCTTTCTCCATATGACTTGACTCGTGGACGCATTACCTGGCGTGATAAGAACAATAACAACTAAGTATAAGGAGGAACTGACATGAAGGTAAGAGCTTCAGTTAAGCCTATGTGTGAAAAGTGCAAAGTAATCAAGAGACACGGTAAGGTCATGGTTATTTGTGAGAACCCTAAGCACAAGCAGAGACAAGGCTAATTAATCAGATATTAATACTTTTATATTAATATAGGTGCTGTTTTGCCGGGAATACAGCACGTCATATTCATAACATGGTACCCCTGTCTATATCGCCCCCGGAGTGGTGATGGAAGATGGGAAAGGAGGAAGAAATGGCAAGAATTGCCGGAGTTGACCTGCCAAGAGATAAGAGAATCGAAATCGGTCTGACTTATATCTATGGAATTGGTCTTAAGTCGTCTAAGGATATCCTCGCTAAAGCGAATGTAAATCCAGACATCAGAGTCAAGGATCTGACCGAAGAAGATGCCGGAAAGATCAGAAAGGTAATCGAAAACGATTACATCGTAGAAGGTGACCTCAGAAGAGAGACTTCCCTCAACATCAAGAGACTGATGGAAATCGGAAGCTACAGAGGCATCAGACACAGAAGAGGTCTTCCAGTAAGAGGACAGAAAACCAAGACGAACGCTAGAACTCGTAAAGGACCTAAGCGTCTGGCTGGTAAGAAAAAATAAGGTGAGGAGGTAGAGAAATATGGCTGCAAAGAAGCAGGTTAGAAAGAAAAAAAGAGAACGTAAACATGTTGAAAGAGGCCAAGCTCATATCCAGTCCACCTTTAACAACACACTGGTTACTCTGACAGATATGGACGGTAATGCTCTTTCTTGGTCCAGTGCAGGTTCCAATGGTTTCAAGGGCTCCAGAAAGTCCACTCCATTCGCTGCACAGAGTGCTGCAGAAGTAGCTGCTAAGGCTGCTATGGAGCACGGTCTTAAGTCCGTAGAAGTATTCGTAAAGGGACCGGGTTCCGGTAGAGAAGCTGCTATCAGAGCACTGGAGACTGCTGGTCTGAAGGTTGTATCCATCAAGGATATCACACCAATCCCACACAACGGATGCAGACCACCTAAGAAGAGAAGAGTCTAATCGGAAGGAGGAGTAACGATACATGGCAAGAAATAGAGAACCGGTACTGAAGAGAGCAAAGGCACTTGGTATTGAGCCTCAGTACCTGGGAATTAACAAGAAATCCAAGAGACAGGTTCAGCAGAGCAGAAGAAAGAAGAGCGAGTATGGTATTCAGCTGAACGAGAAGCAGAAGGTTAAGTTCTACTATGGCCTTCAGGAAACTCAGTTCAGAAACACATACGAGAAAGCTACCAAGAGAGCTGGCGGTGCCGGTGAAAACCTTCTGATTATGCTGGAAAGCAGATTCGATAATGTAGTATTCAGAATGGGATTTGCTGCAACAAGAAGAGAAGCTAGACAGCTTGTTTCCCACGGACACTTCCTGGTTAACGGTAAGAAAGCAAACATTCCTTCCATGGAACTGAAAGCTGGAGACGTTATCTCCGTAAAGGAAAAGTCCAAGTCTTCTCCAAAGTTCAAGGAACTGAGAGACATGGTTATCACCACTCCACAGTGGATTGATATTGATCTTGACAAGCTGGAAGGTAAAATCCTTACTGCTCCGACTCGTGCTGACATCGATTTACCAATCGAAGAGCGTTATATCGTAGAGTTCTACTCTAGATAGTGCGTAGAATGTTTTTACATTTTTCTGGTAAATTAATGGGAGGAAGAGAATGATCGAGATAGTAAAGCCAACAATCACTAAAGAAATCGATGAAAACGGCCACTATGGTAAGTTCGTTGTTGAGCCTTTGGAAAGAGGATACGGCACAACACTGGGTAACTGCATGAGAAGAATTCTCCTGAGTTCCCTGCCAGGTGCTGCTATCACTTCGGTTAAGATCGATGGAATTCTCCATGAGTTTTCAACGATTCCAGGCGTTAAAGAAGATGTGACGGAGATCATCCTCAATCTGAAGAGACTCGCGGTTCGCATTAACGGTAATGAGAACAAGAGAGCTATCATTAACGCAGTGGGTCCTAAAGAAGTGACAGCTGCCGACATTATTGTGGATGCAGATACGGAAATCTTTAACCCGGATCTTCACATTGCAACACTTGCAGACAATGCAACACTTGTAATGGAGATGAATCTGACTTCGGGAAGAGGATATGTTCCGGCTGAACAGAACAAAACGGAAAACACTCCGATCGCAGAAATTCCAGTCGATTCTATTTTTACACCGGTTAAGAAGGTGAACTTCACGGTGGACAATACGAGAGTCGGCCAGGTTACAGACTATGACAAGCTGACCTTGGAACTCTGGACAGATGGATCGATTACACCGGAAGAGGGCGTTTCGATTGGTGCCAAAATCATGCAGGAACATCTTGACCTGTTCATCGGCCTGGGTGCAGATGTCAACGAGATGGAATTCATGATTGAGAAGGACGAAGACCGCAAGGTCAAGGCTCTGGAAATGACAATTGACGACCTCGAACTGTCGGTTCGTTCATTCAACTGCCTCAAGAGAGCATCCATCAATACCGTTGAGGAACTGACTCAGCGGACCGAGGAAGATATGATGAAAGTCAGAAACCTCGGAATGAAGTCACTCGTAGAAGTGAAGAACAAGCTGGCTGAGCTCGGACTGAGCCTCAAGCCAAATGACGATAACTAAGCGAAAGGAGCAAACTGATGAAGGGTTACAGAAAGCTGGGCAGAAATTCTGCACACAGAAAATCCATGCTGAGAAACCTGGTAACCGATCTCTTCAGAGAGGGTAGAATCACTACCACCGAGATGAGAGCGAAAGAAGCCGGCCGTATCGCTGAAAAGCTGATCACAAAGGCAAAGAAGGGCGACCTTCACGCACGGAGACAGGTACTCGAATATATCTTTGACGAGGACGTTGTAACAAAGCTGTTTGAAGAAATCGCTCCGGGATATGCTGAGAGAAACGGTGGATACACCAGAATCCTCAAGCTCGGACCGAGACAGGGAGACAACGCAGAAGTCGTATATCTCGAGCTGGTATAAGCGTTAATAAGCTTATATAAATCGACTGCATAAGGGGAGCGGGCGAGTCCCGCCCCTCTTATCCGAAAAAAATGAAACGGTGAGGTTGCAATTCACCATTAATAATATATAATATAAAAGCAAATTAAATTACCACGAATCTAGACGAAACGTCTTTAGATAACCTGCGGTTTCAAGGGGTCCTGCGCAATGGGCGCCCGTGAACCTTGTCAGGACCGAGAGGGAGCAGCAATAAGCGGTTCCGCTCGTGTGCCGCAGACTCACCTCTTGAGTGACTGCAGGTTATCTAAGGGCGTTTTTATAGTTATTTGGTTTTGTAAATCTATATTAAAAAAATATCACAATTAAGAAAGTATTGTACGGTTTTTTAAACACTAATATGGTGATGGACAAAAATTTAACCACTGAAAAATAAACATCTGAAAATTTTTAGTAATGTTAACAATATGTGAAGAATGTGAAGAATAAAAAAAGCTATCGTGGGGAAAATTTAAGGAAAATAATACTAGGTATAAATCTTTTTAATTGAACCGCAATTTT
>JAUNEW010000022.1:0-4403 GCA_030525365.1 Eubacteriales bacterium
GCCCGAGGGCCGACTTTCCCGATTGCGCGACACCACCAGGCGATCCTGTTGGCGCCCGCGGCCCGGTTTTCCCGATTGGGCGCCAACAACCAGCGAAGCGGTTGGCGCACGAGGGCCGGCCGAACACTTTCGATTAACGAAAATCGGCCTGTTTCTCACTGATTTTCGTTAACCTGCGGCCGCCCGCAAAAAGCCCCCGGGCCTCGAGGATTTCCGTAAAAGCACCGACCTACATCGAAAGCAACTGCTTGATAATGAGCAGGGGCATGCTAGGCTTGGTTGCCAGGCTGGCAAGAGCGGCAAAGCCGCATCATGCCACCGGGCACCAGCCGAATTGCATGCTCCGAGAGGCTCATTGTCAAGCTGTTGCTGACAGATGCAGGTTTTCGTTTTGGTTAATTCCCCAGGGAAAACACATTGTAACTTTTTACAACTTCTCGTTGACTTTTTGGTTAATCGGACTTATATTTGTACTAACGATTTTATTTTTACCATATTTCTATTATTGGGTTACGACCATAAAGAGGATTTCAAACTATGACTCAGCTTCAGAACTACGCAGCAGAATACTATTACTACCGTCTGTATTGTCAGTCGGATATTTTGCTGTGGGAAAGCTCGGGTTTGGACAATACGTTCGTATAGCGAGAACGAATGGAAATGAAATCGATGGATTCCATCGGTAACCGGAGAAGGATTGTACCGCAGCGAAGAGCTGCGGTTTTTTATTGGAATTGGAAGGAGACATGAGATGAAAATTGGTATTTCGGGACTGGGATTAATTGGGGGTTCACTGGCGCTGGCCTTTCGGAAGGCCGGTGCTACGGTGCTGGGATTCGATGCGAATCCGGACACGATGGCGCTGGCCCTGGAAGATGGACACATTGATGGGGAGCTTTGTGAGGAGAATATGAATGAATGCAGCGGGATTTTCCTGGCCATGCCGCCGGAGCACATTGTGAGCTGGCTGCGCCGGAATGCCCCGAAGCTTCAGAGCAACACGCTGGTGGTGGACTGCTGCGGAATCAAGCGGACGATTTGCGAGGAAGCTTTTCGTCTGATGGCGGAGACGAATCTGTGCTTCGTGGGGGGCCATCCCATGGCGGGCCGGCAGACCTGGGGAATCGAAAGCAGCCGCGGGGACCTCTTTGAAGGCGCCAGCTTCGTGGCGGTGATGCCGCAGAATTACGATGATTTTCTCCTGACCAAGCTCAACATCATCCTTCGAATCGCTGGTTTTGGCCGGGTGGCGCTGATGAGCGCAGAGGAGCACGACCGCATCATTGCCCTCACCTCCCAGCTCAGCCACATCATTCCAAGCGCCATCGTCAAGAGCGAGCAGGCCACCGCGGAGGGGTGTTCCGTGGTGGGCGGTAGTTTCCGAGACATGACCCGGGTGGCTTTCCTGAACGCTACCACCTGGACGGAGCTGTGCCTGACCAACCGGGATAACCTGATTCTGGAGCTGGACCGCTTCATGGCCGAGATGGATCAGTACCGCAAGAGCCTGATTGCCGGTGACGCCAAAGGGCTCCAGGATCTTTTTAGCGCAGGAAGCACCCGGAAAGAAACCATGAATCAGATGCTGGGATAGCACCTCCGGTTATTAACAAATTCTTAAACTTTCCTTAATTCCACCAGATGTCCTTGCGATTCTCACAATAATAGTGTAAGGTCATCATATAACTTCTAAGCGGCATTTGCTGCTCTGGTAAAAATATTTAGATGGAAAGACGAGGTTTGACATGAAGAAGAAACTGGCAGTGTTCCTGCTTCTCACGGCCATGCTGGGCATGTGTGCCTGCGGAAGTAAGGATCCGGAAGTCACTCCTACCAAGACGGTAGATACATTCCTGAAGGCAATTCAGGATGAGGATCAGGATGCGATTAAGAAAGTATATGAGGAAAGCTCCTTCGATATCGGCAAAGAAGCTTGGGACGATACCGACGGTGAGGACGACGAGGACGAGCTAGACGCCTCCGACGACAGCGTACGGAACGTCCTGGTGAAGGACTTCTATCCGAGACTCATCCAATTCGAGTACAAGATGGGCGAAGAGAAGATTGACGGCGACTCCGCAACGGTTACCGTAGACATCACCACCTACAAGATGGGGGATACATTTGTTGCCGGCTTCAAGGATTTCTTCTCTCAGGCGATGGATCTCTACAATTCCAACGCGTCTGACGAGGAGGTCAGCAAAGTGATGGCGGACAGCCTCCACAAGAAATTGTCCGGGCTCAAGAAGAAAGAGTACAAGGAGACGGCCACTTTCCACCTCTCCAAGGAAAATGGGAAATGGGTCATCGACGAAATGGACGATGACGACAACGAAGCCGCACTGAACGCCCTGACCGGCGGAATGATGGATGCCACCAACAAGATAGACAAGATGACGGAAAAGTAAAGTAATCTCAAAATGGACTCTCGCACGCATAGTACGAGAGTCCATTTTCTGTCTAATTTGGTGTCAAAGGATACTTGCTCTCGCTAGCTCAACTCCCTTCTCCATATACCTCTCTCCGAAATCTCTTAGGACTCTCTCGGCCCGGCGCATTCCCGGCTCGAATTTCTTCCACTGGAAGTCCAGGGCTTCCCGGATGTACCTTCGTTCCACTTCGGTAAAAGCACCTTTCCGGAAGAACCCTTCCATCCCGTGCAGGGCACACTCCGCGTTCCGGCGAATGCTCCGCCCGTTGGAAAGGCATTCGTTGTCGTCGTATACGGCGGCTTGTTTCATATCCCGCAGCGCCTGTTTCTGCTCGCTTTCTGGGAACGGTGTCGGTTCCTGGTACATCAGGTACACCATCAGGATGTGCAGGAACTGGATGTCCTCCCGGCAGATTCCGATTTCCGAATAGGGGTTCTCGTCGATGATTCGGATTTCGATATGATTGACCCCCTCCTTTCGAAGGGCCTCCATGTCGTAAGCGCCGGCAGGTTTCAGCCGCACCGGATAGTAGAGTTCTGCCGGATACATCAGCATGCCCTCCTTCGTGTACCTGAGAATGGAGTTCACATAGGATTCCAGGTCGCTATAGTCCAGCACCGGCTCGAAGGTGTTCCAGTACCCGATTTCGCTGCACCTAGGGCTGGCGTATTTCTGGATGTTCTCTCGGTTCGGATCTCCCGCTGCAAAGAACGAAGGATCCAGCACTGGACTTGCGGCAAAAAGATATACCATCAGCCATGCGTACCGGGTGGCCCAGGCGGACAGATTCAGGTAGGCGGCATCTTTTTTTACCGCTAAGGCTTCTGGGGAAAGGCCAGGAAACGCATCTTTCCAGAATTCTTCGGTAAAAGAAAAATTGAAATGAATCCCAGAATAGAGCATGAGGCGGGTTCCGTACCGCTCCCGGAGGTGATTCCGATATTCCGTCTTCCAGGCATTCTCTCCGGTGAACTGCATAGGGGGATTCTCTCGGTCGCTTTCGATGTAAGGCGGATTGCTGAAGGGCCACAGGTACTCCGGCCCGGTCTCCCGGTTCCGAAGAAGGGTCCGGGCCTTCCGGTGGAGCTTCACCATGGCGCCATACACCTCCGAAGGGGAGGAATGGATGCCAGTGATGAACTCCATCTGGTTGGTGCTGAAATCCACGTCCAGATGAGAATCGCCGGGAAATGGGTGGGGCGTCTGGGCCAAGCGGCCATTCCCATCCACCCGAAGGCTTTCCTTCTCCAGACCGATATTGGCCATCAATGTATTTCTGTTAATCTTCATATCTTTAACCTCGTATTCCAAGGGATGCTGTCCCTGCTTTATCCTCAATATGGAAATGATTCTACCACGGGGTTTTTCTCGCTTCAAGGTTAAATCAGAGTAAATTAGTAGGATTTAAATGAAAGATTTGTGAAAGGTGTTGCATTTCATTGGAATCAATGGTATCGTAACACCTGATGGAAATTATTTTCCTAATACATTTGAAGGGAGTTATATACATGGCTATTACGAAGGACAACATTATCGGCGAGGTTATTACAGAGCATCCGGAACTGATTGAGACATTCTTCCAGAACGGAATGATGTGCATCGGTTGCCCGGCATCTCAGGGTGAGTCCATCGGACAGGCTTCCCAGGTACATGGCATCGACGCGGATGCACTGGTGAATGCACTGAACGAAGCGCTGAAGGCAGAGTAATCACCTACCTTCACAGTATTGACAGATTAGTTTAAGTTCGACTTAAGGCTGATTCGTATAATACTAAGTGTGAACGGAAGAGGTCGTTCACAGAATTCTATCACCACCCAATCTCAAATATAAGTTAACACAATGAACGGCAGGACCCAATTCCCCCAGGATCCTGCCGTTCTTGTTTTTTGTCTTATTTAATCTTAATGACGCAAGTTGCCTTCACCTTGCGGTTCTCCTTAGAATAGGCGGTGACTTTCACCTTGCGGCC
>JAUNEW010000022.1:4503-15894 GCA_030525365.1 Eubacteriales bacterium
CCGGACTTCTTCACCGTGAACTTTCGGTACGCGCTGGTAATCGGAATGCTCTTGAACTCTTCTCCGGTTGCATCATCGTCCTCGTAAGTTTGACGTTCTACGTAGAATTTATTTCCCACAGAAGCTCCGATAGCGCCCTTTTCCTGCAGTTTTCCCCAGAAGGTGTATCCCAGCGACTCGCACTTGCCCGTCTTCCAGTTGAAGCGGAAAGTATCGCCCATGCCATCGGTGGAAATGCCGCCGAAAAGAATGCCCTTGGCATCGGTTCCCACTGCGCAGCGCAGCTGGTCGTTGTTGTAATCGTCCTGATTCAATTTCTCATTCATTGCCGTCGGCAAAGTTCCCGCCTTGGTCCAGGATTTTCCATTGTACGCCATTACATCGTAATTCACGCCCTTCTTATCCCGGCCCATTACGTAGTAGACCTTTCCGTTACCGGATACCGTTCTGCCGCCGTACAGTCCCCTTGGAAGGCTGGTCCCCTTCTTCCAGGTCGCTCCGCTCTTCGGTGTGCAAGACCAGGTGCCTGCCGTCGGTGTGACGGTATCTCCCGTCTTATCCGCACCGCCCACCAGATACAGTGTTCCGTTCATTCCCACCAGGGAAGCCGTCTTGGCGGTATCCGTTGAAATGCTGTCTGGTATATTTCCCCAGTCCGAAAGGCTGTCCGAATACACGGTCCACTTCGGCTCTTTTGCGGAAATATTCTTGCCTACAAGCATGTAGGCGACGCGGTCATCCATATCGCAGCCGATAATCTCATAGACCACGCCGTGCATGTAAGTGGCATTGGTTACCGGTGCAATGCTGATTTCCTCTTCCGCTCCCTTCTCTAGCTTCCAGAGGAAGTTCTTCTTCCCCTTCTTCTCTGCATACTTCTTAATCGTATCGGAGAGGGTATTGCCCACATCCTCATATCCATCCTTGTTTGCCGTATACAGCTCTCCGTCATTCAAGTTATATCCGATTAGCTTGCTTGGATTCGGAATCCACTCCACCTCGAAGGCCATATCCTCGCCCTCGTCGTCGTCATCCGCGTCGTCCAGGGTGATTTTTCCGGAGTTCTTCTGGGATTCTTCATCTCCCTCGCCGTCATCCGATTTCTCGGTCATCGCGAACTCCGTCTTATATGAAGTCTCGCCTCTTACCAGGTAGAAGGTTCCCTGTCCGGTCTTCGTTCCGTTGTCCACGGTAAAAGCAACCGAACTTCCGATGAGGTGATACGACGATGCGTTCTGAATCGTAATGCTGCTTCCGCTAGAGGTAATGTCCTTCGCGGCGATTTCCTGTCGCATCTTCTGGACCGTATTCACCGCGGTCACCTTCGGACTGGTTCCGAAGGCTGCACCATTCAGAGTCACCGTATTCTTCTTCTGATTCACCGTCACGGTTCGAAGCGCCGGCTTAGCAGATACGTTGTCCACAGAGTACTCGCTGAAGTCTATGCCACCGCCGGTGGACACATCGCCCTTGTACTTATTATTCGTGGTCTGGCACAGAATGGTCCGGAGCTGCTTCGCATCCGCCTTCGGATTCATGGCTGCAATCAGTGCCACAGAACCGGTGACCACCGGTGTGGCCATGGAGGTACCGGATTCCAGCGCGTATTTGCCGAAGCTGTCTTCCGCCGCATTCTTCTTGGAGATTCCAATGGAATCAATGTTGACGGTCAGATCTCCGTCCGTAGTTGCCTGGTAAGCAATTCCGAAGCCGAAGTGCTGCGCATCGGAGAATTTGAGCGTAGATGCCTGAGACCCATCCGCTCTCCAGATGTTGTTGTAATCATAGGACACTAGCTGCGCCGCTTCGCTTCGATCCTCCGCTAGGTTCACTTCTTGCAGTTCCCCATCCTCGCCAACAGACAAGGTCATATCTCCGGTAACAATCGCGCCTGTGGTACCGTTCTGAGTCTTCGTGCTGTACGCCATGTTCTCGTACCGAGCGCTGCTTACACTGGTTCCTCCCGGGCTGTATGGGAAATACAGTACGAATGTATCCCCCTTCTTCGCTCCGGTAATCTTCCACTGAAGAGATGTGTCGTTTCCGGAAGCCTGCATAGTTCCCTCGTCACTACTGCATAAGCTCAGTTCCGACTTGGATTTGCTTCCGTTCACGTGATTCACTGCGGTGGTTGCACTGCCGAATTCCTTCATTCCGGTGATATCCTTGCCATTCCGATCTTTGCCGGATACCGGAACATAGGTGCCATCGGACTTCTTGGAATCCTGCGTGAACTTTCCGAAGAACTGGGTATTTTCTTTTAGCTGATCTGCCGTATACAGCCACGGTGTGTAGTTATCGTAGCTTACGGAAGACAGGATGTTGGTTCCCGGTGCCACCACATCCACGTTGTTCTTTCCGTAATTGGAATAGGCCGCCAGGGTTCCGTCTTCATCGGAGGCGGCTACCGCTACGTTGTAATCCGATGCCGAGTTGGCCGGTGCGTTCGCAGTGGTGTCGTTGTTCGCTGCCTCATTTCCGGCTGCCGTCATTGTGAGAATGCCAGCCTCTCCCGCCTGGTCGAGAACGGAATCGAAAATGCTGGAATCCATCTCTCCGCCCAGAGAACAGTTGATGGCGCGCACATTGACCCCCAGCTTCCGGGCGCGAACCACGTAGTAGAATCCTTTGATGATATCGCTAAAGGTTCCGGAACCATTGCTGTCCAGAACGCGGACGCCCATCAGCTTGACCCCAGGCGTGTCGCTGGTCTTATCCCCGCCGAACACTCCGGCGATGCCGCTGCCGTTGTTAGCCTGTGCCGCAATGATTCCCGCGCAGTGGGTTCCGTGGCCGTTCTGATCCATAGGATCAATGCCATCCGGATCCTCCGGCACCTCGATTCCAAGGAGCGCCGCCAGGATGTCCCCTTCTTCTTTGACGAAATCGTGGCCATAGGTACCGGTGAGCTTGAAGCCCTTCGGCGCCTTCCACATGTGATTCTTCAGCTCCTCATGGTTGTAGTCGATTCCCGTATCGATTACTGCCACCACCACATCCTCGGAAGACTTCTCCTTCGTGTTGTCATAGGCTTTCCAGCCATCTGCTGCATGAATTCCCTGTTTTCCCAGCTGCCAGGAGGTATTCAGATATTCGTCGTTCCATCCGGTATCCTCCTGCAAGCTTGTCGCGTGAAGAATGTAGTTCGGCTCTGCCTTCTCCACATTCGGATTGCTGGAAAGCTTCTTCACCAGGGTATCCGTGCTGTATTCATCGGACTGGACTACCGAAACCACTTCGTCATCTCTGCTTCCCGTCTTGGAATCGAAGGCCACAGTATCTTGAATCTCATAATTTCCAGACAGTGCGGAATTCAAAATTTTCGCCTGCTGTCCCAGGGTATTCTCCGCCCGTGCCTTTCCATCAGAAGTCTTTTCCTTCATGGCGGTACCGAAGGTCTTTGCCACATTGGCCTTTCCCGCCTGACTCTTCTCCTTCGCCGTCATGGCATCTGTGGTTACCGCACCATCCTTGTACTGCACCACCACCTGATTCGGCACGCTCTTCAGCGTATCTTCCTTCGATGAATCACTCTTCACCGAAAGCTTCGGAATCTTGGATTCCGTTGCCCCACTTACCGACTGGAATGGAATTGCCCAGAACGCCATTCCGAAAGCCAGCACGCAGGCGATTGCCCGTCTGTCTTTTCTCATTTTCTCCCCCTTTACGTGGTTCGTTGTTAACTTGCTTCCATTGTAGCATATAGAAGCGCCCCACACCCTATTTTTTCAATAGGGCGCGAGGCGCATTTTCGCTCGATTTATTTTCTACTCCAATAGCAAGTAGCTGGCCACATTTCGCTCACTTTGATGGGACGCGATAATCGTCCCCAGAGCCTGCCGAGTGAACACCCCGGCAAACTTCCCGTTATAGGAATACAGCCCGTTCATGTTGATGTAGTCGTGGATTTCTCCGTCTCCGTGCATGAAGTCCACATTGGGCGTGGCGTACTGCTCCGCGTACTCCTGGCAGATGTATCCCTTTCCGTAGTATTCCCGGCACAACTTCTCCCATTCCTCCGAGCTTCGCCCCTTTCCGTCTGCGACGCTGTTGGAACCGTAGGAATCATTGGGTTTCAGAATGTACTGGTCCTTGTTTCGGATAACTTCCTCCAAAGCGATTCCATCTTCTCCGAAGTCCACTGTGTAGGGAACGTGCTCCGCCACAAATCGATTCTCTTCCTCTGTCAAAATTTCCCGAGTTTCTTCTTGATGCAGTACGGTAAAAAAAGTTTTCGCATGCACCACCTGTGTCCGGAAAGACCCACAGAGGAATACATTTCCATCTCGGTAGGCATCCAGAAGAGGTGTTACTTCCGAAAGCTGCTCCATCACATCCGCCGTCACCGCCCGGCGATAGATTCCGTGAATCTCGTATCCCTCCGGTGCTAGGAGACATCCCTCTTCGTAGCGCAGCTCCCGAATGTCCACCACCTGAGCGTAGATTCCCTTCTTCTGGAAGCGGCGGGCAAATTCATAGAACTCCGGCAGGTTCCCCTTATCCAGAAAATCCACAATAGCCACCGTGGGAACCAGGGGCATCTCCGGATGCTTTTTCCGGTAATTCTGGTACAGATGGAGAAAGGTCTCCACCCAGCTGTCAAAAAGCTCATAGCTTTCCAGCGTATGTTTCCTAAGAACCGCCTGATGGGCGGAGTTCTTGATGTTCAACTTGTCCAGATTGTAATCTTCATTCATGGCACTGGTGCCATCTGTGTTGATTTCGCAGAATTTGAAATCTCCCGTGTCCTCGTGGTAGAAGATGTCGAACCGAGCCATGGGAAGAAGATCCTCGTATCCCGGATCCATCAGAATCAGTTCCTCCAATTCCTTCGAGAAGCCAAAACCCTGCCGATACGCCGGATTCTCCAGGTAATGACGAATCACTTTGCAGCAGATTCTGTGAGTGATTTCCACCACACTGCGAAACAACGCATCGTCTGCTTTCGTGTAGATCTTCGGAATGGCCAGAGGCATGTCAATCAACCGGCCTCTGGAAATCAGCGGAGAATGCTGCAGATCCTCCTTCATCACTTCCGCTGCCCTCCGGTTCTCTTCCCCATGTTTCTGAATGTGCTCCAAATATTCTCTATATACTACTTCTTTCCGCTTATCCACGTCTTCCTAGCCTTTCATTATCACTTCGTAATCTTCATCCAGATACCGGAAGCCGTACTTCCGGCACAGACTTCCGTATTCCCGGGATACGTGAATCATCACGCTGCTTTCCCGGCACCGGTGTTCCCGGAGGAAATCGCTGATTTCTTTCAGAATATTCTCTTCCAAGTGACTATCTCGATAAGCATCATCCACCATAACATCCGTCACCGTAAAGCACAGCACCCCGTCTCCGCAGATTCTGCCGAAGGCCGCCAGCTTCTCCGAGTCATCATAGATTCCCACGGTAAAAAGACTTCCCCGCATGGCAGAGTTGGCCTGTACCGGCGTAATCCGGCGGCCGGTCTGCTTTGCCAGATCCAGGTAGTCTTTCGGCAACGTTTCGTTAAATCGGTATTTCATCGCCATTCCTTTCTTTATTTTACAAGAGTCCAGTCCACCGGCTCCTCACCGTTCTCCTCCAGGAACCGGTTAATGCGGGAGAAATACTTCCCACCGAAGAACCCCCGATATGCCGACAGGGGGCTCGGGTGCACCGATGTGATAATCAGGTGCTGTTTTCCCGTAATCAGAGGGGCTTTGGCCTTGGCGTTGCTACCCCAGAGAACGAACACCAGGGGTTTCTCTCGCTGATTAAGAAGCTCAATTACCCGGTCTGTCAGCTGCTCCCAACCCTTCCCTCGGTGGGAATTGGCCTGGTGAGCTCGCACTGTCAGCGCCGTATTGAGGAGCAGAACCCCGGACTTCGCCCACGGAATTAGGCAGCCGTTATCTCTAGGCGGAATTTCAAATCCGATGTCGTCGTGAAGCTCCTTGAAGATGTTCTGAAGCGACGGTGGCTGAGGCACTCCCGGCTGCACGGAAAAGGACAGGCCGTGGGCTTGCCCTGGCTCGTGGTAGGGATCCTGGCCCAGAATCACTACCTTCACTTCGTGATAAGGCGTGTATTTAAATGCGTTAAATATATCGTTCATATCCGGGTAGACCGTCCCGTTCTGATATTCGTGTTTGAGAAATTGCCGAAGGTTCAGATAGTAACCCTTCTCGAACTCATCCTTCAGAATTTCATCCCAGTCATTACCGATGTGTACCACTACGCAATCCCTCCTTGTTTCTATTATACTGTTCAAAGGCCTTGCATACCAGTATGGCGATAATGGTTCCGCTTATCGCTCCCGCCAGCACATCCAGCGGATAGTGAACCCCTACGTAGAGCCGGGAAAAAGCAATCAGGAATGCCAGTGTCAGTGCCGGCACGCCGTACTTTCTCGGAAGCTCATGGAACAGGACCACCGCGGTGACGAAGGAAGCGGCAGAATGTCCCGACGGAAAGGACCAGTCGCTCTGTTTCTCCACCAGTCGCTGCACGCCGGCGAACATATCGTAGGGCCTTGTCCGGGCCACCAGATTCTTGAGCATCAGATTGTTGATTACGAAGGAGATGATTAATGCCGTCATGGCAATGATTCCCACCTTCCGGGTTTTCTTAAAGCAAAGCATGAGAATAATCAAGGCAATCCAAATGATTCCCTTGTCTCCCAGGTGGGTGATGAACTTCATCACCGGTGTCAGGCCGCCTCGAATCACCAGGTGCTGTATCTCCATCAACAGATTTCCATCCCATATTGTCAGTGCATTCGGCATACTCCGATTTCCTCCTTTTACCGAGGGAACTTCCCTCGGATAACTAGAAAAGCCTGCGGACAAAGCCGCAGGCACTCCGCTCTATTAAGATATTATACTTCCGGAATTGAACGCTCCGTGATTATTCCGTCACGATTAACGGAAAATCAGTTCGTCACGAGCCGGACCGTTGGATACCATGGTAATCGGTACGCCGATCAGCTCTTCGATTCTCTCCACGTAGTCTCTGCATTCCTTCGGCAGATCCTCGTACTTCGTGATTCCGCAGATGTCCGTCTTCCATCCTGGCAGGGTCTCGTATACCGGCTTTGCCTTCTCCAGCTGGATGGTATTCGGGAAGTCGGTGGTAACCTCTCCGTCGATTTCGTATCCCACGCAAATCTTCAGCTCGTCCAGATATCCCAGCACGTCTACAACAGTCAGGGCCACTTCGGTAGCACCCTGCATCATGCATCCATATCGAGTCGCAACTGCATCGAAGTTACCCACTCTTCTTGGACGACCCGTGGTTGCACCGAACTCGCCGCCGTCACCGCCGCGTCTTCTCAGCTCATCCGCCTCATCGCCGAACAGCTCAGAAACAAAGGCGCCTGCGCCTACTGCAGAGGAGTACGCTTTAACCACGCAGATGACTCTCTGGATTTCGTAAGGCGGAACTCCGGCGCCGATAGCACCGAATCCAGCCAGTGTGGAGGAAGACGTTACCATCGGATAGATTCCGTGATCCGTATCCTTCAGCGCTCCCAGCTGACCTTCCAGCAGAATCTTCTTATCATCCTTGAGGGCCTGGTGCAGCACGGCAGATGTGTGTGCCACGTAAGGTCTCAGAATCTCTGCATTCTCTTTGATTTCCTTATATATTTCTTCCGGATCCAGCAGTGGCTTATGATACAGGTGCTCCAGAAGCGTATTCTTAATCTTGCATACGTTCTCGATACGAGGCATCAATGTCTCTTTGTCCGCATACAGCTCACCCACCTGGAAGCCAATCTTTGCGTATTTATCCGAGTAGCAAGGTGCCATTCCGGCCTTGGTGGAACCGAAGGACTTTCCTGCCAGTCTCTCTTCTTCATAAGCGTCCAGAAGCATGTGATAGGACATGACCACGTGGGCACGATCCGAAACGATCAGCTTGCTGTGCTCCACACCGGCATCCTCCAGTGTCTTCAGTTCGTCTGCCAGAATCTTCGCGTTCACTGCAACACCGTTGCCGATGACGCTGACTGCGTCCTTGCTGAAAATTCCCGATGGAAGAAGGTGAAGTGCGAACTTACCCCACTCGTTCTTAATCGTGTGACCGGCATTGCTTCCGCCCTGAAAACGTACTACATAGTCGGCATCCTGTGCCAGGCGATCGGTGATTTTGCCCTTACCTTCGTCGCCCCAATTTGCTCCTACAACTGCTGTAATCATATTTCCTCCTTTATCAGCATACTGCTATTATAAAGGCTTTGTGACCTCGTCCAATGAATGACCTTCTGCATCGCCCTAATTACCGTTGTAAAAATAGCTTTATTGATTTCTGTGATTTCCGGTTCTCTTCGTTCATCAAAAAAGAATCCCCGAACCACATACACAGGACATTGTATAATACTTTCCTGTGAAATGCAAGGATTCGGGGATTCTGTCGTTATTTATAAATTATTTGGTTTTAACGTTCTTCGATCCGGACCAGCTGGAATAGTAGGTGGTCTTTCCTACTTTCTTGTATGTTCGGATGCGGACATAGTACCGCTTCTTCCCTTTCAGCTTCGTCAGTTTCTTCTTCGTCGCCTTGGAAGACTTCACGGTGTACTGCTTGGTAGTAGACTTCGTGAACTTCTTCGAGGTGCTCCGCTGAATCTGGAATCCGGAGACCTGACTGGTCTGTTTCTTCCAGGAGACGGTAATGCTCTTCTTGCCCTTCTTAAGAGTCTTCAGCGCTGGCTTCTTCGGAAGGATTTTGTACTTCGCAGACAGCGTTCCCTTGAATCCATGGTATTCATTACTGAAGGTAACCTTCACCGTGTAGGTTCCCACGTTCTTCTTCGCCGTGTCACCGGACAGGGTGTAGTACTGCTTCGGAACCACCTTTCCACGAACTTTCAAGATGACTTCCGGCTTCTGATTCTTGCCGTTATACGTAAATGTCGTCTTCTTAACCGACATTACTGGCTTCACGCTGCTCACCGCATCCTTATAGAAGTTCAAGCTCTGAAGCATGCAGCCGTTGAAGTCGAAGAGACCCATGTTGTCCCAGGCACTGGCTCCGGCTGTTGGTTCGCCATTGTAGAACATCTTGAACTTTGGAGAATATTCCTCCGCTGCCCTTGCGGCCCAGCCGTTTCCATATTTCTCCGCCAGTTCCTTGTTCTTCTTCCAGTTATGCTGTCCTGGGATGGTTGGAATCCATGCCGGTTCCCAGTAGTAAGCACCCAGGCCATTGTAGCTCTCACCCAGTACTTTGTACATATCCGACAGGGAGTCTACCTGGCCCTGTGGTCCGACTTCATACTTCACCAGGCTACTTGGCTTTCCAACCTGGTTATTGGTGCCGTCCGCATCCTCGCTATTACTGATCCAGGATGTTTCCATGACAACGAAATCCTTGCCGTAATCCTTGGCCAGCTGCTGAACAGCACGCAGGTCGCTTAGCTTGTTCTCGCTATTGTTTGCCCAGAACGGATAATAGGAAGCGCCCAGTACATCGTAGTCCACATCGTACTTCTTCCAAGCATCCATAATGGTCTTGAACTTGCTGCGGTTCGGAGATTCCAGCTGCAGCGCAATCTTCGTATCCGGCGATACCTTCCGCACGGCAGATGCTGCCGAGTTCAGGAACATACAAGCGTTCTTCGGACGATTCTTCACCTTACTCTGGTCACTCCATGCATCCTGGTACTTCTGATCGAAGTCGAAAGCCCCTGGAATACCGTTGGTAATCTCATTACCCAGTTGCACCATAGCTACCGGAACGTTGGCTTCCTTGAATTTCGTGAAGATTTCCTTCGTATAGTCGTAGTAATCCCGGCGGATTGCTTCGTTATCGTCGGCATCTTTCTTCCACGCTTTCGGAAGAATCTGCTGGGTCGGATCGGCCCAGAAATCCGAGTAGAACAAATCCAACGTAACGCTCATTCCGTACTTCTTGGCTTCCTTGCCCAGTTCCAGTGCTCTATCTGGGTCCATTCCGCCGCCACCATAGGTGGTCTTGGTTCCGTCCTTCTCATGCTTCCACGGATCGTTCCACACACGGATTCGGATGGAGTTCACGCCGTGGTCGCTGAGAATCTTCAGCAGCGGCTCTTCCTTACCGTTCTCGTTGTAGAACTTTACTCCCGCAGCCTGAAGGGCCTTGTAAGAACCGATGTCCACTCCCCGGATCATCTCATCGGTCATGTTGTCAACCTTCTTAATCTTGACCTTCTGTTCCTTCAGTCCCGGTTCTCCACCGTATTCATATGGATTGTACCATTCTGCCACGTTGACCTTCGTGCCCGCTGCATAGGCGAAAACCGCCAACGTCTTCTTCAGGTGACCGTAGTTGTCCACCAGTGCATCAGAATTCCAACCCAGAAGGGCGTTGTCATAGATGAGGCCGCCCTGGTTATCCTTACTTACGGTTGCTTCCAGTACATCGTAGATTTCTTTTGCCTGCTGTTCTCTAGTTTCCGAAGTATCCTTATCCTCCTTCGTGGAGAAGGAAATTCCGGCAATGTACAGGTCTTTGTCCGCTACTTTTGCCGCGCTCTCATACTTCTGGAAATCATCCCGCAGAGCCTTGATGTAATCTGTGCTGTAGTAATCACCGTACAGGGTTACGCCCACCTTGTCGTATTTGATGCCGTTCCATTCCTTGTTAAGTTCCTGAAGAACCCACTGAATGTTATCTGCCGCCGAGGCATCCTTGGCATCTCCCGGTGCGGCAATACCAATGCCAATCTGAATATTCTTGTTGTACTCCTTGATGATTCCGGAAATGTCTCCCATGGCCTTCCAGCCCTCATCGTCAGTGTATCCCAGGAAATTGTAATCCAACTCGTTTCCGATGGTGATCATATCCGGAGTAAAAGCAGCCTTCTTCAGGTCGGCCAGAACCGTATCCTTCGTGTACGCCTTAGCGGCATCTGCTGCCTCACCGGTCCAGGACTTGGATGGGGTCTGTTCATTTTTGTAGGTCATCCAGTCCGAGAAGAGAAGCACCATGTTAGTCTTAAGTCCAGCTTCCTTCGCTGCCTTCAAGGTCTTAATGCCATTCTCCAATGTGCAGAGATTCTTCTGCTCCTGGTCACCTGCACTTGGATTCACTGCCACCTTAACGGTGACGGTGTTCACTCCCTGTGATTTGATGAATGTCATCAGATTCTTCACCGGTTCCTGCCGGTAATCGGTGAATTCTTTCTTCCATCCCAGGTTCGTCTGGTACATGGAAAGATCCACACCCTCCATGGTGTCATTGGTTAGGTTCCCAATCTTCGGGAACTAATCCCAGGTTGCGCTCTTCACCGAACTGCCGGTAGTGTCAGTGGTGTCTGCAAACACCGTTCCCGATGGTATCGTAAGAACCATCACCAGACACAGAAGCATCGCCAGCCCAGAGTGCTTTTTGCTTAAATGATTCAGCATCCTGATTTCCCCCTTATCTACTAGT
>JAUNEW010000022.1:15994-17851 GCA_030525365.1 Eubacteriales bacterium
AGGTGGTATATTAATATGGTCAAATCTTTGTTGTATTGAGAGTACAGATTGGAGAAATTTGAAAATGAAGGAATACTCACCTGTTAAGGAAGGTAAAGTTCGTGAACTCTATGATGCAGAAGACAGCCTGATTATGGTCGCTACGGACCGCATCTCGGCTTTTGACCACATTCTGCAGAATGATATCGTGGATAAGGGCGTGGTTCTGACCCAGATGTCCAAGTTCTGGTTCGACTACACGAAGGATGTTGTTCCGAACCACATGATTTCCACCGATGTGAAGGATATGCCGGAGTTCTTCCAGAATGAGAAGTTCGAAGGAAGAAGCATGATGTGCAAGAAGCTGGATATGCTTCCACTGGAGTGCATCGTCCGGGGATACATCACCGGAAGTGGCTGGGCTAGCTACCAGAAGACCGGTGAGGTCTGCGGAATCAAGCTGCCGGAGGGCCTGCAGGAATCTGAGAAGCTGCCGGAACCGATTTTCACACCGAGCACCAAGGCAGAAATTGGCGATCACGATGAGAACATCTCTTATGAGAAGAGCATCGAAGTTCTGGAGAAGAACTACCCAGGACACGGTGAGGAATATGCGAAGAAAGTTCGGGATCTGACGATTGCTGTATACAAGAAGTGTGCGGACTACGCACTGGAGCACGGAATCATCATTGCCGACACCAAGTTCGAATTCGGTCTGAATGAAGAAGGCGAAATCGTCCTGGCAGATGAAGTTCTGACACCGGATAGCTCCCGTTTCTGGCCGCTGGAAGGTTACGAAGTTGGAAAGTCCCAGCCTTCCTACGACAAGCAGTTCGTTCGCGACTGGCTCAAGGCCAATCCGGACAGCGACTATAAGCTTCCGCAGGATGTTATCGACAAGACCATCGCTAAGTATAAGGAAGCGTACACGCTGCTGACCGGCAAGGAACTGTAGTCGTTCGTTTACATTCATTTTCTGAATATAGAAATTCGCAGGCAGCGAATTCACATTCGCTGCCTGTCTTATGTCTCAGTAGCTCAGGGGACAGAGCACCGCTCTCCTAAAGCGGGTGTCGGAGGTTCGAATCCTCTCTGGGACACCAGGAATATTAAAGAATCGGCGTCAGGGAATCTCCTAGCGCCGATTTTTTTAGTACATAGCGGCTGTTGCTCTATCTCTTGCAACCCTCTCCTGTTAATCCTGATTTAATAATCCTCAGATAACAGGAAATCCACCAGATGAACAATCTTAACTCCGTCGATATTACCGGTGACTAGTTCATCCATCGTTACCACGTATTTCGGATAGTTGTCTTTGATTTCAAGAAGATTGGCAATTTCACGATTGGAATTCTCCGGAAGATTTCGGCACACTTGCACATAAATCCGTTCATCACGTCGCACGGCCACAAAGTCAATCTCCTTGGTTGCTTTTTTTCCGATATACACATCGTAGCCTTTCCGTCGAAGTTCAAAATATACTATGTTTTCCAACATGGCGGCAACAGATTTCGGATTGAAACCCATGATGCAATATTTGAGGGAAGCATCTGCAAGATAGAATTTTTCCCGTGTTTTCAGAACGGTCTTGCCTTGCATATCGTACCGTTGGCAACGGTAAATCACAAAAGCCTTTTCCAGCCATTCCAAATAGTTATACACGGCCTCTACTGAAAGAGAACGTCCTTCACTTTTTAGAAATTTCACGATGGCATTGGCCGAAAATGTTTTCCCCACATTCTCAACAATATACTTCACTACGCGGTTAAACAAGTCAAAATTCGTGATATTGTGACGCCTAGTAATATCGCTTGTGATTACGGAATTGTAGATTCCCTCGACAATCTGATAGGACGAACGCTCATCAAAATTTCCAAG
>JAUNEW010000023.1:0-4057 GCA_030525365.1 Eubacteriales bacterium
TACTAGAATCTTTGCCATTTTCTCTCCCTCTATATCTCCAATTTTCAATAAATATCTCTACAATTAATCACACCATATACCGTAAATCAAACCGAATTGATTACTTTCTTCTCTCCTTGCGAGACTTTGCTCTTGCCAAAGACGCTTCCTCCTTACGAGAACGTTTCTTCTCTCCTCTGGATTTAACCGCCATAGCACCGGTTCCTACGCTGGCAATTTTGCTGATTACGGATGAATTCTGATGTACCGACTCTACGATTCCCATCACCGTGTCCGCTGCACTGTCAATCACCCCATCGATTTGCTCAGTTTTCTCTGCAGCAATAGAAGAAATTTTACCCGCATCATCCAGAATCGAGTCCACTTTCTTCAGCGTATCCTTTCCCTTCGATACCAGCATAATGAGATATACCACCAGCATGATGGTCAGAATCAGCAACACCAGTATCAGTAAATCTTTCAGATTCAGCGAAATATCCATATCGCTTCCCTCCTGTTCTATTTTGGTAAAAATAAATTCTATTTCTCTAATTATCGGAATCCCCTCGTTCGTAGATTCGATCAATCATTTCCGAGTATTCCTTACTTTCATTCCTTACGTATATCGTCGGGAGCATCTGGAGTTCTGCGCCTGCGTTCCGAATTCCGTGCACCAGCAGAATGTTCGCCCCCTTGCCTGGATAAGGTGCCACCAACTGGAGTTCTTTCGGTTCGATGCGATGCTTTCGCATGCTCGTACAGATGTCCACTAACCGATCAGGTCTATGCACCATGAACAATTCCCCGCGTCGATTCAGAAGTTCCGCGGATACTTGGAGAAATCCATCCAAATCCGCACTGGTCTCGTGGCGCGCTATGTACTTTCCCGACGAATCGCTCGGAATTGCACCGCCCCGTTTGAAATAGGGGGGATTGGTCACGACAAAGTCATAACTGTCCCGTTCTTTTTCTCGATCTTGAATGAAATCAAGAATATCAGAATGCACGATTTCAATACGGTCTTGGAGGTGGTTGCGTTCCACATTGGATTTTGCTCTCTGGGCTTCTTCCGCCTGTACTTCCACCCCAGTAATTCGTGAAGTTGGAATTTTATGGGATAGAACTAAAGATATGACGCCATTTCCACAGCCCAGTTCGATCCCATTGAGAGAAGATTTCTGTTTCACGCCCTTTCCGCCGGTCTCTCCTGCCGTAAAGGCTGCAAGCAGAATCGCATCCACACCGAATCGAAAGCCATCGCCCTGTTCCAGTTTCATTCCACCAAATCCGATGGAGTCTATTCTTTCCATTAGTCCCTCGTCAGCTTCTCTAGCTCCCGCAAGGTTTCTGCATCCACATCTTCGGCTTCCGATTTGGATTTCTTATGGGGTTTCTTATCCACCCTACGGATTTCCTGCTTAAAATAAGTCTTTATCTCCTGGGAAAGGACCATCTCGTTATTGTCGGATTTGCGGTTTCGATCCTTATCCTTCTCCCGGCTCTTCCCTTTGTCCTTATCCTTGTCTTTATCTCGATCTCTGTTTTTTTCGAAGAGACGAGCGTTCACCTTTCCGTTAAACAAATCCACCGTAACAACCTTCGCTAATCCATCCGGTGTTTGAATTCGTTCTCCTTCATTCGGCATTCCCTTTCGAAGTTCCTGATATGTCTTGTTTTCAAAATTCAGACAGCACATCAGTCTTCCGCAAGAACCGGATATCTTGGAAGGATTCAGCGACAGATTCTGCTGTTTTGCCATCTTAATCGACACCGGCTGGAAGTCGTGCAGCCATCGGCTGCAGCAGAAAGGTCTCCCGCAAATGCCTATTCCTCCGAGCATTCTGGCTTCATCCCGCACGCCAATCTGTCTCAATTCAATTCGCATACGGAAATGGGAGGCCAAATCCTTCACCAGCTCACGGAAGTCAATTCGTCCATCCGCCGAGAAATAGAAAATCACCTTCGTTCCGTCAATGGTGTATTCCGCATCCACCAACTTCATTTCCAGCTTGTGCTTCCGGATTTTCTCTTCGCAGACTTTCATTGCGGATTCCCGCTTACTCTGATTCTCCCGATACTTCGCAAGATCGGCCTTGCTGGCACGGCGTTCAATTGGTTTTAGCGGAGCAACAATCTCGCTGTCCTCCACCTCACGGTTCTCAATGGAAATATGGCCCATCTCCAGGCCCCGTGCCGTTTCCACGATAACCAGTTCACCTATCTTGAATTTCTTCCCTTGCGGGTCGAAATAATATGTCTTACTCGCTTTGATAAAACCGACTCCGACAATTTCTGTCATTCAACTCCTCCGTTTCTATCTCTGTTTCAATTCCAGGTATAGTCTTTTCAACGCTTGCTTCCAACCCATTCCACTCTGAATATCCTTCTTGGCTTCTTCAATCCGAAGCACCGGTTCCACCTTCTGAAGGCGATGCGCTTCCTGTTCCAGTGTGTCCAGAAAATTCAACGCTTCCTCCGCAGACTTGAAAGCTTTCTCAACAGCTTTTCGATATTGGAAAAAGTACTTCTGATTCCAGATTTCCAGGGATTCCGCAGAATCCACCTCCACTTCTTCGCTTTGATTTCGAAGAAGCACGCAGCGAGAGCGGATCGTCGGGAGAAGGCTCTCTCGGTTGGATGTCGTCAGAAGTATGATATTTCCTGGATAAGGTTCCTCCAAAGTCTTCAAAATCTTATTCTGGGCCGCCTCCGGCAACAAATTCGCATCTGCGATTACGCCGATTTTTCGGTCTCCGTAAGGGTTCAACGCAAAATCTTCTAAGAAAGGCACAACGCCTTCGTTCACCAGATATCCTCTCGCGCCAGTCTTCGCCATATACACCACATCCTCGTGGGAATGGGCCTGCACTCTTCTGCAATCTGGGCAAACACCACAGGGACGCTGCATCACATCCGGATTCTGGCAAAGAATCGCCTGAACGATCTGCGTCAAGGTTTCCCCTCGAACCTCTGCGTTCTCTTCTTCGATAATGTATGCGTGGGCCAAAGTTCCTTCCCGAACGCAGCGTCTGATTTCCGCTAGCGCACTCATCTATTGCAGTCCTTTCATCCGTTCTGATAATACATCCCGCATATTCTTCTGTATCTCTTCTATGGAACGAGATGCATCAATCCGTACCATACGTTCCGGATATTTCTGGCACAAATCCAGATATCCATCGTACACCCTATAGAAGAAATCCAGTTTCTCTTGTTCCAGACGATCCTGAACTTCTTTGCCAATGCGGGCCCGGCCCTCCTTCGGATTCAAATCCAGAAAGAAGGTAACGTCTGGTTCTAAGCCGTTGGTCGCATACGCATTCACACTACGCACCCTATCTCCTAGACCCCGTCCGTATCCCTGATAGGCCACGCTGGAATCCACAAATCGATCGCAGATAACGATTTCACCTTGCCTAAGAGCCGGTTCAATTCGCTCCGCCACCAACTGCGCACGGGAGGCTGCATATATCATCATCTCGGTGACATCGGTCATCTCGGAATTGCTTTTGTCCAAAAGAATCTCTCGGAGTTTCTCCGAAATCGGAGTTCCCCCCGGCTCCCGGGTTACATATACCGTATATCCTTTATCTTCCAAAAATTCCTTGAGAAGACCAATCTGCGTGGTTTTCCCCACGCCATCGGTGCCTTCTAATGTGATGAAAAAGCCTCTCTCCATTATCTCCTTCGTTCTCCATTTCGTCTGCTGGGATTCTTTTTCGGTTGCGAAGCAGAATCTCTATTTCTCTTCGTGTTCATCGCGCACTTATTCAAAAGGAAAAATCCTAGAATAAGAATCGGAAGACTCACCAGAATCGCAAATATATACTTCAGTAGCGTCATATTCTTTTTCCTTTACAAAATAATTCATATTATTATACCATATCAAAACTTTAATGGATAGCACGGATTCACTCTGATAGAACATTCGAACTTTCTTTTACCGGTAAAAATAAACCGCGATAAAAAAAGATATCCGTAAATCCTACGGATATCTTCTCTAACCATATTATTGATATGCGCTGACAATCTGACTGATTTCCTGCACGTTGGAACTCGGTTCGTAATCCTTTTCCTT
>JAUNEW010000023.1:4157-17836 GCA_030525365.1 Eubacteriales bacterium
TGACAATCTGACTGATTTCCTGCACGTTGGAACTCGGTTCGTAATCCTTTTCCTTGAATACTTTCTCATGGAAGGTCTTCACATCTCCCGCCAAATCGGTAGCCTGAACATAGGATACGCCATCCACCAGTCCTGCGGTCTTGTTGTACGGGAATCCTTTGCTGCTTCCCACGTTCAGTTTCTTCAGCTTCAATGCCAAATCCAGCATGTCCTTGTTGCTGAGGTTCGTCTGAACCTCCGGAAGAATAGCGCCGGCCACTTTGTATAAGGTTTTCACATCCATACTCTTCGCCTTGGAAAGAATCTTCTTGAAGACGATTCTCATACGATCCGTACGCTTGTAGTCGTCTCCAACGCCCTTACGGATACGTCCATAGGACACGGCAGCACAGCCGTCCAGAATCTGCTTTCCTGGTTTCTTTACCTTCGTGTAAGACTTCTTACCGATAATCTTCGCGGTTTCTTTCGCATACTTGTTCAGCTCGTCAATCTCGTAATCTTCTACGTTGATTTCCAGACCACCCATGGCATCTACCGCATCAGCCACGCCCTTGAAGTTCACCAGTGCATACTGATCGATATCCAAATCCATCGCCCGGTTAATGGATGCGATGGACATCTCCGTGCTTCCATAATAGTGGGCATGGGTAATCTTGTCATAAGTTGATGTATCACCCATCTGCAAATAAGTGTCACGATAGACCGAAGTCAGTGTAATCTCATCGGTAGAATTATTAATTGATGCAATCATAATCATATCCGTACGGGAATTCTTCACCTCATTCAAATCCCGGGTATCAACCCCCAGAAGAAGAATGTTCGTGTATCCATCTACTTCATGCTTGTATAGATTTGCAGAACTTTTCAAATCCGCACGGTTCACAGTATTCAGAATCTTGGTTCCGGCCATCACAGCAGCAATCGCGCCAATTAGAACGATAATCAGGACAATCAAAAGAGTATTGACGATTCGTCTTCCTCTTCTTCTCCTTCGAGTCCATGGGTTTGATTTCTTCTTTGCCATAATATCTCCTCTCAGAATTTCGAATGAATCAAAAATTCCCGTATATTATATACCATTCGTACCTTTATTGCAAACTGAGATGACCTATTCATCATCGTCCAGTGCCTTTCGGATTTTCTCCACCTCATCCTCTTTCAGTTGCTCCAGTTCGGCTGCTTTATCGAAGCCTTCGGTACTGTCCTTCTGGAAGAGGATACGAATTGTCCGGAAAATCATCTTAATATCCAGAACCAGCGAGTAGTCCTCGATGTACATCAAATCCAATCTCAGTTTGTCATAAGCGGACGTATTGTACCTACCGTAGATCTGGGCGTATCCGGTGAGTCCCCCCTTCACTTTCTCACGGTAAATGAACTCCGGAATCTCTCTGGAATATTTCTCCACGTGTTCCACTCTTTCCGGGCGAGGACCTACAATGCTCATATCGCCTTTCAAGATGTTGAAGAGTTGTGGCAATTCATCGATTCGAGTTGCCCGGATGAACTTTCCCACCTTTGTAATTCTCGGATCCTGATCCACCGCAGGAATCGGCTTGTTATACTTCTCCGCATCCACAATCATGCTTCGGAATTTGATTACATTGAAGTGCTTTCCGTTCCGGGTCACCCTTTCCTGACGGAAGAACACGGGACCGCCATCATCTAACTTAATGCAAATCGCCGTTATGACCATAATAATGGAAGCCGGAATCATGGCAATCAGGCACAATACCACGTCCATGGTACGCTTAAGCATCCGCTGAGTCAGCGTCAATCCCTTGCCATGGGTGACCACAATCGGAGTGTCCAACAGATTGAAATCATCTGCGCCTCGAATGATAATATCCGAAATCTTTGGTACTACATAGGCGTCGATACCGTTGAAATAACAGTACTTCAGGATGTTGTTCCGCTTCTTCCCCGGAAGATCGTTGATGATAACACCATCGTATCGATTGATTTCCGAAATGATATCGATAAAATCCTCATCTACCGAAATGGATTTCGACACATGGTACTGGGACAGGCGGCTATTGGCTTTGAACTGCAGCTTTAGCGCATTCTCGGTCCCATAAATCATAACCATATTCTTCTTGGAGTGCATCTTGAAGTAGATTTCTGTAAAAATAAAGCACGCCAGAATACAGATTGCAATCTGAAGTCCCGTCAATTCCAACATCGGTGTAATGGGAATCATACCGTTGGCAATCAGAGACAGCTGCCAGTAGGAAATGAAGTTGGCCAGGATGATAGAAACCCCCTGGGAAATCACCACGTCTAGCCGCTTCAAATATCCCCATCGGAACCCTTCCGTCCACACGAAGCTGATAATCAAAATCAACGCATAGATGCCAGCGATGACAAATCTCCCCCTGTGCTGTAGCGGAGGAAACAGAGATGAATCGTATTGCATTCTCCAGAAATAGAAATATACTACTGAAAGAACTGCAATCTCTGCAATGCATTCAATTTTATCCACAACATCATTCACGTAGGAATTGTCTTTAATTTTCTTTGTATTGTTATTCTTCATCATTTGCTTTCACTCAAAAATTATAGTCTGCTACTTTATTATAGCTAAATCTCTGTGAAAAACAAGGGTTGACTCCTTTGCGCCTCTTTCCCACATCACACATTCAGAAGTGCCCTAATATAAAAAGGATTACGAGATATTCCCCGTAATCCTTTTCTGTAGTTAATTTCATCGTCTTTTCTTACTTGATTACCCGCATAACGCCTTTAATCCAGCTGTTGCTGAGGGTATAGGTTTTTTGTTTTACTTCACCGTTCGTGGTGCTTCCGGTGTTGCCTTCAATGGTTGTAATAATATTTCCAGATACGGACTTCACCAAACCAACGTGCTGGCTAGAACCGAAAATAATGATATCTCCTGCCTTCGCCTTGTTGGCACTTACCCACAACTTTTTCTTATTCGCATAGGCGGTATAAGAAGGAACATATCCCAGATTTCCGTAATCCTGAATATCCTTGATGAGGCTATACAGTCCCGCCTGCTTAAAGCACCATGTTACGAAGGTTCCACACCATGGGGTCGCATCGCCATTCCGGAATTTCGTACCGAAATAAGCCTCCCAGTACTTCTTTCCGGTCTTAGTGCCCACTTCCTTCTGGGCAATCTTCATGAGCTCTGTTCCAGAGGTCTTCTGTGCAGTCAACACGCCATTTGCATCGGCCTTATAGGTCGTACCACCAGTGGTAATCGTGGTGCTTGCCGCAATCTTTCCGCCCTTCTGAACGTAATACTTCTTGCCATTCAGCGTAATCAATCCTGCGGTGGTCTTCACCGCACCGGTACCGTCTGCGTAGTAGTAATAGGATCCGTATTTGAACAATCCGGTTCCTAGGCGCCCATCCCCATAGGCTTTATAAGTCTTTCCGTTCACTATGAAGGTGTGTCCCCAGAAAATGGCGCCACCCTTCTGGATGTAATAGGTCTTACCATTCACTACCAGGAATCCGGTCTTCGTGATGATTTCTCCCTTGGAGTTCGCGTAATATTTTGTACCGGATTCTTCAAAAAATCCCGTCTTCAGTACACCGGTTTCTGTTGCCATGTACTTCTTCGAACCCACTGTAATCAGTTGATTCATCGCAACTGCACCGCCGGACTGGACATAATAATACTTCTTGTTGTAAGTTACCACGCCTGCCTTGGTGGTTACCACGCCATTGGCGTCTCCATAGTAGTATTTGCTTCCGTACTTGAAGATGCCCGTACCCAAATGGCCATCGGCGAAGGCCTTGTAAGTCTTGGACTTCACTTTAAAAGTTCTGCCCAGAAGAATCCTTCCGCCTTTCTGAACATAGTACTTCTTACCACCATAGGTAACGAATCCCGCCGTCAGCTTCACCACGCCATTCTTATCTGCGTAGAAGCGCGCCGTGGTTCCGTACAGAAATACTCCGGTTCCAATCTTTCCCGTTCCATAGGCCTTGTACGTCTTTCCATTCACTTTGAAGGTGCGTCCGCACTCAATCCGACCAGCATTCTTCGTAATATAGTAACGATACCCATTGTAGGTAATAAATCCCGGTTTCGTACGAACCACACCATTCTTGTCCGCATAGAAGTGAGCTTTGGTTCCATACAGGAAGACGCCGGTTCCAATGCGACCGGTTCCATAGGCCTTGTAAATCTTCCCGGAGACTTTGAAAGTATGTCCTGCCATAATTTTGCCACCGCTCTGAACATAGTAACGGTACCCCGAACTGTTAACAAATCCAGCCGACGTCTTAATAGCACCATTGGAATCCGAGTAATACTTGTCACTGCCATAAGCATTCACTCCATACAGCAAGTGTCCATTCTTATCAAAGTAATATTTCTTTCCAGAAATGCTTACAATCTTGTTGGTGTAGAACTTTCCGGTAGCATAGAAATAGTACCGATATCCGCTTACTGAATGCCATCCCTTGGTCAATTTCTTGAGAGAGGATGTCACCGCCACCGAACGTCCGGCCGAGAAGGTCTGCACTCTCGCACCGCTTCTCGCGCTAGCTTTATTTCCATCACTATTGATAGCACCGTCACTGTTAATCTTGGTACCATCGCTGTTGACATTTCCATCACTATTCACCGGCACTGATGTAGCCGCTCCTGCCGGAACTACGGAGAACAGGAGTAACACTACTGCCAACGTCATGCTTATTATTCTATTGATCCCATGTTTTCTCTTATTCATATTCATACCGCCCTACTAATCTAGTTAACCGATAACGGTATTGTATCATTATCGGTTAACCTGTTCAAGATAAAAATAAAATTTTTATCGGTCAACCGTAATTTTTCCGGCAAAAAAATGAAGCAGCCTAAACTGCTCCATTTCGATTCTTCATAATATTGTAAACAGCTTTACCGTTTTCCCATCAACACCTCGTTGATATCGTGAAGTAACTGTTGGGAAACCGTCTTCAGCCGGCTCTCCGCCGCGGTTTTGTCTCCGTAGAAACCAAAATAGATTTTCAGCTTCGGCTCCGTTCCAGATGGCCGAATAGCAATCCAATCTAAATCATTCAGCTCGTAGATAAGAGCATCCGCTTCTGGCATTTTGTCGATATAGGTCTTCACATCCCGGTAGTAGAGATCCTGACCGATGGCCCCTAGTTTTCCACCTAGGAAACGATAATGCTCCATGCAGTGCTTAATCGCCTCGGCCCCCTTCGGTCCGCTGCAATCAATGGAAATGCTCTTCTCTGCGGCATAGCCGTACAGACGATAAATTGCTTTTAGCTGATCGATTAGCTTCAGGCCGTAGGATTTTGAAACCGCTGCCATCTCCGCAATGGCCACGCAAGCAGCAATGGCATCCTTGTCCCGTACCTCTGAAGAGAACATGTAGCCGTTTCCTTCTTCGAAACCGAACTGGAATTCCCCGTCTTCCTTCTCCTCATGTTCCCGGATGCACTCTGCGAAGAAACGGGATCCAGTCAGACGCTCCTCCAGTGTCACATGATACCGCTCCGCAATTACGCGAGACAGTCTGGAAGATACCAACGAGGTGATGCAGTATGCATTCTCCGGAAGGGTCCCCTTGGCGCTTTTCTCCGAAAGGATGTATTCCATCAGGAGAAGCCCAATCTGGTTTCCGGTCAACATGCGATAACTTCCATCGTCATCCAAAGTTGCCACGCCCAGACGATCGCCATCTGGGTCGGTAGCGATAATCACGTCCGCTGCCACCGCTCTGGCGTACTTCTTGGCCAATTCAAAGCTATCCTCACACTCCGGATTCGGAACCCTCAGGGTCGGAAAATTCCCATCCGGCTTCTCCTGCTCCGATACCACAAAGACTCTCTTGAACCCGCTGTCCGCAAGGATTTTCCGCACCGGCTCACCGCCAGATCCATTCAAAGGCGTATACACAATGCGAAGGCGTGCCTTGGACTCCGCAGACAAAGAATCCGATGAACGGAGCTTCCGGAGCATGTTCATGTAGGAATCGTCCCAGGTCTTTCCCACATACATAACTCGGTTTTCCCGAACGTATTCCTCCAATGTTGGAACCTTCTGAAGATATTGTACAATCTCCTCGAATTCTGGCATTCGTTCCTGTACCGCTTTCGCCCCTTCTGGACTAAGCTGGCCTCCATCGTTTCCATAGGCTTTGAATCCATTGTACTCCGGTGGATTATGGGATGCCGTAATCATCACGCCTCCCGCCAATTTGAAATGACGAATGGCAAAAGAAAGCATCGGAACCGGCCTCAGCGTATCCGAGAGAATTACCTGCACCCCTTCCTGGGCCATCACTCTCGCTGTAATTTCCGCAAATTCCCGTGACATATTGCGAGAATCATAGGAAATAATCACACCTTCTTTCTCCGCCCCAGCGGAATTGATGCAATCGGCCAGCCCCTTCGCTGCGGCTGCCACGGTGTAGATGTTCATCCGATTCGTTCCGGCACCCATCACCGCACGCAATCCTGCCGTTCCAAATCGAAGATTATCGTTGAACCGATCTTCAATCTCCGCCGGAGAGCTGATGATATTCAGTAGCTCTCTCCGGATGCTCGGATCGATGCCTCTCGTATTAATCCATGATGTGTACTTCTGGATTGCTTTGCTTTCTTCCATAGTTTCGTCCTTTCTTCGGTATCTATTCTATGGCATTCAACTTCTAATTCGCTATTCTACAGTGACACTCTTCGCCAGATTTCTCGGTTTGTCAATCTCGCATCCCTTCGCTTTCGCAACATAGTATGCGTAGAGCTGCAACGGAACTACGCTGAGAAGTGGTGTCAGTTCATCCAAGGTCTTCGGGATGTAGAACACTTCATCCGAATGCGCCTCAATGCTGGTATTTCCTTCCTGTGCCAGAGAAATGATATGCGCTCTTCTTGCTTTCACTTCCTGAATATTGGATACCATCTTGTCAAAGAGCCTTTCCTGTGTAGCTAGTGCCACAACGATGGTTCTCGGTTCCATCAGTGCAATGGTTCCATGTTTCAGTTCTCCCGCTGCGATGGCGAAAGAATTGATGTAGGAAATTTCTTTCAGCTTCAAAGATCCCTCATAAGCTACGCTGGAATCCACGCCTCTTCCAATGTAGAAGACCTGTTCTCTATCATACAGACGATTTGCCAGTTCCTCAATTCGCTCAGACATCTTGAGCACTTCTTCCAGCTTCGCCGGAATCGCCTCCAATTCCTCAACGAAATGCTGATAATCTTCGTCCGAAATCGCTTCGTTCATCTCTGCAAACCAGAGTGCCAGAAGATACATGCACACCAGCTGTGTGGTATAAGCCTTGGTAGATGCCACGGCGATTTCCGGTCCCGCCTGGGTGTAGAACACATCATCGCTTTCCCGTGCTACTGAGCTACCCACAACATTTACCACGGAAAGAACCCGAGCCCCTTTCCGCTTTGCTTCCCGCAACGCTTCCAGTGTGTCAGCCGTTTCTCCAGACTGGCTGATAGCGATGAACAGGGTGTGTTCATCCACGAACGGGTCTCTGTATCGGAATTCCGAAGCAATATCCACTTCCACTGGAATTCTCGCCAATTTCTCGATAACATATCTGCCTACCAGACCGGCATGATATGCGGTTCCGCAGGCAACGATAACTACCTTATTGATTTTCTGGAAATCCTCTTTCGTCAGTTTCACGGTATCCTGCAGGTGTACCCGACCGCTTTCATCCAGATTTCTGCTGAGGGTCTCCCGGATACCAGAAGGCTGCTCGTAGATTTCTTTTAGCATAAAGTGCTCATAGCCACCCTTTTCCGCCGCGCTGACATCCCAGTCCACATGCATAATCTGGCGTTGAACCGGATGATCCTCTTCATCATAGATAGACACCGAATCTTTGGTGAGAACAACGGTATCTCCGTTCTCCAGAAGATATACGTCCTTCGTATACGCCAAGAGTGCCGAGAAATCCGATGCCACGAAGTTGCAATTCTGTCCAATGCCCACAATCAGCGGTGCATTCTTCCGATATGCCACGAACTGATCCGGTTGATCCTTGGCCACCGCTGCGATGGCGTAGGTTCCCCGCATCTCGGAGATGGCCTGATCCAACGCTTTCTTCAGGTCATGGTATTCGTGGTAATACTTGCCAATCAGCATGGTCGCTACTTCTGTGTCCGTCTCGGTCTTGAATACCACCCCTTCCTTCTGAAGGCGTTCTTTGATCTCGGTGTAATTCTCTACTGTGCCGTTATGAACGACAGCAACAGTCTCATCCATGTCCATGTGAGGGTGTGCATTCAAGTCAGAAGGTGCTCCGTGGGTCGCCCACCGGGTATGACCGATTCCCACGTGTCCACCCAGGCGCTCATCACCAATCAGCTTCTCTAGATTGCTGATGGCTCCCACATGCTTCCGAAGTTCTATTTTTCCATGATTCACCACTGCAATGCCAGCGGAATCATATCCACGGTATTCTAGTTTCTTCAAGCCACCTATAATAATGTCCTGGGGTTCCTTCGTACCGATATATCCCACAATTCCACACATATCTATTCTCCTTTATTCCATAAATCCAGCGGGTAGATTCCTTGACGCTTCATGTCTGCCAGGGCAGATGCCACACCCTCTCGATCTTCTCGGTAGGTTACACCATACCATTTGTCGTGAGAATGAAGCACAGACATCGTTGCCCGCTGGCTCTGAATCTCATCATTCACCATGGTCGGAATGTATGCCTCGCCTTTCATCGGATTCTTTTCCAGAATCGTATCCAGAGCTGTCGAAAATCGTTCTTCTATCACCTGCATAAATTCCCGGCTAAATCCCAGAAGATTCATGGATACCGGTGTTCCTTCTGGAATCAGGTGATCCTCTCCATTCCCATTCAGCCCGTGAATCTTACCGTCTTCTCGGTATCCCACTTCCGTGTGCTCTTCAATGTTCGTCAGCTTTCCGTCCACCACCTGGCAGATGCCCCGAGATACATTTCCGTATCGGGAAAGGGTATTCTCGATGGAGAATCCCACCATACAGTGATCCGTTGCCTGCACCTTCGTCGTCAGATAATCATACATCAGCTTAAAGGCTTCCGGACCATAGAAATCATCGGCGTTAATCACAGCGAAAGGAGCGTCAATCACCTTTCTAGCCGCAAGAACCGCATGAGCCGTTCCCCATGGCTTTGTTCGGCCTTCCGGCACCGAATATCCCGCTGGAAGGTCTTCCAGTTTCTGATGGACAAAAGTAGTTTCGAACAGCTTACCTGCCCGACTATCTATATGCTTCCGGAAGGTCTCCTCGAAATCTTCCTTGATGATAAAAGCAGCTCGGCGAAATCCTGCTCGGTACGCATCGTATAGGGAGAAATCCATAATAATATCCCCCTCGCTAGTCATCGAATCAATCTGTTTCGCTCCGCCGTACCGACTGCCCATTCCAGCAGCCATAATAACAAGTATCGGCTCCACTTATCTCTCCTTTTCTATTCACGCATTGTTACCGGTTCATCTCTGCTTCAATACGAGCTCGAACCTTGTCTTCTCCCATAATCTGTTGAATGGTCCATACATCTGGGGACTGGGATCTTCCCATCAGCGCAATACGGATTACCGTGCTGACATGGCCCACGTGACCCTTGTAATCATCTGGATTCTTCTTGTAATCCTTCGGCTTTGCCGCATATCCCTGATTTACTGCAATCTCACGAATCTTGTTGAACCAGTTCTCCTGGTCATCGTTGTGATCATAGGTATCCAGATATTCTTTCAGAATCGCCTGGCGATCGGATGCGGCCTCTTCCGGATAATCATCTTCAATCTGGAAGGACTCATCGAAGAAGTAACCGATGAACGTCATAATCTGTCTTGCATAAATCAAATCCTTTCTCGGCTTCCGGTCTCCACGGCCCAGATTCAGAATTTGTTCCAACAGGTCCATATCCCGGAACACGTATTCGTATTCTGGGGCGAATTCTTCGGACCAGGATTTAAGCCACTCCGCCAGTTCTCTCGCCGGAATTCGAAGCAGGGTATCCTTGCTGACATCGTTCAGCTTGTTCAAATCGAAAAGTGCACCGGAGTTGCTCATCTTCTCCGTGGTAAATTCGAATTCATCGATATCCGCATCTGGATTTGCCATTCTCCACTCTTCATAATTGGAATTCAGAATCGTCAGAAGATATTCTCGCACTGCCATTGGATGATATCCCTGACTGCGATAGTAATCCAGTGACAGTTCTGGGTCCTTTCTCTTGGACAGCTTTCTCTTGTTGCCATCTTCTCCAATCTTCATCAGCTGTGCAGTATGACAATAGGTCGGCAACTCGAATCCTAGCTTATCAAACAATTCCACATGAATCGGCAGAGACGGAAGCCACTCTTCGCCTCGTACCACGTGGGTGGTTCTCATCAGATGATCGTCAATGGCATGGGCAAAGTGGTAGGTTGGAATTCCCGTAGTCTTAATGATAACGATATCCTGGAAGTTTTCCGGAACATCCAACTCTCCACGAATTGCATCCACCACCTTCGTTCTCTTGATGTCGTCCCCTGTAGCATTTGGCGTGCCGGAGGACTTGAGACGGATGACGAAATCATCTCCTCTTTCCAGTCGTTCCGCTACTTCCTTCTGCAGAACTTCATCGGTTTCCCACTCTCTGTAGCGGGACCATTCACCGTAGATTCCCGGAGCAATCTTCAGGGATTCCTGCTTCTCACGGATTTCGGAAATTTCTTCTTCCGATAGGAAGCACGGATAAGCCTTCCCTTCCGCAATCAGCTTCTTTGCATAGCAGCGATAGATTTCACCGCGGTGGCTCTGGGTGTAGTCTCCATATGCTCCTACATCCCCATTTGCCGTTACACCTTCATCAAACTGAATGCCGAAGAATGCCAACGACGAAATCACCGTCTCCACCGCATTCTCCACATATCGCTTATCATCCGTATCTTCAATTCGAAGATAGAACACACCGTTGCTCTGATGAGCCAAGCGCTCATCCACAAATGCCCCGTAGAGGTTTCCTAGGTGAATGAAGCCGGTGGGGCTTGGTCCCAGGCGGGTTACTTTCGCCCCTTCTTGGAGGTCTCTCTTCGGATACTTTCTTTCATAATCCTCTGGGGTCATTGTGATATCCGGATAGATTCTGTTGCTTAATTCTACTGTATTCATTTCCTATTTCTCTCCAAATTTCTCCATAATAAGTGCCGCAATGTACTCTGCATCCTTCTGCAGCTCTTCCGTGTCTTCACCTTCCAGCATCACACGAATCAGTGGTTCTGTTCCTGATGGACGAATCAACACGCGGCCTACGCCTTTGAGCTTGTCTTCCACTTCCTGAATTCTGGCTTTGACGTCTCGATCCTTCATCACATCGTTCTTGTACTCCGGATCCACTTTCGCATTCACCAGCGCCTGAGGATAGATGACAATCTCTTCTCCCAGTTCGCTCACCTTCTTTCCAGAAGCCTTCACCGCCTTGATGAACTGTAGGGAGGACAGAACGCCATCTCCAGTAGTGGTGTAGTCCAGGAAAATCATGTGTCCCGACTGCTCGCCCCCCAGAACAGATCCGGTCTCCAACATGGATTCCAGCACGTAGCGGTCCCCCACGCCGGTCACATCAACGGAAATTCCCTGCTTTTCCATGTATTTGTGTACGCCCAGGTTGCTCATCACTGTAGCCGTAATCTTGTCGTCATAGAGCCGGCCCTGAGACTTCAGCATGGTACCGCAAATGCAGAGCACATGGTCTCCGTTCAGCACCTGTCCTTTGTCGTCCACAACAATCAGACGGTCCGCATCGCCATCATAAGCAAAGCCCACATCAGCGCCTAACTCTACCACCTTCTTCTGGAGGTTCTCCGGATGGGTGGATCCACAGTGTTCGTTGATGTTAATTCCGTCCGGATTATTGGAAAGAACGGTCACATTCGCCCCCAGTGCCTGATACACTGCCGGTGCAATCTGATAAGATGCTCCGTTCGCGGTATCCAGAACAATCTTCATTCCATCTAAGCGGATATCAATGGTGTCCAAGAGGGATTGTTCATATACGCTAAAAGCATCCTCGACCTGGTGACAACGTCCCACGTGTTCTCCAATGTACTCCGGATGCTGGAATTCTTTCGCCAGAATAATATCTTCGATTTTCTCTTCAATCCGGTCATCTAACTTGAATCCCTTTCCGTTGAAGATTTTAATGCCATTATACTCAAAGGAATTGTGCGAAGCAGAAATCACCACGCCCGCATCGGCTTCGTAATGTCTTACCAGCCTTGCCACTGCTGGAGTCGGCGTAACGCCTAATTTGATGACGTCTCCGCCCACCGACATAATGCCTGCCGCCAAAGCGTTCTCTAGCATCTCACCAGAAATTCGGGTGTCTCTTCCAATCAGAAACACCGGTCTGTGATTTCCATTTCCCAGTACATACGATGCGGCTCTTCCAATATCATATGCCAGCGAAGCCGTCAGGCCTTTGTTGGCAACACCGCGAATTCCATCTGTTCCAAATAATCTACCCATTTCTATCAGTCCTTCTTGTTAAGATATACATATATATTTTTGTCTTCCAGCTCTACCTTGTGAAGCTTTGTGCTTGAACTTACCGCACCCTTCAGCTCATACTCTCCGGTTTTCAGTCCATTTGCATTAATGCTTACAGAAAAGTCATCGGCTTTGACATCTTTAATTCGGCTCCCAGTATCCGTCACTTTCACGTACACGGAAGAACCTCCATACGACACGCTGTATTTGCTGTTGAGGTTCTTAACAGTAATGCTAGAAGTCGAAATTTTGATTCTCTTCGTCTGATATTTCGCCACATTCACCGTCATCGCCAAATCCAGTGAATCGTTGGCTAACGTAACTCCATCTGGAAGCACGCACTCCACATCAATCCGTCCCGATTCCGTCACATTACCCAAATCAATATTTTCTGTCGTAACCGAATCCACTTTGTCAACGGCCTTCTGACTGCCCTTGATGACAATGCTATCCGGAAGTTCATAAGTCCGGAGGTAAGTATCGTTGTCCGGATTGGTCACATGGGCCTTGAGAGATACGGTCTTCGTCTGGCCTTTCACCACCGTAACAGATGCCCGGCTCGGACTCACCTTCAGATGAGAAATCTCATCCCCTTTGCTGTCGATGGGAACTACCGATACGCTATAGGTTCTGGCCTTGGAAGAAAGCTTCGCTTCTTCCACCGGAAGGCGAACATACTTCACGCTCTTAACCAAGCTCTTTGCTCCACTTACTTCAAAGTATTCATTGCTAACCGCTTTCGCAACCGGTTCTGTTGTCCCACTGGTTTCCACCGCATACTCTGTTCTTCCCGGTACACTTCTCGTCTCGACTTCCTCTGTATTCACCGTTACGCTAGTCTCACTCTGAGACACAATGCTGACCTTGGACGGCGTGTGTACCGTCAAATGCACCGTGTTCTCGCCCTTTCCCACATCGGACAAATTTCCGCGAGCTGTAATGTCTCCATCTTTAATCTTATTCAGCGCACTTCGGCGTCCCTGAACGTGGACTTCTATCGACTTCCGATTGGTTGAACGAATGGCGATACCTTTCGTTTCCATGGTCTTCTCATGAGAATAGGTAATCGGAACATTCTTATAGACTCTTGTGGTTGTAGGATCCACGTTATACATCACATACAGCCATCCGCAGAAAGCGATTACCAACGAAAGAATCACATTGACTTTCCGGTTATTCTCCATCTTTTCTGCCT
>JAUNEW010000102.1 GCA_030525365.1 Eubacteriales bacterium
TCCGTATTGAAACCGTGACCAACATTTGCGCAAGCGTAAATATGTTGGCGGCAGGGAGGGCAGAAAGGGTTATGACTGCGTTGGGTCGCCGCCATAACTTCATCCCACGGTCACATTGGGAGAATGTTAAATTCTTCCATAAAAGATGTTTACATCAGAGGCAATCCTGGGATAATATTATAGATATGCGCAGCAAGGAGAAGAATATGGAAAACTTAGAAGAATGTCTCATCTGTGGAGCGCCGCTGGTGTATCTGGAGTCAGATGAGCGGATGGAATGTGAGATTTGCCATCGAAAGGAAAATAGTAAGACACGGTGTGTAAATGGGCATTATGTATGTAACGATTGTCATATGAGAGGAATGGATGCCATTATCGGCCTTTGCATGAAGGCGGAGTCCAAGAATCCCATTGAGATTATCGAGAAAATGATGGATATGCCGTTCTGTCATATGCACGGTCCAGAACACCATGTGATGGTGGGCGCCGCGCTTTTGACAGCATATCGTAATGCCGGAGGTAACGTGAATCTAGAGGCCGCGCTTCAGGAGATGATAAGCCGAGGAAGAAGTGTGCCCGGGGGAGCCTGTGGTTTCTGGGGAGCATGTGGGGCTGGAATTAGCACCGGCATGTTTGTTTCCATTATTACGGGATCCACACCATTAACTCATGAGTCCTTCGCCCTGTCCCATGCGATGACGGCAAGATCCCTTGGGCGAATTAGCGAAGTGGGTGGCCCACGGTGCTGCAAGCGGGATTCATTTCTTTCCATTCTGGAGGCAGCGAAACTAGTGAAAGACCAATTTAGCAAGGAGATGGAAATCGGAGAGGTGGTGTGTCACTATTCTTCCATGAATCGTCAGTGCATTGGGAAGAGGTGTCCCTTCTCCAAAGCAAATCATTAAGATTACAAGAGAAATTAGAAAGTAGGAATAGATGGATATTGATAGAATACTGGAAGAACTGAATCAGCGTTTCCAAGCGCCGTTGCCGGATTTCTACCGGCGCCGGATTGTTTTCTGGTACGATGAAGAGGGGGAGTTCCGGGAACAGGTGGAATCCATGGAAATTCCCGGCGTGAAGATTCTGGTGCTATCTGGGAACAATAATTTCCAGGCCAAGCGGATACTCTGCCAAGAAGATAAGGAGAGTGATTTTCTGGTGTATCGTCCAGGAGTGCCGAAATCCCTGGAGGAGGACTGGCTTCTGAACGTGGAACTATACAGTGAAGAGTTCCGGGCGGATTTGATTTCCATCTGGATGAGTGAATTTAATCTGCCAGCTACCGAAGATTTCCGGCGTGTGGTGAAGGACTATCGGAAGTTCTTTGGTGCGAAAGTGCGAAGAGGTGCTTTTGGCAAGCTGAATCCAGGTGGAAAAGAAATCAGGACGCTGGCCCAGTGTCACCTAGGTGTGCTTGCGGTGATTACCGGAAGGGATCATCTGTGACCGGATGGGATTATCCGCGGGGTTTTGCTAGAAGAGGCGAATGAATCCAATGATGGGGAGAACTCGGTGCTGAGAGATATCCGGAACTATGGAGCCGAGAAACCCTTCTGGACTCTAGTCCGTCAGGCCACTGGTTATGCGCCGGGTAACGAGGGCCATCCGATGGATTTATTAATTCATATTCTGCTGACGGCGCTGACCCAGAACATTCGAAAGGATTATCTGGAAGGGCTGGAGAAGTATATTTCTATGCCCCATCAGACCTGGTGCTATAATTTCATCTCGGATTGGATGGCATCCGAAGACCAAGAAGTACTGAAGGAGTTGCTTCGGAAGACCGAATATCAGTTGAACCTTCCGAAATATTTCGAAAGAATACCGTTGCAGGAGCTGGCGGAAAGCGATGTATTCCCTTGTACTGATGAGTGCATTCTCACCGCCTTGATGACGGATATCGGGAACCATATCATCGATGTGGAGAAAATCATCGCGATTTCTGAGAAGCGGCGAACCACAACTTGGTTCCCAGAGGTGGAATGCTTCTACGAAGGAATTTATCGGGTGGCCCAGATGCAGGAATTCTACTTAAACCACGCCGATGGGTTCCACACCGTTGAACCTGCAGAATTCTGGCGGGAATATACGGAGGACTACTACCGAATCGATTCTTTTTACCGGAAATACCATCTGGCCTATGCGAAGGGGCTGGAATCCGGCAACGAGAAGTTGGAAGAACTGTTCAAACAGGTAACCGAACGGATGGAAGGCCTGTACGCTCACTGGTTCCTAGAGAAGCTGGGAAGTCAATGGACACTCGTCGCCGAAGAAGATCTTCGGAAAGTGGGACGGATTATGGCACTGCCTCAGCAGGTGGATTTCTACCGCAAGAATGTGCTGCGGGAGGATAACCGGGTGTTCGTGATTGTTTCCGATGCCCTTCGCTACGAGGTGGCAGCGGAACTGGCGGAAGAGCTGCAGCAGGAAACCCAGTGTACGGTGGAATTGAATTCCTGTGAGGGGATTTTCCCAACGGTGACCAAATACGGAATGGCTGCGTTGCTGCCCCACAAGGCCCTGACAGTGGAATCCCGGGAGAACGGTACCCTTCAGGTGCTGGCAGACGGGATGTCCACCGAGGCCGGGAACCGGGACAAGGTGCTGAAACAATTCAATGAGAACAGCGTAGCCCTCAAATACCAGGATATTCTGCCCATGAAGCGAGGGGAACGCAGTGCTTTGGTGAAGGGAAAAGACGTGGTGTACATCTACCACGACAAGATTGACGAGGCCAGTCATACTTCGGATAGTATGGTGTTCCCTGCTTGCCAGGATGCGATTCGAGAGATTAAGAATATGGTCCGCATTATTCGGAACGAATTTAGTGGTACTCGGGTATTCATCACAGCGGATCACGGATTCCTCTACACCTACAGCCCCCTGGAGGAAGATGGGAAAGTCAGCGTTTCTTCCGATGCACAGGTGATGGAAATGGACCGCAGGTATATCGTTACAGAGAAGGGAAATCTTCCGGAATTTCTGGTTCCGGTGAAATTCCCCGATGACCGCTACGATGCGTTTTCCCCGCGGGAGAATATTCGCATTAAGAAGAAGGGGGGCGGCCTGAATTTCGTTCACGGTGGCATTAGCCTCCAGGAAATGGTGGTACCGGTGATTGAGTATCACTACCTGCGAAACGATTCCAAGACGTATCTGAAGAACCGGGAACGATACGATAGCCGTCCCGTAGAAGTGAGCCTTCTGTCTTCTAGTCGGAAGCTGAGCAACCGGCATTTCGCTTTGGATTTCTACCAGCGAGAACCGGTTGGAGGAAATCTCTGTGCCGAAACGTATTTGCTTTATTTCGAGGACACGGTTGGAAATCGAATCAGTGATGTGGTTCGCATCATTGCGGACCGAACCAGTGAGGTGGGGCAGGACCGGATCTTCCGATGCAGTTTCAACCTCAAAGCCCAGAATTACGACAGCAGTGCAACGTATCGTCTGGTTATGGAACAGGAAACAGCAGGGGAATCCCCGAAGAAGGAGCCTTTCCAGATTAATATTGCCAACCTGCGAAGTGGTGCAGAAGAGGAGGAGTTCAACTTCTTCGGAGAATAGAGTACGAATACGAAAACCCTTCTAAGACGCCATGTTTAGAAGGGTTTTGTTGTAAAAGAAAATTCATAAGAATATAATCGCCCGCACGGGACATACTGGAGCGCAGTAGCCGCAGTGGACGCACTTGGACGGGTCGATTTCTGCCAGTCCCTGGTCATTCCAGAAGATGGCCTGGCTGACACAGCGGTTCTTGCAGGTGCCGCAGCCTTCGCAGTCAGATTGGTCCACCATGAGCTGCTTTCCGGAGACATCCGGCACGTAGTTTTCCGGAAGGGCCTGTTCGAAGTATTCCACCGCCCGGTCCACCTGCTCTCGGTCCGCCATTCCAATCATGACGGAGTCGTTTCCCGGCACCTGGGATGCGTAATCCAAGCAGCTCCGGTAATC
>JAUNEW010000103.1 GCA_030525365.1 Eubacteriales bacterium
GAAGGAACTATGTCCGAAATCCCAAATCCCACAAAATTTGTGATTGAGCCATAATAAGTACACAAGTTAATGACTTCTTCATGTTGCCTCCTATTTTCAAAGGACTTTAACGTATTGGTAGTATAAAATAATTTTATGTTTTTTTCAATATTTAATCTATCGGTAATTTAAATGGGACTGAATTCAAATATCTGCAAAACTTATTGGATTGTTAGCGACTTGTAAGTGAATTTATAATCATCTTACCTAATGGAATGTGATAAAGTATTACAACGAGTAGAGTATTAAGGAAAGGTAGAGCGTAGAGTACAGGATTAGTATAAAAAGCGTAGTAGCCAAAAACTACTACGCAAAAAAGTGTATTGGGTGGTACCTACTTCACCAGATTCGGCACCAGGTCGGAGAAATCCAGGGTGGCAAAGTAGTCCTTCGGCGTTTCTGCCCGGCGAATTAGCTGGAAGGTGCCGTCTTCGTGCAGTAGAATTTCCGCAGAGCGGAGCTTTCCGTTGTACTGGTAGCCCATAGAGTGGCCGTGGGCACCGGTGTCGTGAATGAAGAGGTAATCCCCCCGATTGATTTTCGGCAGAGCCCGGTCGATAGCGAACTTATCGCTGTTCTCGCAGAGGGATCCGGTAACGTCGTAGACGTGGTCCCTTGGGGCGTTTTCCTTCCCCAGCACGGTGATGTGATGGTATGCTCCGTACATCATCGGGCGCATCAGGTTGGCAGCACAGGCATCGCAACCGATGTATTCCTTGTAAGTGTGCTTCTCGTGGATGACTTTCGTAATCAGCGCACCGTAAGGCCCCATCATAAAGCGGCCCATTTCGGTGAAGATTCGGATATCATCCATACCCGCCGGAACCAGAACAGCTTCGTAAGCCTGACGAACTCCTTCTCCAATAACCTGAATATCGTTGGGTTCCTGATCCTCCGTGTAGGGAATTCCCACGCCACCGGATAGGTTGATGAAGTCGATGTGAACGCCGGTTTCCCGGTGCAGGCGAACCGCCAATTCGAAGAGGATGCCTGCCAGCTTCGGGTAGTATTCGTTGGTCACCGTGTTGCTGGCCAGGAATGCGTGGATGCCGAAGTGCCGGGCGCCTTTTGCAGAGAGAATCCGGAAGGCTTCGGTCATCTGGGACTCGCTCATGCCGTATTTGGAATCCCCCGGGTTATCCATGATGCCGTTGCTCAGTTCGAAGATGCCACCGGGATTGAATCGGCAGCAGATGGTTTCCGGAATGTGTCCCAGGCTTCGCTCTAGGAGTTCCACGTCGGTAAAATCATCCAGATTGATGATTCCATCCACCGATTCTGCATACTGGTACTCTGCTTCTTGAGTGCAGTTGGCAGAGAACATGATGTCTCCCTTGCCGAATCCTAGCTCATGAGCCAGCATCAGTTCCGTGATGGAGGAGCAGTCGCAGCCGCAACCGTATTCTTTCAGGATGTTCAGAAGGTACGGGTTCGGATTGGCCTTCACCGCAAAGTATTCTTTGAATCCTGGATTCCAGGCAAAGGCCTTCTGGACCGCTTCTGCATTCCGGCGAATGCCCGCTTCATCGTAGAGGTGGAACGGGGTGGGGAATTCCGAAGCGATTTCCTCAATCTTTTCTTTTGTTACAAATGGTTTCTTCATTGAATCTCTATCTCCCTTGTATTATGTTACACCAGACGGGTGGTCCATTCGGAACAGTCGATGACCCGGGTGGCCAGTCCCTCATAGAATTCCGGTTCGTGGCACACCATGAGGATGCTCCCGTTATATTCCAATAGCGCCCGTTTCAGTTCCTCTTTGGCATCTACATCCAGGTGATTCGTCGGCTCGTCCAGAACCAGAATGTTGGAATCCCGGTTCATCAGCTTGCACAGGCGAACCTTGGCTTGCTCACCACCGGAAAGAACCTTGACCCGGCTTTCGATATGCTGCGAGGTAAGACCGCACCGGGCCAGCGCCGCCCGAACTTCTCGTTGATCCCAGGAGGGGAATTCATTCCATATTTCCTCGATGCAGGTAGTTTCCACGTCCTGACTCATTTCCTGTTCAAAGTATCCAATCTGCATATATGGATCCTTTTCAATGGTACCGCTGAGAGGGGGGATCAGCCCAAGCAGGCTCTTCAGGAGAGTGGTCTTACCGATACCATTGGCACCGGTGAGAAGCAGCTTTTCCTTTCGTTCCATGACAAAGTCCAGAGGTTTCGAAAGGGGTTCATCATAACCAATCACCAGCCCCTTGGTTTCAAAGAGGATGCGCCCCGGTGTGCGTCCCAGATGGAAGTCGAATTCCGGTTTGATTCGCTCCACCTGCTTCTCAATCAGGTTCATGTTGTCCAATTTCTTCTGCCGGGACATGGCCATGTTTCGGGTGGAAACCCGGGCTTTGTTCCGTGCCACGAAATCTTTGAGTCTCGCGATTTCCTGCTGCTGCTTCTGGTAAGCCGCCTCGTGCTGGGCCTGCCGCATTCGGTATACTTCCATGAAGTCATCGTAATCGCCCACATATCGTGTAATCTGATGGTTGTCCATGTGGTAAATCAGGTTCACCACGCTGTTCAGGAAAGGCACATCGTGGGAAATCAGGATAAAAGCATTCTCGTAATTCTCCAGATACCGTTGAAGCCATACGATGTGCTCTTGATCCAGATAGTTGGTGGGCTCATCCAGAAGAAGAATTTCCGGCTTCTCCAGGAGAAGCTTTGCCAGAAGCACCTTGGTGCGCTGTCCGCCGGAAAGTTCCGTTACATCTCGGTCCAGTCCCAGATCCGTCAGACTCAGTGCCCGGGCCACTTCTTCGATTTTCGCATCAATCATGTAGAAGTCATGGGCGGTAAGAAGGTCCTGCAAGGTGCCGGCCTCCTCCATTCGGGCATTCATGGTTTTATCATCCACATCTGGATCTCCCATGGACATGTACAGGTCATGCATCTCCTGTTCCATGGCGAAGAGGTAGTCGAAGGCGGAGCGAAGAACGTCCCGGATGGACTGACCTCGGGTGAGAACCGTGTGCTGATCCAGGTATCCGGCTCGAACTCGTTTGGACCACTCCACTTTACCTTCGTCTGGCTGGAGTTTTCCGGTGATGATGTTCATAAAAGTAGATTTACCTTCGCCGTTGGCGCCTACCAATCCGATGTGTTCACCGGCCAGGAGGCGGAAAGACACGTCATCGAAAATCTGGCGGTCGCCGAATCCATGGGTCAGGTGTTCTACGGTCAGAATGCTCATATAGTATAAAGTTCCTTTCTTGTCGATATTGCGTAGTATCTATATATAATCCTTATCATTATATATGAAGAAAGGATGGAAATACAAGACGCGAAAAAGGAGCACCGGATGGATGCTCCCGTTCTTCGGATTCGATGGTGGTCTACCAACAAGGAGATTGTATACCTGAATACTTGTATTGTCAACAAAAACTACATAAAAATTTCTTCAAATTAGTGAAAAAATCTAAAAATATGTGTTATAATGACATCTACCTTATGAAAACAAACGAAATATGGAGATGGTTGAAACAAAATGTATACAATAAAAGAAAGCAATACTGGAAAGAAAGAAAAGATAACACATTCGGAGCAGAAACCGAAAACTGCTCTGGTACTGGAAGGCGGTGCCATGCGGGGGATTTTCAGCGCGGGAGTTCTGGATGTGATGATGGAGAATGGCATTGAGTTCGATGCGGTGATTGGCGTATCCGCGGGAGCTGCCTTCGGTTGCAATTACAAATCCCATCAACCGGGAAGAGTCATCCGGTATAACATGCGGTTTGCCAAAGATTGGAAATACTGCAGTCTGCGGTCGCTTTTCCTGACTGGGGACATGTACGGGGCGAAGTACTGTTACCATACTTTGCCAAAGAAACTAGATGTGATGGACAAGAAAACTTACGACAGCGATCCCAGCAAATTTATCGTGGTTTGCACGGATGTAAACACGGGAAAGCCGG
>JAUNEW010000024.1:0-1475 GCA_030525365.1 Eubacteriales bacterium
CTGGATCACCTGTCCAAGCTGCTTAAGACCCTGGTGGGGCAGACGAAGCGAAGCCACTCCACGGCATCCTTCGTTCCTTATGATATCCGCATTGACGAACACTGTGCATATCTGGGAAAATCCATCGGTGAGCTGAATATCTGGCAGCAGACCGGGGCCACCATTGTGGCAATCAAGAGAAACACGGACTTCGTGATTTCCCCAGGACCTTACGAACGCATCAACAAGGATGACGTAATCCTGTTCGTAGGAAATGAGCTGTCCAAGCAGCGGATGAACAACCTCTTTGATATCATTGAGGACCGGGAGGAGGACGAATAGCATGAAGACGGCCATGAGTACCCTCTGCTATATCGAAGGAGAGGTGAATGGCGCGGATTCCTACCTCATGCTTCACCGCGTCACGAAGAAGAACGACATCAACCACGACAAATGGATAGGGGTTGGCGGCCACTTTGAAGCGGCGGAGAGCCCGGAAGAGTGCATTCTTCGGGAGACCTTGGAAGAAACGGGATATACGCTGACGGATTACCGGTTCCGGGGTCTGGTGACCTTCTGCTACGGGGATGAGGTGACGGAATACATGCATCTTTTCACCGCAACTGGATTTGAGGGTGACCCGATTCCTTGCGATGAAGGAGTGCTGGAATGGGTTCCGAAGAAAGAGGTTCCGCATCTAGAGCTTTGGGAAGGCGACCGGATTTTCCTGAACCTTCTGACGGAGAGTTCTCAGTTCTTTTCGCTAAAACTAGTCTACGCCCTGGACGATACTTTGGAGTATGTATCGTTGAACGGAAAAGACATGGATTTCCGGAAGTATCTGGATGAAATCCGCGTTCGTTAGTGCGGAGAATATTTTTACAAAGTTGAGGAAATAGAATGAATATATTGGTTCTTAGCGATACCCACGGGGAAATTCAGAAAGCCCTGGAGATGGTGAAACGGGTATCCGCCGGAATGAAGGTGGACCGAATTATCCACTGCGGAGATTATTACAAGGATGCTTTGCGGTTGGAAGAGGAGACGGGAATTCCGGTGACAGCGGTGCATGGAAATTGCGATGGACAGCAGGAACGGGAGGTTTCTGTGCTGGAGACGCCGGCGGGGAAGATTGCAATCACCCACGGTCATACGGAGAATGTGAAGTGGTCCCTTCAGAATCTTTGCTATCTGGCGGAGGAGTACGGGTGCCGCTGCGTGTGCTTTGGGCATACCCATGTGCCGGTGAACGAGACGGTGTCTGGAATTCACCTTCTGAATCCGGGGAGCTTGACGAACCCGAGAGGGGGAAGCCGTCCTTCCTGCGGCCTTCTGGTGGCAACGGAGAAATCCCTGGCGGCGACGCTGATGGAATATGAATCCACGGCGAATATTGGAAAATAAGGAGTTATTAAATCAATGAATTATCTGGAAAATTACCGCAAATGGCTGGACAGCGAGGCGGTGGATGAGGATACGAAGGAGGAGCTTCGGGC
>JAUNEW010000024.1:1575-17490 GCA_030525365.1 Eubacteriales bacterium
CTGGCGAAGGAGAAGGATTGCGAGCTGATTATCGGCACGGATCCCGATGCGGATCGATGTGGCGTGGTGGTAAAAAATGGCACCGAATACCGGGCGCTTACGGGAAATCAGATTGGTGTGCTTCTGCTGGACTATCTGATTACCGTTCGTAAGAACAAAGGAATTCTTCCGGAGAACGCGGCAGCGGTGAAAAGCATTGTGACTACGCCTATGGCCAACCGAATCTGCGAAATGAACGGAGTGGCCGTTAAGGAAGTGTTCACCGGATTCAAGTTTATCGGGGAGAAAATCAAGGAGTTCGAGGAGACGGGCGAATACACCTTTATCTTCGGCTTCGAAGAAAGCATCGGATTCTTAGCCGGCACCTATGCCCGGGATAAAGACGCCGTAGTGGCCTCCATGCTGATTGCGGAGATGGGTTGCTATTATCGGAACCGGGGAATGAACCTGGTGGATGCGCTGAACGCCCTCTATCAGAAGTATGGATATTACAAAGAAGAAACCACTTCGGTAATGTTTGATGGATTCGATGCCACGGAGAAGATGCATGCACGGATGAACGGTCTCCGAAAGGATGGGATTACATCCATCGGACTTCCGGTTCGAAGAATCCGGGATTACAAGATGCAGAGGATTCAAGATTTAGCGACAGGGGAGACTCTACCGACGGGAATGGAACAATCCGATGTGCTATTCTATGAATTGGATTCATCCTGCAACTTGGCCATCCGTCCATCGGGAACAGAACCGAAGATGAAAGTATATGTAATGGCACAGGGCAGCTCCGCAGAGGAAGCGGACCAGAACCTGCAACTTATTCGGAATGGAATACTGCAGATTCTGAAAGACGAGAAGTAACCGGAAGGAACATATGTATGGAAATTTGCGTTGATTTGAAGAATTCAACCATCGATAAATCAGAAATAGAAAACAGGCGAGACGAGGCGAGAAGTCTTTTCCAGGATATCTGGGAGAAAAAGCTATCATACTGCGGGTGGGTGGATTACCCAGGGAGAATCAGTAAGTCCCTGGTTCAGGAAATTCTGGATACCGCAGCGAAAATCCGCAGTGAAAGTGATATCTTGCTGGTACTGGGAGCCGGAGGATCCTTCATGGGGGCAAAAGCAGTCATCGACATGCTGGAGCCGCCGGAATCCGACGTAGAAATTATTTTCGCCGGATATAATTTCAGCGCCAGATATGTGCGGGAGATTCTGAGACGAATGGAGGGCAAAGAAGTGTCCCTCTGCGTGATTTCCAAATCCGGAACCACCATGGAGACCTTGACCGCCTACAGCATTTTCGAAGAATGGATGAAGAATCGGTACGGGGAAGCCGCATCGGAGAGAACTTACGTTATCACGGAAAATACGTCCAACTATCTCCGCCGGAAGGCAGAGTCGGAGAAGATTCACTGCTTTGATTTGGAAAAAGATATCGGGGGCAGGTATTCCGTTATGACACCGGTAGGGCTTCTTCCCGTGGCGGTAGCTGGAATTGACGTTCAAGAATTCATTGCCGGAGCCGCAAAACTGGCTTCGGAGAATGCTTTTACCGAAGCAAATCTGGACTATGCCATTGTTCGGCAGAAATTGTATGGGGTTGGAAAAAACGTGGAGGTGTTCGAATCCTTTGATCCCTACTTCGGCTACTTTGGCGAGTGGCTAAAGCAGCTTTTCGGCGAGAGCGAGGGAAAGGAAGGAAAAGGTATTTTGCCATATACCATGACTTTCAGCCGGGATCTTCATTCCATGGGGCAGTTCCTGCAGCAGGGAACGCCGTGCTTCTTCGAAACCCTTCTGAGCGTAGACGATGTGGAAGGGGGAGAGGCGCTGGATTATGGCGTGCCGAACACGGCGCTGGAATCGTTGGCAGGGAAAACGCTGAACCAGATTAACAAGTGTGCGGAACGGGGTGTCTTCGATGCCCATGTGAAATCCGGGATTCCGCTGGTTGAGATTTCTATACCGAAGCAGACTCCTTACTATATCGGAATGCTGATGTATTATTTCGAAGTGCAGTGTGCTGTATCAGCGCTTCTTGCGGGGGTATGCCCCTTCGATCAGCCGGGGGTGGAAGCCTATAAGAAAGAAACCAGAGCACACATCCAGGAATTAGATGCGAGAAAATAAAAAATCCATGATTCGCAGGCGACGGCTTGCGGGATGAAAAGTAAAAAAGGCCGCACTAAAACACAACCGAAGTTGTTCTAGTGCGGTCTCTTCGTTATTCCATTCATTCGTAAAAGCGGTGAACTGCTTCTATTACTGTCTCTTTGTTCGAACGCTGTAGAACCGGCTCAGAAGCTGATCCACGATGCCAAGTTCTTCATTGGTTAGCATGCCCAGTTTCTTCACAACGGTAGCGGTTTCCGGTCTCTTCTGAAGTGCATGAAGCGCTTTCTGAAGATCTGGATTCTGTTCAATGGTCTTTGCAAGAGCCAGTGCTTTCGGATCTACATCGTACTTCTCGTCGACGGAACTCTCTTCTAGAATCTCAGAGAGACTGATACCGAAATGGTCTGCGATTTTCTTTGCAACCGACATTCGCGGAACTGCGACGCCGTTCTCCCAGGTTGAGACAGCCTTATCAGTTACACCAGCAATTTCCCCGAGCTGTCCTTGTGTTAAGGAATAGTTTTTCCTTAATGTCTTGATGTTGTCTGCTATTGTCTTCATAGGTCCTCATCCTCTAATCCCCCACATACTAGCAAAAAAGCTTTCAATTTATTATATGAAGAATTTTCTAGAAACGCAATAGAAAAACTGTGAAATAATATGAATAAAATTCTATAATCTTACATTTGACTATGTTATAATAGTATCAATTCTAAATCTTGAATGTGTTGTCAGTTTAACTCTGATTAATTCCGTAGAACGGAGGAGCGAATATGAACGTATTTACAGCAGAACGAGAGAAGAAACCGGTGAAGCTTTACCATGCGATTATCTCATTCCTGGGACTTGTAATCGTAATGTCCCTGGGGATTATCAAATTCGGTGTGGATCCCCACATCCCGATGTTCATCGGTGTGATTATCGCAGCCATCGTATCCCTTAGCCTAGGATATAGCTGGAAGGAAATCGAGAATATGATGGTGGATGGAATTTCCAAAGCTATGCAATCGATTTTGATTCTGGCAATCGTCGGCATGATGATTGGTGTATGGCTTCTTTCCGGCACTATTCCGACAATGATTTATTACGGCCTGACACTTCTGAAGCCATCCATTTTCCTGGTGGCTGCAGTACTGATTTGTTCCATCACGTCCTTGGCAACAGGTACATCCTGGGGAACCATGGGCACCATGGGTCTGGCCTTGATGGGAATTGGCCACGGCCTGGGAATGCCAATCGGACCAACGGCAGGTGCGATTCTTGCCGGCGCTTATTTCGGCGATAAGATGTCCCCCCTTTCCGATACCACGAACTTGGCTCCAGCCATGGCGGGCACCGATGTGTTCACCCACGTGAAATTCATGCTCAAGTCCACGGTATTGACCTACGTTATTGCACTAGTATTCTTTGCCGTTGTTGGTTTCAAGTTTGCATCGGGTGGACAGGCAGATACCACTCAGGCGCAGATTCTGATGGATGGCATTCAGAAGAACTTCAATATCAGCCCGATACTACTTCTGCCGCCACTGATTGTTATTCTGGCCATTGCCCTGAAGATTCCGGCAATTCCGGGAATTACGCTGGGACTTCTGACCGCAGCGGTAATGGCTCCAATTTTCCAGGGAGATTTGAAGATCTTCAATGATAGTTTGCAGTACCTGCATACCGGTGTTTCCTTCGGAGACATTCTCAGTGCAGCAAGAAACGGATTCTTCTGCAACACGGATGTGAAAGCCCTGAATGAGCTGCTGACCACCGGCGGCTTGATGAACATGTCATCCTCCATTCTGATGACCGTCATTGCCATGATGTTCGGCGGAATCATGGAGGGAACTGGACAGCTGGCAGTGGTTATCGAAGCCATCATCAAGAGAATCCACAGTGCAGCCGGTCTGGTGGGTGTAACCGAGCTGACTTGTATTCTGTCCAACGTGGTAATGCCGGAACAGTACATTTCCATCCTGGTACCGGGAAGAATGTACGCGCCAGCCTATAGAAAAGAAGGGCTGCACCCGAAGACTCTGTCCAACACCTTGGAATCTGCAGGCACCGTAACATCTTGCCTGATTCCGTGGAACACCTGTGGTATGTTCATTGCAACCACACTGGGCGTGACAACGGCACAGTACCTGCCATGGGCAGTGTTCAACTACATGATGCCAATCGTATGCTTCGTCATGGCAATCCTGGGAATCACGGTAGCAAAGATGACACCGGAAGAACAGAGACGTGCCGATGCGGGAGAATTGGTATAGAACAAGATTGGACCTTTTCGGTAAAAACATATGAATTACGGACTTTAAATCACGATAGAAAGGGCATCCGGGCGCATATGGCGTTCCGGGTGTTCTTTTTACAGGAAATAAGTTGTGGCAATCCATCAACCTATTGAAATTTCAAAGGTCTCAAGTGTTCAAATTTTGAAACCATGTATTGGACATCCTCCCCATGTATGGTAGAATGAAACCCATAGGGGGATTCTATGGGACAACTGAGAGAATTAATCGACAAGCTGCATCAGAATCGGGAACTGACCCTATCTGAGTATGCAGAATTAATTAAATACAGGAATGCAGAAGATGCCGAATATCTGAGAAGTCTCGCGCAGGATGAGGCAAAGCAGACGTTCGGCAATCAGATTTATGTCCGAGGACTTATCGAGTTCTCGAACTACTGCCGGAATGATTGCTACTATTGTGGAATCCGCAGGAGCAACGGAGCGGCAGAACGGTATCGACTCTCCGAAGAGGATATTCTGGATTGTTGCCGGACGGGATACGGATTCGGATTTCGGACCTTCGTGCTTCAGAGCGGGGAGGATATGGGATACTCGGATGAGGATATCTGCCGGATTCTGAGAAGAATTCGAGATGAATTTCCGGACTGCGCCATTACGCTATCCGTTGGGGAGAAGAGCCGAGAGACTTACGAGAAGTTCTACCAGGCAGGCGCGGAGAGATATCTTCTGCGACATGAGACCGCATCGGAGGATCATTACCGGATTCTTCATCCGAAGGAACTTTCGCTGAACAATCGGAAACGTTGTCTGACGGATTTGAAGGATATCGGATTCCAGGTAGGTGCCGGATTCATGGTGGGTTCGCCAGGGCAGACAGAAGAACACTTGGCAGCAGACTTTCAATACTTACGGGAACTGGAACCTCACATGATTGGAATCGGGCCTTTCATTCATCACAAGGACACACCGTTCCGAGTGGAGCCGGATGGAACACTGGAGCTGACACTGTATTGCCTGAGTATTCTGAGACTGATGTTTCCGAAGGTACTTTTACCGGCAACCACGGCGTTAGGCACTATTCATCCTCTTGGCAGGGAGCTGGGGGTGCAGGCTGGGGCCAATGTCATCATGCCTAGCCTGTCACCGAAGTCGGTGCGGGGGAAATATCTCCTGTATGATGGGAAAATCTGCACCGGAGAGGAAGCGGCAGAATGCCATGCCTGTCTGGAGAACCGCATGAAACGTATTGGATATCAAATTGTGACAGATCGGGGAGATTACCCGGGATGGACCAGGGAATAGAAGGAGGATTATTATGGAGAAAGAAACAAGACCCTATATGTCGTGGGAGGTAGCAGGTTCCTTTATGGAGCAAGCCTTCGTGAAATTGGGGGTACCGGAACAGGATGCAAAGATTTGCGCGGATGTTCTGATGGAAAGCGACCGCCGCGGAATTGAGAGCCATGGTGTGAACCGGTTCAAGCCGATTTACGTAGATCGTATCAAGAAGGGAATTCTGAATCCGGTTACCAAGATTGACATTCTACGAGAATCGCCAACCACTGCTGTTCTGGATGCCAATGACGGAATGGGAATGGTAGCCAGCAAGCAGGCCATGGACATGGCCATCGAGAAGGCGAAGAAGTATGGAACAGCCTGTGTAGCGGTTCGAAATTCTTCTCACTATGGAATTGCGGGATACTGGGCTTCCATGGCAACGGATCAGGGCATGATTGGAATCACCGGAACCAATGCGAGACCGTCCATTGCACCGACTTTCGGTGTAGAGAACATGCTGGGAACCAATCCACTGACTATTGGACTGCCAAGTGATGAGGGATATCCGTTCCTGATTGATGCGGCTACATCCATTACCCAGAGAGGTAAGCTGGAGTATTACGAACACATTGGTAAGGATACACCGGCGGGCATGGTAATTGGAAGAGACGGTTCTGCTTTGACCGATACATCGTATATTCTGAAGGCGCTGACCACCGGCGAGGCAGCACTGGCACCGCTGGGTGGAATTGGTGAAGAGATGGCGGGATACAAGGGATACAGTTATGCAACTGCCATCGAAATTCTTTCTGCCGCACTGGCACAGGGACAGTTCCTCAAGAATTTGACCTGTTATGATGATAAGGGTGAGCTTCGTCCATATCATCTGGGCCACTTCTTCGTGGTTATCGATCCGGAAGCGTTCATGGGCCGCGAAGCTTTCGAGAAGACCTGCGGAGATATTCTTCGTGCACTTAGAAACTCCCAGAAGGCACCGGGTGAAGAGAGAATCTACACTGCCGGTGAGAAGGAATGGGATATGAAGGAATATCGGAAAGACAAGGGTGTTCCAGTAAGCGAAGCGGTGCAGAAGGAGTTCATTGAAGTTCGCGATGAACTTGGAATTGATATCAAATTCCCATTCGAGTAGAATATGATTTAGAAAATAGAGAAACTTAAGAAATTCAGGTAAAGGGGTGAGATTATGATTCGATTGGCAATTAACGGCTTTGGCCGAATCGGTAGACTGGCTTTTCGCAAAGCCATGAATCTGGAGAATTTTGAAGTTGTAGCGATTAATGATCTGGCTTCTCCGTCCATGCTGGCGTACCTTCTGAAGTATGACAGCGTGCAGGGTGCATATTTGGGGCATGATGTTTCCTGTACGGATACCAGTCTAATCGTAGACAACCAGGAGATTACAATCTACAAGGAGCCGGATGCTTCTAAGCTTCCGTGGAAGGAACAGGATATCGATATTGTCCTGGAGTGCACTGGCTTCTACACATCGAAGGAAAAGGCATCGGCCCATCTTCAGGCCGGTGCGAAGAAGGTGCTCATTTCCGCTCCAGCAGGCAATGACCTTAAGACCATTGTCTACGGCGTGAACCATGAGACGTTGACTGCAGAAGACCGGATTGTGTCCGGTGCTTCTTGCACCACTAACTGCTTAGCACCGATGGCAAAGGCGCTGAACGATTACCGTGAAGTTCGGACGGGCTTCATGACCACCATTCATGCGTATACCGGAAATCAGAAGATTCTGGATGCACCGGATAAGGGGGACAAGTTCAGAAGATCCCGTGCAGCGGCCATCAACATTGTGCCGACCACCACTGGTGCAGCTCAGGCTATTGGAAACGTAATTCCGGAACTGGCCGGGAAGCTGATTGGTTCCGCTCAGCGTGTTCCGGTGGCAACCGGATCCATTACTATTCTGGATGCCACATTGAAGGATCCGACGGATTCGGTAACGGTGGAAGGAATCAACGAAATCATGAAGGCCGAGCGAAGTGAATCCTTCGGATACAATGAGGACGAAATCGTATCCACCGATGTTATCGGCATGAGTTACGGTTCCCTCTTCGATGCGACGCAGACTTTGGCGCAGAAGTGTGGCACCCACATCTATGAGGTGCGAGTGGTTTCCTGGTACGATAATGAGATGAGCTATGTAAATCAGCTGATTCGCACCATGACTTACATGGCTTCATTATAATAAATAACATTATTAAAGTTTTTTCCGAAAGGAGATACGGAGAAATGGAAATTAAAGAAGCAAGAGAGTACGTTATTGATCGTCTGGACTATGCGTTCAAACCGAAGACCGTTGCGGTAATCGGGGCAAGCCGGAATGAGAAGAAAGTAGGGTTCAAGGTAATCCAGGGCCTTCGCCGCTGCGGTTACGAAGGAACCATCTATCCGATTAATGTAAAAGCAACTGAAGTTGCAGGCCTTCCCGCATACAAGTCGATTCTGGAAGTGCCGGATGACATTGATTTAGCTTTCGTATCGTTGCCGGCATCCGGAGTGTTCGATGCGCTGGAACAGTGCGTAGAGAAAAAGGTCAAGATTGCGGTAGTTTCTTCTTCTGGCTTTGGCGAAATTGGTAACAAGAACCTGCAGAACGAGATTACGGAGTATTGCAGAGAGAATCAGCTTCCGCTGATTGGACCGAACCTGGTGGGTATCGGCACACCGTACCACAATTTCAACTGCGGATTTGTACCATATCTTCCGAACAAGGGACCGGTAGCACTGATCTCCCAGTCCGGTTCCAACCTTCTGGCTGCACTGGGTTCTTCTCAGCTGGATCACTTCGGTATCAGCATGTTCGTCGGTCTTGGAAACAAGGCGGATGTGGACTTCAGTGAAGTGATTAAGTATGCAGAGAAGGAAGAGCATACCAAGTGTATTGCGGTATACATCGAAGCACTGGACAGCCCAGAAGCATTTAAGAAGGCTTGCCTGGAGTGTGAGAAACCGATTACTGTAATCAAAGTCGGAGCTTCCAAGATCGGTGTTAAAGCTGCTTTTGCCCATACGGCTTCGGACAATACAGGGCATACCAACGAAGAATACGATCAGCTCTTCCAGGAATCCGGCGTAATGCGGGAGAACACCTGGCAGGAATTCTTGGATACATCTCTGGCCCTGGGTATGTGTCCACCGCTTCGCGGAGACAACGTAGTAATGATTACCAACGGCGGTGGTGCAGGCCTTCTGGCATGCGATCACTTCGAGCGTCTGGGAATGCCGCTTAAGGAGCTGAAAGAAATTTCTCCGGAACTTCGGACCAATATCCGGAAGTACATGCCATCCTTCGGTTCCCCGCTGAATCCGGTAGACATCAGCGGTACCGCAACATCGGACATGTACGGTGGTGCGCTGAGAACTGCTTATAGAGATGAGAATGTAGATGGAATCGTCATTTCCGTATGCCCAACCGCAGTAACCGATGTGGAAGCCATTACAGATACGGTAATTGAAATTCACCGTCAATACAAGAACTTGGGCAAGCCGTTCATCATGGAATGCCAGGGTGGCAACGAGTGCAGAGATGCCATCATGAAGCTGAGAGATCACGGCATTCCGGCATTCTCCACCATGGAGCAGGCAGTGAACGCCATGATGGCACTTCGGAACTACAGCCACATCATGAGCAAGAAGGAACTTCTTCTGAAGAAGATGCACGAAGAGGAAGAGAACAAATAGAAATCGGAGTTGTAATGAATAAAGATCGACTGTTTAAAATTATTTTTGCCCTGGTGATTCTTCTGGCAATACTGTTCTTCAGCGTAGGCAAGTGGACCTTCAGCGGAATCGCAGTGCTGGTGGCAGCGGCGATGTACATGAATGCAGGGGGCGGGGATTTCAATTCCCGCAACCTGTATGAGAAGAAGGTAGAGAATCAGAAGGGGTGGACGCTGGATCAGCTGTACCGGATGCTGACGGACATGAACACACCGCTGGGACGTTGCTGGGTAGGATCTCGAAAGGAAAGCCAAGAGCCGTGTATCGTGTTCGGCCCGGCACCCTTCAAGGATTACATCCTGATTACGGTGAATGAGAAGGAAATCGGCCTGGTGTCCGGAACTGAGGTGGAACATCTGGTGTATCCGGAAAGTGAAGCATGGCGATTCCAGGAAATTATCGACACAGAGAATCTGGAAGTAACGCCAAAGCGTTATTCGGCTTTCGCTGGAGACAAGGTGATTACTGCAGTCCTGATGTCGGATTTGGCGGATCAGATTGCTAATCTGATGAAGGACGCATCTCCCCTTCCAGAGGAACTGGACATGTTCACTCTTTATCATTACAACAGCCACGACACCACCGTTCGGGATCTGGAAGAGAACTGCTACGCTAGGACTTCTACTGCGTTCGATCCGCTGTCTATCGTCATCTATGACATGGATGGAAATGAGACGGCGAAGGTAACAGGTGATTTGAAGAACCGGGCGGCTGGCTTCAAAGTTCAAATTGGCGAAGAGGATTACGGAACCATCTACTGCGATAAGAATTCGAAGCAGGATGCCTACTATTTGGAGGGGTCGGATGGCATGTTCCGATTGGAATCCTTTCGGGCAGTTCGGAGAGCCAATGTGGGCATGAACTATACCCTGACACTGGATGGAGAGGTAAAAGCAGTTCTTGCATCCTCTCCACGAATCCGATTCACATCCACTGGGTTGATTGAGAATGATGTAATTTGTAGCTTTGATAATGAATACCTGTTGTGGTATCTGATTATTCAGGAGACCGTCACGGCACTGAATGGATTTGTAAAATAATCGAAGTGAGGAGGCTGAACATGAACAGAATTCTTGTTCCTATCGATGGATCACCAAGAAGCCTGATTGCCATTGAGCATGTGAAGACCACGTTCTCACCGAAGGCCTTTGAGATTGTACTGCTGATGGTCCATGAGAACCTGATGATGATTACGGACAAAGAGGAAATTGCACGGATTCACAAGGATATGGAGGAGCAGCTGGAGCTGATTCGAAGCAATCTGGACAAATACGAAGTGATTTCCAAGACTGCCATTGGAAAACCGGGTCAGCGGATTTGCGAATGCGCACAGGAGACCGGGGCCAGCATGATTGTGATTACGAAATCCACGAAGCCGAACCACAACAATACCATTGGTATGACTGCGTCTTATGTCATTCGTCATGCAGGGTGCAATGTGCTGGTGGTTCACGAACGGGCGCGGAACGCGAAGGAATCCTACCGAGGAATGATATACCGAAGTGCGGAGAGTACGGTGAACCTGAGAGGTGCCCTGAGTCTGAAACAGAGCGAGTGCATGCTTCCAAGCGTGGCAGGAAATGTAATCTACCGGATTCATGTGACCAGGGGAAGAGTTCGCTTCCTGCACAGATCCTACAACTCGGATACGAAGGAATGGAGCCTTCCACCGGTGAACGGAGAAGAAGAGTTCTACGACATCTCTACCGGTGAGACCGTGGAGATTCCGGTGAATGCCGAAGGCGGTGAGGTTATTGACCGAATTCGGGTGGTGAACCGCAATATGAAGACGGAAGCGGTGTTCCACTATCAGATTCGAAAAGAGAATCAGTAATGAATATTTGACAAATGGATAATGTTTTGTTATCCTGAAATAACACTATAGGAGGGAAGAGATATGAAAAGAATCAAGACTATTTCTACAAGAAACTTACAGAACTCATCCGTTACAGGTGGATGTGGCGAGTGCCAGACTTCTTGCCAGTCCGCTAGCAAGACTTCTTGCAGCGTAGCAAATCAGCATTGCGAACAGTGCAAGGAAAATTAATTGAAGAGCGCTGCTGATGATACGGCAGCGCTTTTTCGTGTAATGAGAAGCATAGCGGGCTGTCTTACGGACAGGTCGCTTTCCTGTTTATATAGTGATTGGAGTAATGAATGGTACATCAGTACAAATTAGGTGGGTACAACATAGTAATCGATGCTAACAGCGGATCCGTCCATTCTGTGGATGACGTAGCATACGACATTATCAGTATGTATGAAAATTCTACTACAGAAGAAATTTGCGATGCGCTGATTCCGAAGTACGCATCGGAGAACCTGACCGAAGAAGATATTAAGGAGATCATGGAGGATTTGGCACAACTCAAGAAGGAAGGCAGCCTGTTCTCCGATGACCCATTCGAGGAAGCGGCTGCAAAGATTAAGAGAAAACAGTCGGTTCTCAAGGCAATTTGTCTGCACGTGGCCCACGGATGCAATATGGACTGCAGATACTGCTTTGCCGGAAAGGGCGATTACAGTGGAAAGGCTGGAATCATGCCACTAGAAGTGGGAAAGCAGGCACTGCGCTATCTGGTGGAGAAATCCGGAACTCGGAAGCACCTGGAGGTGGACTTCTTCGGCGGAGAGCCACTCTTGAACTGGGATGTCTGTAAGGAGTTAGTTGCCTATGGACGGGAGCTGGAAAAGGAATACGACAAGAAATTTAATTTTACCCTAACCACCAACGGCCTTCTGATTGACGATGAGGTCATCGACTTCTGTAACAAAGAGATGGGAAATGTGGTATTGAGCCTGGACGGCCGGAAAGAAGTGCACGATTTCATGCGACACACACAATCCGGTGAGGGAACCTATGATAAAATCATAGAGAAATTCAAGCGCCTGGCAGATGCCCGGGGTCAGAAGAACTACTACATGAGAGGAACCTACACCGCATATAACAAGGACTTTGCGAAGGATGTCCTGCACATGGCGGACATGGGATTCAAAGAAACCAGCATTGAACCGGTGGTTAGTGCACCGGATGTGGATTACGCCCTTCACGAGGAGGACGTTCCCTTTCTCTGTCAGCAGTACGAAGAACTTGCAGAGGCAATGCTAGAGCGGAAGAAGGCGGGGGAAGGATTTAACTTCTACCACTATACTATCGATCTTACTGGAGGTCCATGTATCTATAAGCGAGTAGCAGGCTGCGGCGTTGGAACGGAATACCAGGCGGTAACACCAACGGGAGATCTCTACCCGTGCCATCAGTTCGTTGGAAATGACGAAATGTTGATGGGTAACGTATACGAAGGGGTAACCCATCCGGAAATCGTGGAAACCTTCCTGAACGGAAATAACGTGTATACAAGAGATAAGTGCAGAGATTGTTTCGCGAAGCGCTACTGCGCCGGCGGATGTTCTGCCAACAACTATCACTCTAACGGAGATATTGACAAAGTCTATGAGCTGGGCTGCGATCTGCACCGGAAGCGCATCGAATGTGCAATTATGCTGAAGGTGGCAGAGCAGGATCTGGGATTAACCGAGTAGTAGAAGGAGGCGTCAATGGAGAAAGTAATTCTGGCATCCAGAAACAAGGGAAAGCTGGAGGAAATTAAGGCAATTTTGCAGAAATTTGGCATGGAGACAATTTCAAGGGATGATGCCGGAATTCCGACTTTTGAAGTGGAGGAAACCGGAAGTACCTTTGAAGAAAATTCCCTGCTGAAGGCCCAGGCCATTATGGATGTGGCCCATGTCATTACCATTGCGGATGACAGCGGCCTGGAAGTGGATGCATTGTCGGGTGCGCCGGGAATTTACTCCGCCCGATATGCAGGAGAGAACTGCACTTTCGAAGATAACAATCGAAAGCTCCTTCAGGAACTGGATGGGGTACCGGAGGAACAGAGAGGTGCCGCATTCGTATCCGTTATCACCATGCTTTTCCCGAATGGTGAGAAGTTGGTGGCGCGAGGGGAGTGCCGCGGAAAGATACTAACGGAACTCCGAGGCGAGGAAGGCTTTGGGTATGACCCCTTGTTCATGCCGGATGGAGAGAATCGGTCCTTTGCAGAAATGACGTCGGAGGAAAAGAACCGAATCAGTCACCGTGCGAAATCACTTCAGATACTTGAGGACATGATACGTGAAAGAGACAAGAACTAAAGAGCATCTGAGCAAAAATAACTGGATTAAAATCATATTCCACATATGGCGGCAGTTTGACGATCCTTATTACACGGGATTTGCAGCTCAGATTGCATACTTCTTCTTCATGGCCAGTATGCCGACACTGATTGTACTGTCCCAGGTGCTGGGGCTCTTTGATGTGTCCTTGGATTTCATCAAAGTCTGGCTGGAAAGCCATGTAAGCGAAAGCGTGTACAGCCTGCTGGTGGGATTTTTCAGTGCTAATTCTGTGAAAGTAACTAATATCATCCTGATTCTGGTTGCTTTGTGGTCTGCGTCTGGTTTGGAATTTTCCCTGGGACGTCTGGAAAGTCATGTGCTGACCAGCGGAACCTACCGCTTTGAATTCTGGACAGAACGGGTGAAGGCGATTCCGACGGCGTTGATTTCCATTGCCACCATTGCGGTTTCGCTGATTATTTATGTGTATGGAGAGAATATCATTCAGACCTTCTTCCATCACAGCCGTTTTGCAAGATATCTTGTGGCGTTACGTCTTCCGATTGCGGCGGGAATGTTCTTCCTGATGATTCTGATGAATTACTATATTCTTCCGAGAATCAAAGTGCCGCTGAGATGCTTGCTTCCGGGAACTATTTTTGCCTGGAGCGGAATCATGGTGGTGACGGTAATTTACTCCGTGTACTGCGACCGCATTGCCCACTACAACATTCTATACGGTGCCTTTGCCAATATCGTGGCCTTGATGCTCTGGTTCTACCTGATTTCCTGGGTGCTTTGCATCGGCATGATGTTCAATAAGGCCTGGGATGATGTGATGAAACGAAACCGGTTGACCTTGACCAAGATGATGGGATATCTTAAAGTGCAGCTGCAGAATTCTTCCAAGAGCTACCAGAACTATTTCGTCCAGCCGGATGATATTCTTTATCCGGAGCTGGACTCCATTGCGGTGAAGATGAGCAAGAAATACGTAGACGGCTTTGAGAAAGAGGTGGAAGAGAAACAGCAGGAAGTGCGCCGAAAGAAAGTCATCGATCATACAGCGGACCGCCTGTATGAGGAAATGAAGCAAAATATTGAGAGAAGAGACAGAGGATTTTTAGATGAGTAATATTACGAAGAACGGGGATCGGATTCTCTTCATTATGAATCCGAAATCCGGAACCATGCAGACTGCACGATATCTGTCAGATATTCTGCAGCTCTATTCGAATGCGGGATACCTTACGACTGTGCTGATGACACAGAAAAGTGGAGATGCCCGGGATTTCGCTATTGAACATTCTGCTGACGCAGATGTAGTAATTGTTGCCGGTGGAGACGGAACGCTGAACGAAGTCATCGACGGAGTGATTACATCAGGAAGCGGAACCAAGATTGGATACATTCCATCCGGAAGCACCAATGACTTTGCTTCCAGTGTAGGCCTTCCGAAGAGCATTATGGAGTCCGCTGAAGTGGTTCTCACCGGAAAACCAACGACTTTCGATATCGGTTCTTTTAACGGAAGATACTTCTCTTATGTGGCTTCCTTTGGAGCCTTTACTAGCACATCCTATTCGGTTCCCCAGAACCTGAAGAATATCATGGGGCACACCGCTTACGTGCTACAGGGAATCCGGGATATTGTAAATATTAAGAAGATTCACGCCAAGGTGACCACCGACGAGGGAACGCCCAACGAAGAAGTGCACGAGGGGGATTACATTTTCGGTGCCATCTGCAACTCCACATCGGTGGGGGGGATTCTCAAGCTGGATGCCTTTGATGTAGACATGAACGATGGCATGATGGAAGTTCTTCTGATTGAATCTCCATCCTCGCTGATTGAGCTGAACGAAATGGTTCGAGCTTTGCTGGGAAATTCTCTGGAAGCACCGAATATTAGCTTCTTCAGTGCACGGGACATTAAGGTGGAGATTGAAGAAGGAACCCATTGGACCCTGGATGGGGAATACGAAAAAGGCGCAAATAATATTGAAATTCACACCCTTCAGAGTGCGATTGAACTGATTGTCTAGGAGGAAAGCAAGGTTATGAAGAAGTTTATTTCGGAATTCAAAGAGTTTATATCCAGAGGCAACGTGCTGGACATGGCAGTGGGCGTTGTTATCGGCGGTGCCTTCACGGCCATTGTGACTTCGTTGGTGAACGACATCATTACACCGCTGATTGGCGTGATTATCGGAGGAATGGATTTCTCTGGCCTCTCCATCAAGGTGGGAGATGCCACCATCGGTTACGGCTCCTTCATCCAGGCAATCATCAATTTCCTCCTGATTTCTTTCGTCATCTTCTGCGTCATCCGCAGCTTCAATAAGTTGGCCAAAAAGAAATCCGAGGAACCGGAGACTCCACCGGCACCACCGGAAGATGTGG